>CAMGHE010000019.1 GCA_946055775.1 uncultured Bacteroidales bacterium
ACCATTCTGACGCACCTTCGCGTGTGCGTCAAAATTTGCATTTTGACACACCCCCGCAGATTTTTACCCGACAGCAATAATTGTGTGTGAAAAATTGCCCTTGGCAATCGTTTTGCCAGCCCTTGGCAATCGAATTACCAGCCCTTGGCAATCGAATTACCAGCCGCGGGCACTCGAAGTGCCAGCCGCGGGCACTCGAAGTGCCAGCCGCGGGCACTCGAAGTGCCAGCCGCAGGTACTCGAAGTGCCAGCCGCAGGGAATCAAATTCCCAGCCGCAGGGAATCAAATTCCCAGCCCTTGGGAATCGAATTCCCAGCCCTTGGGAATCGAATTCCCAGCCCTTGGGAATCGAGTTCCCAGCCCTTGGGAATCGAGTTCCCAGCCCTTGGGAATTGAATTCCCAGCCAGTGGGAATCGTGTTCCCAAGCCGGTTGGGAATTTGTGGCTGTTTGGGACGGACAGCAACAAGACAAAAACTTCCCATCATATGCCGTTGTTGAGGATTTCTCGTCAACAGCGCTATGATGGGAAGTTTTGCTGTAAATAATGTTTCCTTCAGGTGAAGGCCGATAGGGGGCGGTAGGGTCTGTCGGACAATGCCGCCCGCCGGCGTCAGCGCCGGGCGATGGGCACGTACTCGTTGATGTCGGCCACGCAGCGGTAGGCCGGGCGGATGATGCGCTTGCCCTCGAAGTTGAGTTCCTCGTTGCGGTGGGCGCACCAGCCCACGATGCGGGCCATGGCGAAGAGCGGCGTGTAGATATCTACCGGCAGACCGATGAGGTCATAGACGAAGCCCGAGTAGAAATCGACGTTGGCGCAGAGCGTCTTGGTCGTGCCCTTGCGGGCATAGACCGTCTCGATGGCCAAGCGCTCCAGGCGCTCCATGAAGGCATACTCGTCCTGGCGGCCCTTCTCGACGGCCAGGTCGTGCGCCATCTCCTTGAGCAGGACGGCGCGCGGGTCCGACTTGGTATAGACCGCGTGGCCGATGCCGTAGATGAGGCCCGAGCGGTCGCCCACCTCGCGGCGCAGAATCTTGTCCAGATAGGCGCGGATTTCGTCCTCGTCCTCGGGGTTGCGTATGCCTTCGCGGATGTGCTTTATCATCTCCATCACCTTGATGTTGGCACCGCCGTGCTTCGGGCCCTTGAGCGAGCCGATGCCCGCGGCGATGGACGAGTAGGTGTCGGTGGCCGACGACGACGTGACGCGTACGGTAAAGGTCGAGTTGTTACCGCCACCGTGCTCCGCATGGATCATGAGCAGAAGGTCGAGCGTGCGGGCATCGAGGTCGGTGTAGCGCGGGCCCTTGAGCATGTAGAGGAAGTTTTGCGCTATCGACAGTTCCTCCTGCGGGTGACGGATATGGAGCGAGCGTCCGAGCGCTTTGTGGCGCAGCATGTTGTAGGCATAGGCGATGATGGTGGGGAATTTCGACACCAGTTCTATGCTCTGGCGCATCAGGTTGTCGCGCGAGATGTCGTCCGGGTTGTCGTCGTAGGTATAGAGTTCGAGCACGCTGCGCGCCAGGATGTTCATGATGTTGCTGCCCTCCAGTTCGATGATATTGAGCATCGTCTTGGGCTGCAGCGGCATGTTGTCGAAGATAAGTTCGCGGAAGGCATGCAGTTCCTCCGTGTCGGGCAGTTTTCCCGAGAGCAGGAGGTAGGCCACCTCTTCAAATCCGAAGCGCTTCTCGTTCATGATGGCGTGGGCCAGGTCACAAATCTCGTAGCCGCGGTAGAACAGTTTGCCCTCGATGGGCTTGAGGCCCTCGGCCGACTGTTCGTAGCCCACCACGTTACCGATGTTCGTCAGTCCCACCAGCACGCCCGTGCCGTTTTCGTTGCGCAGGCCGCGCTTGACGTCGAGTTTCTTGAAGAGTTCGGCGTCAATGCGGATGCAGCTCTTCATCTCGTCCGAGAGCTTGTATATCAGGTATTCTTTCTTTGTCGTCATGTAGGGAAGGTCCTTGTTAGAGAGTGCGGATGATAGAAACGAGCAGGTCGGCAAACGCCTGTGTGCCCATGGCCTTGCCGTTGGGCATGAAGCGTGCCAGGTCGGCCGTGGCCTTGCCTTCGCTGAAGGCCTTTTCCATGGCCTGCGCGATGAGGTCGGCCGCCGGCGTCCACCCGATGTGCTCCAGCATCATCGCTGCCGAGAGGATGATGGAGCAGGGGTTGACGATGTCCTTGCCCGCGATGTCGGGTGCCGTGCCGTGTGTCGCCTCAAAGATGGCGTTGCCCGTGGCGTAGTTGATGTTGGCCCCCGGCGCGATGCCGATGCCGCCCACCTGAGCCGCCAGCATGTCCGAGATATAGTCGCCGTTGAGGTTGAGTGTGGCCACTACCGAGTAGTCCTCCGGCCGCAGCAGGGCGTTCTGCAGGAAGGCGTCGCAGATGCAGTCGTTGATGGTCAGGCGTCCGCTGCGGATGGCGTCGCCAAACTCCCTCTCGGCCAGTTCGTAGCCCCAGCGCTTGAAGCCCCCTTCGGTAAACTTCATGATGTTGCCCTTGTGCACCAGCGTCACCGTGCGGCGCCCCGTTTCGAGGGCGTAGCGGCAAGCCGCGCGTACCAGGCGCTCCGTGCCCTCGACGCTCACCGGCTTGACACCGAAGCCCGAGGTCTCGGGGAAGCGCACCTTCTTCACGCCCATCTCGTTAGAGAGGAAGGCGTAAAACTTCTTGGCCTCGTCGCTGCCGGCCTCCCATTCTATGCCCGCGTAGATGTCCTCCGTGTTCTCGCGGAAGATGACCATATCCACGCGCTCGGGATGCTTGACGGGCGATACCACGCCCTGAAACCAGCGCACCGGGCGCAGGCAGACGTAGAGGTCGAGCCCCTGACGCAGCGCCACGTTCAGTGAACGGATGCCGCCGCCAACGGGCGTGGTCAGCGGACCCTTGATGCCCAGGTGGTACGTCTTGAACGCCTCCAGCGTGTCGTCCGGCAGGTAGGTGCCCAGCGTGTCGTAGGCCCGCTGGCCCGCCATCACTTCCATCCATTCGATGGCCTGCCGGCCGCCCGAGGCCCGCTCGACGGCGGCATTGACCACGCGCTGCATGGCCGGTGTGATTTCGGCACCCACGCCGTCGCCCGTGACGAAGGGTACGGTGACTGTCTGCGGCACGATGAGGCTGCCGTCGGCCTTTACTTCTATCTTGCTCATGATGTGATACGTTTTAAGGGTGGGAGAGGGGGAGGAGGAAACGCTGCCGCGCCCGTCATCCCACGTGGTTCTTGGCCATGAAGCCCAGTGCCGAGCCCGCATGGAGCCATGCTATCTGGCTGTCGTTATAGGTATGGCGTGCGATAATCTGTTCCTGCGTGCCGTCGCTGTGGTGCAGCGTGACGGTCACGTCGCTACCCGGGGCGATGGCCGCTGCCGCCACGTCGATGCGGTCGTCCTCGCGGACGCGGTCGTAGTCCGCCGCGTTGGCGAAGGTCAGCGCCAGCACACCCTGCTTCTTCAGGTTCGACTCGTGGATGCGGGCAAAACTCTTCGCCAGGATGACCTTGACGTTGAGGAAGCGCGGCTCCATCGCCGCATGTTCGCGGCTCGAGCCCTCGCCGTAGTTGTCCTCCGCCACGACGATGCAGCCCTGCCCCTGCGCTTTGAGTGCTGCCGCCACCGTGGCCGGCGTCTCCTTGGCACCGGTGAGCGGATTGGTCACGCAGCCCGCCTCGCCCGTGAAGGCATTGACGGCGCCGAGCAGCATGTTGCGCGAGATGTTCTCCAGATGGCCGCGGTATTTCAGCCACGGGCCGGCCTGCGAGATGTGGTCCGTCGTACACTTGCCCTTTGTCTTGATGAGCAGGTGCAGCCCATTGAAGTCCTTGCCGTCCCACGGCGCGAACGGCGTCAGGCGCTGCAGCCGCTCACTGCCCTCGGGAATGATGGGGTCGTCCGTCGAAGGCGGCAGCAGCGGCGAGGCGATGTCCGCCTCGGCAAAGCCCGCTTCCGGCAGGTCCGGACAGGCCTCCGGGGCGATGGCCGCCCATTCCGGCGAGAACGACGGGTGTGCCGTCAGCGTACCCGTGATGGCGTAGCCCACCGCCGCTTCGGGCGAGGTGATGAAGGCGAAGGTGTTGGGGTTGCCGTCGGCACGCTTGGCAAAGTTGCGGTTGAACGTCGTGATGATGGTGTTGCGGCGTGTGGCGTCGTCCGTCTGGCGCTTCCACTGTCCGATGCACGGGCCGCAGGCATTCGCCATGACGATGGCCCCCGCCTCTGCCAGTTCGTCCAGCAGACCGTCGCGCTCCGCCGTGGCGCGGATCAGTTCGGAGCCCGGGTTGACCAGCAATTGGGCCTTGGGCTTAAAGCCCGCCGCCTTGGCCGCTTTGAGCACCGCACAGGCGCGGCGCAGGTCCTGATAGGACGAGTTGGTGCACGATCCGATGAGCACCACCTCCACCTCGCGCGGATAGTCGTTCGTCTCGGCGCGTGCCGGCATCTCGCTCACCGGGCAAGCCGCGTCCGGCGTGAAGGGACCGTTGACGTAGGGCGTGAGGGTGGAGAGGTCGATGTCGATGACCTGGTCGTAATACTTCTCCGGTTCGGCCGTCACAGCCTCGTCTGCCCGGAGGTCGCTTGCCACGGCATCGGCCATGGCAGCCACCTCGTCGCGGCCTGTGGCCTTGAGGTATCGGCGGGTAGCCTCGCCGTAGGGGAAGATGGACGTCGTGGCGCCCATCTCGGCGCCGAAGTTGCATATCGTGGCGCGTCCCGTGCAGGGCAGGGCTTCTACGCCGTCGCCGAAGTATTCGATGACCGCGTTCGTCGCCCCCTTGGCCGTCAGGCGTCCGGCCAGACAGAGCACCACGTCCTTGGCCGACGTCCATCCCGACAGGCGTCCCGTCAGGCGCACGCCGATGAGGCGCGGCACCTTCAGTTCCCAGTCGAGCCCGGCCATGACATCCACCACGTCGGCACCGCCCACGCCGATGGCCGCCATACCCATACCGCCGGCGTTTGGCGTGTGCGAGTCGGAGCCAATCATCATGCCGGCGGGGAAGGCGTAGTTCTCCAGCAGCACCTGGTGGATGATGCCGGCGCCCGGTCCCCAGAAGCCGATGCCGTAGCGTGCGGCCGCCGAACGCAGGAAACCATAGACCTCGGCGTTCGTTTGGCGCGCTTCTGCCAGGTCGGCATCGGCGCCTACCGAGGCGCGGATGAGGTGGTCGCAGTGTACCGTGGCGGGCACGGCCGATGTGTCGCGTCCGGCGTTCATAAACTGCAGCAGCGCCATCTGTGCCGTGGCGTCCTGCATGGCGACGCGGTCCGGGCGGTAGTCGGCGTAATCGGTGCCGCGTGTGGCCTTGGCTGCCGTTTCGGGGTGAGCGGCATGGGCCAGGAACACTTTCTCTGCATAGGTCAGCGGGCGACCTGCCGCCTGGCGGGCTCGGCCCACGCGTGCGCCGTATTCTGCATAGAAGCGGCGCAGCATGTCAATGTCGTATATCATGGATGTAGTGCGATGTTGTGGTCTGGAATAGGGTTGTCTGTTCATCTCTCAAGCGGCCTTTCTGCACGCTGTAATCTGTTCTTGGGTAAAAACTGCTGTCGTTGGCAACAAAGTTACATATTTTGCGCGGATAAATATGCAAATTGTGCAAGTTTTTGCAGAAAAGTCGATAATTATGCAACTTTTCCCCGTTTTTCTGCATAATTATTCCGCTCGTGTGCACTGGGTGGGGACCTTCCGTCCGCTTGTGACCGTCAAGCGAAGTAGATGTTGACCGCTGGCTATCCACGGTTGCCCCTTATAATATATATTATGTGCTCGTGAAGGTTGCTAAACCATCTTGCTGACCACTATTAGCGGTAGGTTTTTCCGCCTCCTGCCCAGCCCCCATCAAGGGGGCGTCGGTGCCAGCCCGATAGAAAACTCTTGTGCAAAACGAGAAGTGATGGAGGTATCGTTAGAACGTGCTGCAACGACTCATTGCCCAGCGCGCCGAACGATGTCGAGGATGTCGCGGCCGTAGGCTTCTACCGTTTTGGGGCCGACAAACTTGATGGCCAGCAGGGCCTGTGGTGTGGTGGGGCGCTCGCTGACGATGTTGGCAAGAGCTTTGCGCGTGAGCACTTGATAGGGTATCAGGCCAAGTGCATCGGCCCTTTCCTTACGCCATGCCAGCAGGGCGTTGGTCAGCGCCTTGGCCTTGCCCGAGGTCGGCGGTGTGGGGCTGTCTGTGGCATCGCCCTTGGCCGTACTGCTGCCTTTACGTCTTTTGCTTTCTTCCTTGGGCAGGCCTGCGGCGATGCGTCCCCGTTCCGCCAGGAAGTCGTTCAACTGGAAACCTTTGTCCGCCACATGGGTGAGTAGGTGCGCTTTGGCGCCGACGGCCTCAGCAAGGTCCGCTATGATGCTGTCGATGCGTTTGCGCACCGCCACGTTGTCGGTTGGTAGTGATAGGGCTGCCACATAGGCCCGCAGCGTCAGCATCTTCGGTTTGAAGTAGAGGCAGGCGCTGTGTATGCGTCCCTGTAGGGTGGCGTCGTCGGTATAGTTGGGCGCCTGTGATACGAGGCGCGTCAGTTGGGCGGCAAAGCGTGCCGCCACCTCGTCCACCTCTGTACGGAACAGCATCAGCGTTTGGCGTAGTGACTCCGTTGCTATGGGCAGGGCGCGGTAGAGGTGTTCTTCAACCTGTCGCGACAGCGCCATAAGCAGTTGGCGTATGTCGGTGAAGGCAAACAACTGGCAGCACGTCTGCAAGAAGTAGTTGCGCTCCATGGCGGCGATGTTCTCGGCCGTCGGGCTCTCGGCCGTACAGCGTTCGGTATAGTCGGTCACCGTGTTGTCGCAGATGATGGCATCGCGGGGCACTGGCGACGACAGCACCATCCCCTCGAGGGTGGTGCAACGGCTCAGCGCGACATACGTCTGCCCGTGAGCAAAGGCCGCTGTGGCATCGATGATGGCGTGGGTGAAGGTCAGGCCTTGGCTTTTGTGAATGGTGATGCTCCATGCCGTGCGCAACGGCATCTGGCGGAAGGTGCCCACCACCGTCTCCGTAATTTCGCGCGTGGTTTCGTTCAGATCATATTTGGTGTTGGTCCACTCCACAGCTGTCACCACGATGTCGTCTCCGCCCTGGTGAGGGCGCACGGTGACACTCTCCTCATCGAGGTTGACCACCTCGCCCATCATCCCATTGAAGTAGCGGTGCTCGGTATCGTTTTTGACAAACATCACCTGTGCCCCCTGTTTCAGGCGCAGCGTTTCGTCGGTGGGGTAAGTGCTTTCGGGAAAGTCCTTACTGATGACGGCGCGGTAGGTCACGGTGGGGTGGGGCAGGAGCGCCATCTGTTGCTCGTTGATGGTGCGTGCCTGATAGTTGTGCGTCACCAGGCGTATGTAGCCGTCCTTGGGGTCGGGCGTGAAGTTGGGAATGTAGCGGCTGTTCAGTTGGGTGAGTGTCTGGGTGTCCGCCTGCCCGTTGCGTACGCGGTTGAGCAGGTCGATGAAGGCCCGGTCGGTCTGGCGATACACATGCCGCAGTTCGATGGTCGCATAGTATGTGCGCTTCAGGGCGTTGCTGCTGAAGAAGTAGGGGGTGTCGTAGTACTTCGACAGCAGGCCCCACTCCTCGTCCTTGGCCACGGGCGAGAGTTGCTGTAGGTCACCGATGAGCAGCATCTGCACTCCGCCGAAGGGCTCACCCGAAGCACGGTAGCGACGCAGGACGGCATCGACGTGGTCCAGCAGGTCGGCCCGCACCATCGACACCTCGTCTATGACGATGAGGTCCAGACTGCGTATCAGGTTGATTTTGCGTTTCGTCAGTTTGAAACCCTCTGCTGTGTAGTGTGTGCCCGGGATGTAAGGTCCGAAAGCCAACTGGAAGAACGAGTGTATGGTACTGCCGCCCGCATTGATTGCAGCGATACCCGTCGGCGCCAGCACCACCATGCGTTTCGGTGCTTCGGCCTTTAGACGGCGCAGGAAGGTGGTCTTGCCCGTACCCGCCTTGCCGGTGAGAAACAGGTTCGTATTGGTTTGGCACACTATCTGCCATGCCCGTTGGGCGTCGATGTTGTCTGTGTTCATGGATGGGGAGAGGAAAATAAGGGGTGGTCTATGCCGGTACAAATGTAGGCAAACTATTGCCAGCGGCCAAGTGCTCGGCCTAAAAGGTCTTGATTTGTGTAGGCTGTAAGCGGCGTTGCGCGCCCCTCTCTCGCTCCTCTCTCGCCCCTTGGCCATCCTCGCTCTGTCGGCTTCACCATCTTTGTACCTGTCGCCCCTCTTGCTATCTCAAAAATAATTCGTAAGTTTGTCGTCTCAAACCTTACGCCATGACAATCACTCTACAGCGAATATGCCGCCACCTGTCCATCGCAGGCTGTGTGGCAGCCGGCATCACCATGAGCGTGATGGCCACCGCGTGTTCGTCCGACGACCACGCCCCCATCTTCCAGCCCACACTGCCCGCCAAGGGCGGCGACCCCGTGCGCTCCATCGCGCATCAGGGCAGTATCATGACGTCGTACGACTGGAACCTGTCCTATGACGGCACACGTCTGGTGCGCGCTGATGGCACCATGCGCGATGCCGACGCCAAGGTCGATAAGTCGTACCGTTATACCAGTTATCTGGGCTACGGCACGTCGTGGGTTAGTGTCAGCAATCAGCCCGGCGAGGGCATTAGCGTCCAGCTCAACAGCGAGGGCTATATCGAGCGCATGACCGTCGGGCAGAACGACTATCGCTTCCGCTACCTTGATGGCCGCATGACCGACTGGAGCAAGACCGTCTATGAGAACACCTTTGGTCAGCAAGCCATGTACACCTCTACAGGCAAGATTACCTACGATAACGGTAACTACAGCAAATTGGAATACGTCGGTCCTGATGGTGAAAACGCCACGCTCACCTTCACCCCCACCGCACAGCTCAACCGCAACGGCCTGCTGCCTGTCGGCGTGAGCAGAGAAATGGGTATGCTTGGTTTCGAACACCTCTACTATGCCGGTCTGCTGGGACGTCCCAGCATCAACCTGGTGCAGCGTGTCGAATATACCAGCGCCCGTCAGACCTATACCCTCAACTATGAATACAGCACCCGCGGGGGCAACACCGTGCTGTGCAACTTCCATGCTCCCGACGGCCACGCCGCCTCAGTCATCTATACCTACTGATGCTGCCCGACCAACCGCTGGCGTTGCTGCGCGACACCCACTGGTGCGCGACCCGCAGTTTCGCCCTCTACCGCTATCCCGGCGAGCAGCGTTTCACCTTCGTGGCTGCTGAGGCCGACCCTCTGCGGCTGCCCGCCTACAGTGAGGTGGGGCGGCAGGCCGGTGTCGTCGTTGCCCCGTGGCAGGCTACGGCCGCCTCGCCCCTGCTGCTCATCCCCGCCGACAGCGTGGTGCAGGCCGCCGTGCCCGAGCCCACCATGCCCGTGCCCGAGGCCCCGGCCATCGACGCTCAGGCCGGACGGGCCGAATACGTCTGGGGTTTCGAGCGCTGTAAGGATCGTCTGACGCTGGGTGTCGGCGGACTTTCCAAGGTGGTCTATGCCCGCCAGATGGCTTATGCCTACGACGCCAATCGCCTGAGGCTGGCCGACCTCTTCATCCGCGCCTGCCATCTCTCGCCCTACAGTTATGTCACCTTGTGGCACACGCCGCGCACAGGCTGCTGGCTCGTCGCCACCCCTGAAGTGCTCCTGGCCGATGACGGCGGCGACGGCCGTCTGCACACTATGGCTCTGGCCGGTACCATGCCCTGGACCGGCACGCTGCCACCCGCCGAGGTCTGGAGCGAGAAAAACCGCCACGAGCAGCAGGTCGTGGCCGCCTATATCGCCAACTGCCTAACCCAGATGGCCAGCGACGTACAGGCCAGCCCCTGCCACAGCCGGCGCGCCGGCAATGTGGTGCACCTCTGTACCGACTTCACCTTCCGCCCCGCTGCGGGCTATGCTCTGGGCGACATCGTCGCCGCCCTCCATCCCACGCCCGCCGTCTGCGGCGAGCCCCTCAAAGCCGCCAAGGCTACCCTGCGTTATGCTGAGCGCAAGCCCCGCCTCTACTACGCTGGCTTCAGCGGTCCTACGGGCATTGACGGACGTACCGCCCTCTATGTCTCGCTGCGCTGTGCCCACTTGATGCCGCCCCGCGCCGTCATCTATGCCGGCGGCGGCCTGCTGCCCGAGAGCCGGCAGGACGACGAGTGGGAGGAGACCCAACTGAAGATGCAGCACATCCTGCGCTGCTTGGCATGAGACGCTGCCGGCCGGTCTTATATCATAGGTATGGGGCGTATATAATATGTATGGGTCAGTCAGTCCCTCCATGTTGGGTAGTCTCCCTCTCCATATAGGGCAGCCCCTCCCTTTATATAGATTAGTCAATCCCTCCCCTTCGCACCTTGTACTCCGACAAACCCCTTGTCAATCTGCTAACAGCCATGCTGCCCGCCTATGGCGTGCACGACGTGGTGGTGTGCCCCGGCTCGCGCAACGGCGTGCTGGTGCACAATTTTTATACCCTCGCCGCCACAGCCGACGCCCCCCTGTCCGTCCATGCCGTGACCGACGAGCGCAGCGCCGCCTTCGTGGCCCTCGGTCTCATCCTGGCCCGCCGCGCCCCCGTGGCCCTCTGTGTCACCTCCGGCTCCGCCCTGCTCGGTACCCTCCCCGGCGTGGCCGAGGCCGCCATGCGCCGCCTGCCCCTGTTGGTCATCTCGGCCGACCGGCCAGCCGAATGGATTGGCCAGTTGGATGGCCAAACGCTGGTGCAGCCCGGTGCCTTGCTGCCTTACGCCCCCTGCTGCGCGCTGCCCTGCGATGCCGATGCCGACGGCCGGCCCACGCCCCTTGAGGACGTCCGCCCCCTGCTCGACGCTGCCCTGCGCCGCCTGTGCGGACCGCAGGCCGGCCCCATGCATATCAACGTGCCGCTGCGTGAGCCCCTCTTCCGCTTCACCACGCCAGCCCTGCCCGTCGTGGATCAGCCGGCGGTCGCTGCGGTCTGCCCCGAGGTTCGTCCTGCGGGTGAAGCGCCGGCCGGCCTTGACGACGCCATCGCGCCTTTGGTCGCCGCCATCGCCGAGGCCCACCTGCCCGCCATCGTCATCGGGCAGTGCGACGACCCCACGCCGTGGGCCGACGCCCTCCACGCCATCGACGCCGACGACCGCCTGCTGGTGCTCCCCGAGGTGTTGGCCAACGTGCCCGGCGCCTGGCGCACCGCCCTCTGGGAACGCCATGGTGGCGAAGGCCGCTTGCCGTTGCCCGACGTGGTGGTGCACATCGGCGGCAATATGGTCAACAAGCACCTCAAACTGGCCCTGCGCCGCGCCAACCGCCTCAGCGTATGGCGCATCGAGGAAACGGCGGACGGCCGGCCCGACACCTTCTCGCATCTCCACACCCTCCTGCGTCAGCCCGTGGCCGACGTGCTCCACGCTTTGGCACACTGTTTGCCACCACATCCCGGCGTGCGCCAGGCCCGCCAGACGTGGGACGCGCTGGCGAAAGGCCGGGCGCGGAAAACCTCGCCTGACCGCCGCGAAGATCTGACGGCACGCCTGCTGACATGGATGCAGACCATGCAGCCGCAGCCTGTCGCCCTGCATGTGGCCAACAGCACGGCGGTACGCCTGGTGGCGGCCACGCATGCCGGCGGCGGCATCCCCGTCTATGCCAACCGCGGCCTGAACGGCATCGAGGGTTCGCTGTCCGTAGCGGCAGGCTATGCCCTGGCCGGCGGCGGAATGAGCGTCATGCTCATCGGCGACCTCAGTTTCTTCTACGACCAAAACGCGCTATGGAACGCCGACCTCGGCGGCAACCTGCGCATCCTCCTGCTCAACGATGGCGGCGGCGCCATCTTCGACCGCCTGCCGGGGCTCGACGCCTCGCCCGCCAAAGCCCGCTTTATCGCCGGCGGCCATCCCTACGAGGCCCGCCATGTGGCGGAGACCTTCCAACTGCCCTATCGCCACACCACGCTCGACGGCGTTACAGACGAAGACCTGCGGTGGCTACTCACTGTGCCGGCGCAGCGACCCGTGCTGCTCGAAGTCGGGTGCTGACGTTGTTCCGGATTCGTTCTGACTTTGTTCTGAAGACCACCCTCCCTCTACGCTCACATTCCATAAACACTCCTATTATATTATACGTTATACTATGACTCGCCAATGGACCCCTATCCGAGAGTATCGCGAGATTCTCTTCGACTTCTTTGAGGGCATCGCCCGCATCACCATCAACCGCCCGCGCTACCGCAACGCCTTCACGCCGCTCACCGTGGCGGAGATTGGCGACGCCCTGCGCTACTGCCGTGAGGCACAGGACGTCTGCGTCGTCGTCCTCACCGGCGCCGGCGACAAGGCCTTCTGCTCGGGCGGCGACATGCACGTCAAGGGCATCGGCGGCTATGTGGGCGAGGACGGCGTGCCCCGTCTGAACGTCCTCGACGTGCAGAAACAGATTCGCTCGCTGCCCAAGCCGGTCATCGCCATGGTCAACGGCTATGCCATCGGTGGCGGCCATGTGCTCCACCTCATGTGCGACCTCACCATCGCCTCGGAAAATGCCATCTTCGGACAGACGGGGCCCAAGGTGGGCTCGTTCGACGCGGGCTTCGGCGCCTCCTATCTGGCGCGCATCGTCGGACAGAAAAAGGCGCGCGAGATATGGTTCCTCTGCAGGCAGTATTCCGCCGCCGAGGCCGAGCGCATGGGCATGGTCAACAAGGTGGTGCCCTTCGAACGCCTCGAAGACGAGGTGGTGGAATGGGCCAAAATCATGATGGAACGCTCGCCGCTGGCCCTGCGCATGATCAAGGCGGGCCTCAACGCCGAACTGGACGGACAGGCGGGCATACAGGAACTGGCGGGCGACGCCACCATGCTCTACTACATGCTGGACGAGGCCCACGAGGGCGGTCGCGCCTTCCTGGAAAAGCGCAAGCCCGACTTCTCCAAATTTCCCAAATTGCCCTAAGCGTCTTTAGTGCAACCCTCGCTCCGGCGTATCAAACCCTTTGCTCTTCCCTCTCTCTCATGCAACAGCCTTTCCCCTTTCCCCTGCGTCTGCAGGTGGTGGAGCGCCGCTTCCCCTTCCGACGTCCGGCCACCACCTCGCGCGGCGTCTATCACGAGCGCCGCGTATGGTACATCGTGGTGACGGCACGCGACGGCCGCCCGGGTTTCGTGGGCATCGGCGAATGCGCCCCGCTCTACGACCTCTCGGCCGACTATACGCCCGACTACCCCGAGCGTCTCAGCGATATATGCCGCACGATGGAGACCACGGGACAGGTGGATGACGACGTGCTCCGCCGCCTGCCGTCCATGCGCTTCGGACTGGAGACGGCCCTCCTCTCGGCCGAGGCTTCGCTGCGCGGCCACCATACGCGCCTCATCGACAGCGCCTTCGCCTGCGGCGAAGCGGGTATCGCCATCAACGGCCTGGTGTGGATGGGCAGTCGTGAGGAGATGGCGCAGCGCATGGAGGAGAAACTGGCCGCGGGCTACCGCTGTGTCAAACTGAAGATTGGCGGCATCGCCTTCGACGACGAGGTGGCGCTGCTCGACAGTCTGCGCCGGCGCTTCCCACGCCGGCAGGTCGAACTGCGCGTCGATGCCAACGGCGCCTTTGCCCCGGACGAGGCTTTGGAGCGCTTACGGACGCTGGCGCGCTTTGACCTGCACAGCATCGAGCAGCCCATCCGCGCCGGGCAGTGGGCGGAGATGGCGCGGCTGTGCCGGGAATCGCCGGTGCCTATCGCGCTGGATGAAGAACTTATCGGCGTCCATGTCCTGGAGGATAAGGTGGCGCTGCTTGATACCATCCAACCAGCCTATCTCGTGCTCAAACCCTCGCTACACGGCGGACTGGCTGGGACGGCCGAGTGGATGAGGCTGGCGGCCGAACGCGACATCCCCTACTGGGTGACGAGTGCCCTCGAGACCAACGTGGGGCTTAATGCCCTGGCACAGTGGACGGCGGTAGAGCCGCAACGCATCTGGCAGGAGCATGCGCCGCAGGGCGGACACCGCCGCGCGCTGCCCGAGGTGCACGGCTTGGGGACGGGCCAACTGCTCGTGGACAATTTCCGCGACACGCGTCTGCACATCCACGGCGACCGTCTGTGGAATGCCGACGACAGCCAGTGCCGCTTCGTGGCACAGTATGCCGATTTCTGTCGCCTGTGGCACGACACCGCCGTCACGGCCTTTACGGTGAAAACCTCGGGTTCGACGGGCGAGCCCAAGGTGATGCAGGTGGAGAAGCGCTATGCCGAAGCCTCGGCCCGCGCCACCTGCGCCTTCCTCGGTCTGCCGCGTGGCGCCGAAGCCCTGGTGGCCATGCCGCTGGAGCACATCGCGGCGCAGATGCAGGTGGTACGCACGCAGGTGTGGCCCCTGAAGGCGGTGGTGGTGGCGCCGACGGCCCACCCCTATGCACGTCTGGACCACGCCCCGTGGTTTGCCGCCCTCACGCCGCACCAGGTGTGGGCCACGTTGCAGGTGCCGCACGAGGCGCGCCTGCTCGCCCGCACAGCCTGCCTGCTCATCGGCGGTGGCAGCATCAGCGACGCCCTGGCCGAACGTCTCAGTAGCCTGCCCGTGCAGGTATGGAGCAGTTACGGCATGACCGAGACGCTGTCGCACATCGCTCTGCAGCGCGTCAACGGTCCGCAGCCCGACGCGGCCTATCGCCCCCTGCCCGGCGTCCGTCTGACCACCGACAGCCGCGGCTGTCTTGTCATTGATGCGCCGCATATTGGCGTCAGCGCCCTGCCTACACACGATGTCGTGACGCTCCACCCCGACGGCTCCTTCACCGTCATCGGCCGTACCGACAATGTGGTGTGTAGCGGCGGACTTAAGTTCGCCATCGAACCTCTCGAGCAGCGTCTGCAACAGGATGCCAGCACCTGCGTCCTCACAGCCGTACCCGATGCGCAGTATGGGCAGGCCCTAACCCTGGTCTATGCCGCCATACCGCCTGAGGTGCGTGCCTACGCCCACGCCTCTGCCGACATAACCCTCGGTTCTGCCGACGCTGCCTTAGCGTGGCGCGCCTACTGTGCCGCCCGCTTGGCACGCTATGAGGTGCCCAAACACTTTGTCGCCGTCATGGCCATCCCTCTAACGTCAACGGGTAAGCCTGCACGTGCCGCTATAGCCCAGTTGGCTGGAGCGTGTATGGAAGTCGGAGATGATGAATAAGAAAAGAAGTCAAGGAATCGCCCCCTGACACCATAAGCGTGGCGTCAGGGGGCGATTCCTATAAATCACTGCATGTAACCTTTTGGCGTAGGGCCCATTTAGTGTTCAGCCTTGCGGAAGGTGCGGGTCAACTGTCCCCGGCGGAGAACCAGCGAGTCGGTGTTGGCGCTGACAATAATGAGCGTGTCAGCCACGTCGATGGTCTGGCCGTTGCCAATGCTCTTGCCCGTGAGGACGAGGGTGTCGCCGCCGGCCGACCATTCCTGGTATTGCAGCGTGGCCATGTTGATCGACACGGCCGTGCCGTCCTCGTTCAGCGTGAAGCCCTGCGTCTGTTCCTCCATGCCGGGAACGGGCTCAACCCAACTGCCTTCCAGCGTGAGCGCAGGCTGCATCTCTGCGGCGGGCGTGGCGGATGCGGCAGCCTTGTCTGATTTGCACGACATGAAGGTGGTGGCCGCAGCCATCGTGGTCAGAAGAAGGGCTAAGGATGTTTTCATGTTGGTTTAGGTTTGAAGGGGATGGATAAAGTTAACTGTGAGTTGTGCGTGAGGCCTTCTCTTATTTTCCATACACATAAATTGTGCAGGCTTTGACGCCGCCCGTGCTGTGGTTGCCCGTCTGCGGCAGGTATTCCACGGCGCTGACGGTCTGCTCTTTGCCCAGGTCGATGACCAAGAGCGGACTCTTGTCGGTGGCCTGCGCCTGCCAGTAGGTCGATTCCTGCAGGTCGAAGGCTTTGTCGGCAGTATGGTTGCCCTGCGGGTTACCACTGCTGGCATAGTGGGTCTGCCATGTTGTGCGGTCTATGCGGCGGCCGTTGGCGTCCTGTAGGTATATCTCGGCGATAGTGGCCGGTTTGCCGTCGTGTGTGGTGGGCATGTGTATGGCGATGTAACGTCCTTTGGTGGCCTTGTTCAGGCGGAAGGTGTGATAGGCACTGATGTTGGCCGGCAGTGTGGCTTGGACAGCAGGCTTCAACGTGCTCAAGTCGGGGCGTTCCGAGGTAGTCTTGGCATGGCTTTCGTCCTTCTGTAAGCGGTCAAGAATAGGAGCGGCCTCGCCCCACACCACGTTTTCGCGCGGACCCACAACGTCCAGAACAATCACCTCGTTGCGGCCTTTCTTCAGCCAGCAGCCCGGTACATAGAGCGTCTGCTGCGGACCGATCTGCCAGAAGCGGC
Source organism: uncultured Bacteroidales bacterium (assembly GCA_946055775.1). Lineage (GTDB taxonomy): Bacteria > Bacteroidota > Bacteroidia > Bacteroidales > Bacteroidaceae > Alloprevotella. The sequence continues at coordinate 16,386 of CAMGHE010000019.1, forward strand.
CCATGGCGTGGCCGTTGACATACACCTGTCCCTTGCCCCACGTCTCCATGTTGAGGAAGGTGTCGCCCGTTTTGCTCAGCGTGAAGTAGCCGCGGTAGTAGCCTGCGTTGGTATGTAGGTCAGAGGCTTTGGCGGGCTTGCCCTTTGCCAGGGCGCGCACGGCATCGTCGTAGGCATCGGGTATCCTCGCGCTGGTCCATGCCTCGGGCTTGAGGGTCAGCACAGCCCCCTGCATTGGGGTGAAGAGTTCGGCCGGGCCAACGATGCCCTTGTAGTCCTTGATGCCCCAGCCAAAGTTGATACGTCCCATGCCTTCCACGAGAATCTGTAGGCGGTCGCCGGCTTTGAGGGCAGGCATTGCCGTGGTCTTCTCGTTCTTGACACGGTTGATGAGGCCAACGTAGCGGCCATTGACGAAGACCTGTCCATAGTCGTGCACCTCGGCTTTGAGCGTCGAGGCGGGGAAGTCGGTGGGGATGGTGGTGGTATAGAGCATGCTGCCCCAACCCATGTCCATGTCTTCGAAGGTACGCAGGCCGCCGGCCTGTGACGTGCTGTCGATGCCCTGTGTGATGGGCACGTATTCATCCAGCGTGATGCGCGGCAGGGTGATTAGGCGTGCGGGCAGTTTGGGCACGGCGGGCAGTTTGGCGTCCGTATAGCGTTGCAGGCATTCGCGCAGTAAGGCATACTTCTCGGTGGCCATGCCATATTCGTTGATGGGCGCGTCATAGTCGTAGGACGTCACGTCGGGGGCGATACCCGGCGAGTTGGCGCCGGCCCAGTGGCTGAAGCTCGTGCCGCCGTGCGTCATATAGAGCGAGAAGGATATGCCGCGGTCCAGCATATCGCGTATGCCAGCCACCATGTCCTTGGCAGGTCGCGTTTCGTGGGCTGTGCCCCATTTGTCGAACCAGCCGCTCCAATACTCGGAGCACATGAGCGGGGCGTCGGGGCGTACCTCCTGTAGGCGCTTAAACTGCGCCTCGATGTTGGCCCCCGTGCCAAAGTTCATCGTCCAGACCAGGTCGTCCAGACCGTTGCGCTGGAAGGTGGACGACCAGTCGCACTGGAAGAGCACGACGTTATTGCCCCAGTGTTTGCGCAGCATGTCGCGGATGTTGGCCACGTGCTTTTTGTCCTCAGCATATGCGCCATACTCGTTCTCCACCTGTACCATGATGATGGGGCCACCCTTGTCGATGGTCAGCGGTGCGAGTTGTTCGGCCACTTTCTCTTCAAAGAGGGCCACGCGTTCCAGGTAGTAGGCATCGTTGGTGCGCAGGGCGATATCCTTCTTCTTGAGTAGCCACCAGGGTAGGCCGCCCATATCCCATTCGGCGCAGACGTAGGGGCCAGGGCGCACGATGACATACATACCGTGCTTTTGGGCGAGGCGGCAGAAGGCCGCGATGTCGTTGTTGTCTGTAAAGTCGAATTGGCCTGGCTGTTGCTCGTGTATATTCCAAAAGATGTACAAGCAGATGGTGTTCATGCCCAGTGCTTTACACATCTTGATGCGGCGCTCCCAGTAGGGGCGAGGGATGCGTGGGTAGTGCATCTCGGCAGCCTTGACGATGAAGGGCTGACCATTGAGCAGGAAGGTCTTGTGGCCGATGGCAAAGTTATGGCCGTTACCGTCAGGGGTAGCGGCCGTTTGGCTTAGGCCCTGAAGAGGAAGGACTGCCAAGAGAAGGAGAAGGAAGAAACGAGTGAAGTGCATAAGAATTATTAGTTAGATGTCTTTGTTGTCGTCAGTTTCTGGTTTGGCATTAAGATGGCGGCTCATCGATTCGGGGGAGACGCCGATGAAGGCGGCCACGTCGCGGCGGCTGATGCGCTGCAAAATGTCGGGGATGCGCTCTTGCAGGACCTCCAGTCGCTGCCAGGGCGACAGGCTTATTGTGGCCAGGTATGACTTCAGATGATGATAGGCAATGTGTTCGGTGAAGGCCCGCACAAAGCGCTTCCCGTTGCAATCGCATTCGAAGAAATCTTTGTGTTCCTGAATGTCAATGCGGTAGATGACGCAGTCTTCGAGTGTGACCACGCCGAAGGGGGCCGGTTCGTTCAGGCGCGCCGAGATAAAGTTGCCCACCAGTTCGCCTGCAAACATAAGGCTGACGACACGCTGGTGATTCTTATAGTCGGTGCATACACACTTCACCGAACCGCGGCGAATCAGGTGCAGGGCAGCAGACGACTGGCGTTCGTGCACCAGGACCGTTCCCCGCTTAACCCGAAGGCGCGTGCCGTGGGCCAAGATATACTCTATCAGTTCGTCGATGCCGTTATTGGGATAGTAGATATCCATGTCTCTATTGGGTGGAAGCAGGTTGGGATTCATTGCCATATTTGCTCTGCGTTTGTTGATGCTACTGGCAAAAATAGGCAAAAGCACGTCAATGACAAAAGAATGGAGATTTGAAAATGCTTGTGTTTGGTCTATAATACCCTTGGCGAAATTAAGGCTATTTATTCAGATAGCCAGTATATTCCCAGTCCTTCCTAACAAAGCCTTGACCCATATCAAGCCTTTTGTGCCCTTCGCTTATAATACTTGGTGTTGAACCAGAAATCTGTTGTACCTTTGCTATCATGATGGTGTTTCTCCCCCCTCCGAGCAGACCCAGTAATCCCGCTGGGGGGGGTAAACATCAACAAGGATAGTGCAAGTGAGAGCAGAGTAAACGTGCATCCTATCTTATTCAATGACACACAAAAACTATGCTACTGGGAAACGACTGACTTTTATATTATAACCATTTCACAACCTCCCTATATAAAAAAATAGAGTTGAATATGAAACGAAGAGTGTTTCTTTCCTTCCTCCTCTTTTTCTGTCTCGTTGGTGTCAAGGCGCAGTCGTCGGCTGACAAAATAGAGAAAGTGTATGTTGCCTTTAAGACCCACTTGGATGTGGGATTCACCAATCTCAGTTCGGTAGTCACCGAAAGGTATGTGAACGACTTTATCCCGAAAGCCATCGAAGTGGGCGATCGCTTGCGTGCCGATGGTTCGGGTGACCGTTACGTATGGACCACTGGCTCATGGCTCATCTGGAAATATCTCCACACGGCATCGCCCGAGGCCGTCAAACGACTGGAAGCAGCCATCGGCCGCGGCGATATCGTTTGGAACGCCGTCCCCTACACCGTGGAATCGGAGACCATGACGCGTGATATGTTTGAAACCTGCCTGTTGCTTTCCAAACGTTTGGATGAGAGATACGGTAAGCGCACCATTGCGGCAAAGATGACCGACGTGCCGGGACACACCCGCAGCATCATCGATCCGATGTACAATGCTGGCATTCGGCTGCTGCACGTAGGTGTCAATTCGGCTTGTCCGGTACCTTCCGTACCAGCTTTCTGTCGTTGGCGTAGCCCCGAAGGCAACGACTTGATTCTGGCGTATCAGAAGGACTATGGAGAAGATGCCGTGTTGCCGGACGGAAAGACGGTGGTTAGCATCAACTTCACAGGCGACAACCACGGACCGCACACCTATGAACGCGTGAAGGCAATTTATGCCGACTTGCGCAAGCGTTATCCAAACGCCCGAGTGATAGGCGCCTCATTCAACGATATCGCCCAAGAATTGATCAAGGTGAAGGACAGTTTGCCAGTGGTCACTTCGGAGATAGGCGACACATGGATTTATGGCTATGGCAGTGCGCCGATACGTATGGCCAAGTACCGTGCTCTCTCGCGGCTCTACTCACAATGGCTGCGTGAAGGCAAAATAGAGAAAGAGAGTGATACGGCATTGGATTATGCAGTCGAGTTGGGACTGATAGCAGAGCATACGCAAGGGGTGGATGTGAAGACTCATCTGCGCCAATGGGACAAGTACGACATGGACCCGTTTATGAAAGGACGTGCCGAAGGGCTGTTCCAGATGGCGGAAGTCTCGTGGAAGGAGATAGACGGCTATATCGACCGTGCCATTGCTCTGCTGCCCGTCAACTTGCAACAAGAAGCACGCGCGGCAGTGGCGGCTGTAGATCACGTGGAACTGACGGAAAGCCCGAAGATGAAACCGGTGGAGCGGCAACAATGGCAGGAGCCGATAGCTGGCGGCATGACGTTGGCAGGACTCTCGCTCCAGTTGCTCGATAGCAACGACTACGATGACTTCCAGCACCGCTACATCCGCACAAGGTATGGATGGGCGCTGGACGACTTGGGGAAACCAGGTTTGGAGAAATCACATGCCGTCAGTGCGACGCTGTATGCACAGGAGGTCTCGCAATCGGTGCACAAAGAGAAGAAAGGTGTGCGCACGATCACAGAACTGCGTTTTCCCGAACGTGAAGGCGTGGATGCACGTGTATATCCCCAGCGGATACAGGTGAACTGCTGGACGGCAAAGAACGGTAAATGCTCAGAAGTGGCGCTGACCATCTATGGAAAGCCGGCAGTGCGCCTGCCCGAGGTTTATTGGCTGTCGTTTACAGTGCCTGGCATCCAATCGGTGATTGCCGAGAAAACAGGCGAACGGGTGGACTTGATGGATGTGGTGGAAAAAGGAAACCGGCAAATGCATGGCATAGACCGTTATGTGGACTTGAAAACCTCTAAGGGAACGATACGCATCAGCAGTCAGGAGGCTTTCCTGATGAATGTGGGAGAAGCACAAGGCTTGAATTATTCCACCAGTTATCCCGACTTGCGCAACGGTGTCCACTTTAACCTGAGCAATAACCTTTGGGGAACGAACTTCTCCATGTGGTCTGAAGGTTCGCTGACTTATCACTTTGTGATAGAGACACTAGACTGACCTCAGAATAGTATCTACATAGGCTCCGCCCTTGTCGGTGTGCTGGATTATTTGTCCACTTCTGGTACACGATGTACCAGACGCTGGTATTTTCATGACCAAGCCCTCCAAGTGCGGGCGGCAATTAAACAATTAAACAAATCCTCCGAAGGACAACTGACGCTGTCTTTCGGAGGATTTAATCATTGGTGACCCCGCTGGGATTCAAACCCAGGACCTTCAGAACCGGAATCTGACGCTCTATTCAGCTAAGCTACGGAGCCGTGTTTGGAATGCAAAGGTAAAGGTTTTTCTGTAACCAGCCAAGAGCATCGGAAAAAGAGTTGACGATGGCAGTGGAAAAGATGGTATAATAAGTATAATAAGGGGAGATAGGCGCTGAAGATGTGTGGGGTGTTGTGGGATGGGGTTAGGCGTAGATGAGGAAGATGGCCGGTGTTTTGCCCATGTCGGGCAGTCCGCATTGTTTCCATTGGGCGATGGTGTGCGTGCGTATCCATTCGGCATCTGTGGTGATGCCGGCCGCCACGCAAAGGCGGGTGCGCGGCGAGCAGGCGGCACAGATGTCGGCAAAGAGGCGGGCGTTGCGGTAGGGCGTTTCGATGAACAGCTGCGTCTGGTTTTCGGCATGCGATCGCGCTTCGAGTTGCTTGAGGCGCTTGGCGCGGTCGGCCCCGTCGATAGGCAGGTAACCGTGAAAGGCGAAACTCTGTCCGTTGAAGCCCGAGGCCATGACGGCCAGCAGGATGCTTGACGGCCCCACCAAGGGGACGACGTGCAGGCCCTCGCGCTGGGCTATCTCGACGATAGCCGCTCCTGGGTCGGCTACGGCTGGGCATCCGGCTTCACTGATGATGCCCATGTCCTGACCTTGGCGCAGTGCTTGGAGGTAGCCGCTGTAGCGGGCGGGGTCGGCGTGCTTGCCCATGGGATAGAAGGTGAGGTCGTCGATGCTGATGCTGCGATCGACGCTCTTGATAAAGCGGCGTGCCGTCCGCACCTCTTCGACGATGAAGTGGCGCAGACTGCGTATGATGTCTGTGTTGTGGGTGGGCAATACGCGGTCGAGCGGAGTATCGCCCAGGGTGGTTGGGATGAGATAGAGAGAAGCCATGGCGGTGTGGGGAGAGGGTGGGAGAGAACGTCAGAGTTGGCTGAAGCGCTTCTTGCCCTTTAGATGGTAGGCGGTCAGGATGGCGTAGGGCATGTGGCCCAGCGCGCGGTCGGTGGTAGCAGCCTGCAGATTGCGTTCGCGGTCGGCGCGCAGTGTGGGGCGCATGGCCTTGTATTCGTGCCGTGCGCGCGAGATGGCGCGTGCACCAGCCCAGTCGCCCTTGACAGCCATCTGTAGGCGTGCCAGCAGGTCCAGCCAGAAGCGCACCCGCATGACGCGGCGTAGTTCGTTATCGGGCAGGTTTTTGTAGAGCATCATCAGGTTGTTGCGGAAGTTGAGGAAGGTCTTGCGCGGGTTGCCCTGTGCCAGCGAGGCACCGCCCACATGCCATGCTCGACTGGCCGGCACACAGGCCACACGACGGCCGCGGCAGCCCAGGCGCCAGCACAGGTCGATTTCTTCCTGGTGGGCAAAGAAGCGGCCGTCCAGTCCGCCTGCATTTTCCCAGTCGGTGCGCCGTATCAGCAGGGCGGCGCCTGTGGCCCAGAGTACATAGGCCGGAGTGTCGTACTGCCCCTTGTCCTCCTCGACGGTATCGAAGATGCGCCCGCGGCAGAAGGGATAGCCGTAGCGGTCCATGTATCCGCCTGCCGCGCCGGCGTACTCGAAGCGCTGACGCTCATTCATGCTGAGAAGTTTGGGTTGGCAGGCCGCCACCTCGGGGTGGCAGTCCATGTAGTCGAGCAGCGGACCGAGCCATCCGGTGTCCGGTTCGACATCTGAATTGAGCAGGAGGTAAAACTCGTAGTCGAGCCCTGCCAAGGCACGGTTGTAGCCCTCGGCAAAGCCATAGTTTTCTGGCAGTGCGATAAGGCGTACCTCGGGAAATTCGTCGCGCACGACGGCGCACGAGGCATCGGTTGAACCGTTGTCGGCTACGATGACATCTGCCTGCTTCTGTGAGTGGCTGATGACGGCGGGCAGGAAGCGGCGCATCATGTCGGCTCCGTTCCAGTTGAGAATGACGACGGCGATACGTTTGGGGGTCATGGAGAGAGGTGGAGTTGGGGGTGGCAGTTAAAGGGTGGGGCAGGGGGCTTCGGGTGTGTGATGTACCACTTCCCCCCACAGGCATTCACCATCTGGGGTGAAGTCGGCCAGACGCACCGTCGTCAGCGTGTTTTCGGTCGGCACGGCCGAAGTGGGCGCCAGGCGAACGCGGATATAGTTGTCTGTAAACCCTGACATGCTACCGTCGCTGCGTCGGCTTTCCCACAGTACGGGGCGTTCGGTGCCGATGTGACGGGCGTAGAAGGCGCGGCGCTTTACCTCGCTCAGGGCCAGAAGGCGTTGGCTGCGTGCGTGTTTGGTGGCAGCATCCACGCTGTGGGGAATGTCGAGCGCCTTGGTGCCCGGGCGTTCCGAGTAAGAGAATACGTGCAACTGGGCGATGTCAAGACCCTCGATGAAGCGATAGGTCTCTTCGAAGCATTCGTCCGTCTCGCCGCGTGTGCCCACAATGACGTCCACGCCGATAAAAGCATCGGGCATGGCTTGCCGTACGGTCTGTATCTTTTCGGCAAAGAAGGCTGTGTCGTAACGTCTGTGCATCAGGCGCAGCACTTCGTCGCTGCCGCTCTGTAGCGGGATGTGGAAGTGGGGCATGAAGGCCCTCGAAGTGGCGCAGAAGCGGATGATGTCGTCGGTGAGCAGGTTGGGCTCGATACTGGATATACGGTAGCGCATGATGCCGCTGACGCTGTCGAGCGCCACCACCAGGTCGGCGAAGTTTTCGCCCGTTGAGCGTCCGAAGTCACCAATGTTGACGCCCGTGATGACAATCTCCTTGCCCCCCTTGGCTGCTACGTTCTGTGCCTGTGCCAACAGGTCGGCTATGGGGGCGTTGCGTGAGCGTCCGCGGGCGATGGGGATGGTGCAATAGGTGCAGTAGTAGTTGCAACCATCCTGCACCTTCAGGAAGTAGCGCGTGCGGTCGCCGCACGAGCATGAGGGGACGAAGGTGCGAATGTCGCGTGTGGGTACCGCCAGTGCCTCGTGGCAGGCTTCGCCCGGTGACATCTGCGCTTTGCGTGCGAGTCCTTCGCGCACGAGGCGGGCCACCTCGCCCTTGTGCTCCATGCCCACCACCAGATCTACGCCGTTGAAGGCGGCAATCTCTTGCGGTTTGAGCTGGGCGTAGCACCCCATCACCACCGTGTAGGCCCCAGGGTGTTCGCGCAGCATACGGTGCAGCGCCTGCCGACATTTGTGATCGGCCACTTCTGTCACAGAGCAGGTGTTGACGATGCACACATCGGCGCGTTCGCCCTTTGCGGCTGGCTTGATGCCCTCGCGGGCCAACACGTCGCGTAGAGACGACGTCTCGGCAAAGTTGAGTTTGCAGCCCAGTGTGGCAAAGGCCGCCTTCAGATGGAGTGGTTGGGTGGAGTCACTCATATATATTATATAAATAGGTATGTCTATCGGGTGGAATGAGGAAAAGGGATGCGACAGCATTGGTCCGTCGTCCTCCTTTTCTTTTGCGCAGTGCAAAGGTACGACATTCCCGCCAAGTGAAAATCGCTGCACGCCAAAAAACCTTGGCGCGCAGTATGGTAGGTCTTTATTGCAATGTCTGCCTTACGTTCTGCGGAGAAAACCTTAACAAATGCTAAATAATCCAAGTAAATTAAAAAAAAGACGAGGGAGCGCTTGTGGGGTTTGGGGAAGTCCGTACCTTTGCAGCGTTTTAAGAAAGCAATTAAACGTTTAACTCTAAAAATTTCAAAAGACAATGAAAAAGTTGGTTTTCATGTTCGTAGCTATGGCTGCTGTATCGTTCGCTTCTTGCGGTGGTTCTAACAAGGCTGCTGAGGCCGCTGACACCGTTGCTACCGACAGCGTAGTTGCTGACAGCGTAGAAAGCGACAGCGTAGTTGCTGACAGCGTAGTTGCTGACAGCGCTGCTGCTGACAGCGTAGCTGCCTAATAGAAATAGCCCCGAACGAAGGCTGAGCCTTCACGCTATTCTCTATTCTACGAACAGAGAGAATTGGAACCTGTGGATAACCTCCGCAGGTTTTTTTTGTGCCGTTTTGCGTCGGCCGTCTGTGTGGTCTTCAGTCAACCTCGTCCTCTGGTGGCTGTATCGAAATAGAGTCAGCGGGCACCCTTATTGCTTCTATTTTTGGGGGGCAAGCGCTTCACGTTTTGCACAAGAGTTTTCTATCACGACCCGTTTGGCCGGCGAAAACTTTAGGAAAAATTAACGGTGAGAAAGGGGCTCGGGCGACCGACGACACGACCTGGGCGACTCGAATCACAACTTGGGCGACTGTTTTTGCGACTTGGGCGACCGTTTTTACGGTCGCCCAAGTCGTAAAAACCCCTGAAAGCCACA
>CAMGHE010000020.1 GCA_946055775.1 uncultured Bacteroidales bacterium
CGGCCGCGGGCAATCGCATTGCCAGCCGCGGGCTATTGCATTGCCAGCCGCGGGCAATTGAATTGCCGGCCGCCGTGAAAATCTTTTTCCCTGTTGGGGGCGCGCGCCGGAGGCAGTTTTTTCAAAAAAAGTGGGCCTACGGCGTAGCAAATGCGTAACTTGCAGCGTCATCATAGTGTATGGACAAGATTACCTACATATCTCGGGCAACAACGCTGCGGAGCATTGCCGTAGCCACCGCTCTTCGCTACGTGAAAGATGCCGACGAGGCCGAGGACGTGGCGCAGGAGGTGCTACTGAAAATGTGGGAGGCTGTCCGTACCGGCGATGTGCCTATCCACAACGACGAGGCCGTGGCGAGCGCATGGGCCAAGAACCTGGCCATAAGTCATGTGCGCGCCTGCCGGCGCCATCCGCTGCTGCGCCTGTTCCGGCCGCATGATGACGACGAAGCGCCGGACGAAACGCGCCTGCCGGACCTGCCCGACACGCAACGCGCCGACACGGCCATGATGCGGAACGAAGAGGAGCGCCTCTACTGCGCCGCCATGGACCAACTGCCTTACGTCTGGCGCACGGTGCTCTGCATGAGGCAGGAGGAAGAGAAAAGTTTTGCAGAGATTGCTGCCATACTGGGCAGCACGGAAGGGTCGGTGCGCGGCATCCTCTGCAAGGCACGCCGACGGCTGGCCGACACGCTGGCAGCATACATCAATCAGTGACACACCGCCAACCTTAATATAAAGAGAACCACCATGGACGACCTTTTATATATCCAACGATTGCTCGACCGCTTTGAGGCCGCCGAGACCACCGAGGAGGAGGAGCGTCTGCTCACGGACTACTTCGCCAGCCACGACGACGTGCCCGCAGCATGGACTGCCTATGCCGTCATGTTCCGCGGCTTCCACGCCAAGGCCTTCACGAAAGCCCGACAGGAAGAAACGCCAACGAGCGCCGCAACGCCCCTCCCCCAACGAAAGCCCGGCAGTCCGGCAGACGGCAAGACGCGCAGACCGTTGCTTTGGACACTGGTATCCGTCGCCACGGCGGCGGTCGTGGCCGGCCTTTTCCTCATGCTGACCTACACGGCGCCCACCGCAGTGACGTCAGGGCACGACTTCGCCATGGCCAACCACGAAACGGCGGCGGCTGAAGGGAAACTGGAAGTAGAGCCAACTGAAACGAACGCCGGCGCTGCACAAGCACAGAAGGATGCTTTGGCAAATACGCCAACTTCGGACGCCGGCGGGCGTGCTGATAAGCCAAGCGAGGATATGCCACGAAGCCACGAACCTGTGGCTAACGAGACGGCCGCCGACGCACAGCCGAATGTTCCCGAAACACCTACCGGCACTGCCGTGGAGGACGCCGTTATCAACGCGCTGATTCAGCAGGCGGAGGCCGAGCGGCAGGCGGTCAACCAAGTCATCGAGGACATTCTCTACGAAATAGACCTATCAACAAAACCCACAATCTGTGCTTTATGAAACATTTACTCTTATCTCTCCTGCTCTGCGGCTTGTGCTTGCAGGCTAAAGCAAACACCTTCTCGCAGCAAGGGCCGACAGATGACGAGCCACTGTTTGCCCAACAAATCAAAGCGCTGCAAGGCCACAAGTACCTCACGCCCATCCTCATCAGATGTTCGCAAGGTCGCGACGGTCTCGACTCGCTCTACTCTTACAGCATCTTCACCTATTACGCGGGGCGCGCCAAGAAGAAGAACTTCAAGCGGATGGAAGAGATTGTCAGCCGTCTGAACACGGCCTACACCTACAGTCTGCCGGAGTGCGACGGCGGCTTCTGCCACGTGGGCAGTCTGACGGACACCACGACCGTGAGCGAAACCATCCACATGTTTTACCACACGGGCAAGCCCGTTATCCGTGTGGGCGGCAAGGGCCGCAAATACATCACCCTGCGCAAGCACGCGGCCGACAATCCCAACTACCGCACGGCATGGGGCGCGGAATGGCGGCTCAATGAGGGCGACAGCCTCGTGCTCAGCACCTTCGTCATCAAGGGGCCCTTCGACGAACAGAAGTATCGCCAAGCGCTGCGGAAGCATAAGCTTGAAAAGATGCAGGCCGGCATCGGCTCAATGGATTTCCGCGCCGTGGCGGGGGCAGGCATCCAGCCGGAAACCATGCTGTCGCCCTTCCCCCAAACCAAAGACCAACTGCTGCACAGCATCAGCGTGCTGAAAGGCATCTACCTGACGATGGAGAACAATCCGGACAGGCCGAACGCGGCGGCTGGTACAGCACAGGGCAATAAGGACCTGCAAGGCGCCATCGTGAAGAATCTCAACGAGCGCGTCGCCATGCACCTGAACAACTACAGCGACGTAGCCGACCGGGTGGCGCTGCTCAACACGCTGTCGGGAATGCCGGGCTACTACGCCGAAATCATTGAATCAGCGGACAAGACGGAAGGCTGCTCGCTCGCAGACCTGGCCGGCCGCTACCCGACCCTTCTCAACAAGTTGTTCTGCATCTCGTGGAGCACGGAGGGCCCGTCGCTCGCCAAATACGGCGAACGGTCGAAGAACTTCCTGCTACAGGTTTATCTCCAATGACACGCATGTGATTTAGCACTTCCACTCACAACCCCCTACGAGGCATTCTGCACCCGGTTTCACTGGAAGAGCAGGATGCCTCGTACTATTTTTGTACCTTATCATCAGCAACACTATGACACGATTCCTCCGTATTCTCCTCACAACCCTCTTCACCACGTCGTTGACAGTCAGCGCGCAAGAGATAGAAATATGCGGCGGTGTGAGCGACGCCATAACCCAAGAGGGGCTGCACCAAGCCGCAGTGACCATCTACGATGCCGACAACGGCGAGCGTATCGGAACGGGCGTGGCCCTGCTCCGGATGGTCACGGAAAAGACGGACTTCGGAAGTCGGACATACCCGGACAAAAAGAATGATGCGGTATTTGCTATCAGGGTGGCCGCGCGGCCACGGCTCCGCATTGTGGTGGAGGCCGAGGGGCACGAACCTTACGAGAAGACGGTGGAGACAGACCGGCAGAAGCGCCGCAAGCGTGTGGACCTGGGCAGCATCTACCTCGCACCGAAGGCCAAGGAGCGCGACCTGGGTGAAGCCACGGTGACGGCGACGAAACTGAAGTTTGTGTACAAGGGCGACACCCTGGTCTATAACGCCGACGCCTTCAACGTGGCGCAGACGGAATCGCTGAGAAAACTGGTGGAACAACTGCCCGGGGTGGAACTGAAGGACGGCGTGATAAGCGTCCACGGCAAGCCCGTGGAGAATCTGCTTATCGGCGGCAAAGACTTTTTCAACGGTAACATACAGGCTGCGCTCGACAACCTGCCGGCTTATGTGGTCAAACATTTGAAGGTCTATAACAGGGCCGGCGAACTGACCGAACTCACCGGACGCGACATGCACGACGAGCGCTACGTCATGGACATCCAACTGAAGCGGCAGTATATCGGCATATGGCTGGCCAAACTGGAAGCCAATGCCGCCACGGCGCAATTCTACGGCGCACAGGGCATGCTCATGCGCTTCGACGACCGGCAGAGCCTGATGATCAACGGCGATGTCAACAACTTCGGTCAGGAGCGCGAGATGATGGACATGGGCAACATTGCCACCGAATACAAGAACCCGCGGACCACAAAGGTGGCGCGCCTCGACTACCACTTCGAACCCAACTACGCCTGGCGCTTCCGCCTGAACGGCGACGTGCAGCGCACCGACGAGGACAAGGACACGTGGACCAACACGGAGACGTTCCTTTCGCCGCAGCACCAGATGCGACGCGAGATGAAACGCTCGAGCGCGGACAACACGAAGGTCAACGCCTCTACCGCCCTGCGCTTGAGAAAGAAGAACAGATGGTCGCACGAACTGGCCTACACCTTCGGCTACCGGCGGACCTCTCAAAGCGTGGACGCCAAATCTATTGCCTACATGTGCACCGCCGACAACGCGTGGGACAATTTCCCCTTGCAGAACGCCGATACCATCGCGACGGGCAACGGGCTGCAACACCTCCTGCTCAACCCTTCGCGCGACAAATCGACCTCACTCTCCCATCAGGCAGACTGGACGTCGGCCTTCACCATAGGCCACAGCGTGCTCAACGTCAAGACATCGCTCAAGCACAACACCACGGACACGGACCGCTTCGTGAACTATCGTCTGGCCTACTTTGGCGAAAGCGAAGGCGACAGGCAGCGCCGCTTCTACGACCGGCACAACTATGCGCTCAACCTGAACGCGAAGGCCGACTACCTGATCAAGTATGCCGACAACACGCGCCACGACGGCCAGGTGACGCCCTTCGTCAACTTCATCCACGACTACGGCACAGCCTCACATCCCCTCTACCGTCTGGACCGCCTGACGGCATGGTCGGACGCGCACGACTGGGGCATGGCCGCTCTCGGCATCCTCCCCGACGAAGACTTCCGCTCGCTCTGCATCGACGAAGCCAACAGTTTCCACTCGCTGACGGGCCGCAACCGCGGCAGCATCGGCGGACGCCTGTCGCACAAAATAAAGATGGCCGGAGGCGCAGAGTGGCGCCTCGATGCCGAAGCCACGACCTACTATGAGCGGCGCACGCTCGACTACACCCGCGACGGCGTGCTCTACCCCATTCGCCGCAGCGGCCTCTTCTTCTCCCCCAAAATCACCATGCGGTGGGAAAACACGAAAGACACGGTGCGCCACTGGCTGCCAAGCCTTTCTCTTGGCTACAACGGCAGCCCCTCCATGCCCAACATGACCTACTTCCTCCCCATCCGCGACAACAGCGACCCGCTGAACCTCTTCCTCGGCAACGACGCTTTGGATAACATCTATACGCACAAGGCCAACCTGCGCTACGCTGCGCGCCATCGCCGGACCAAGCACGAGTGGTTCATACAGGGGGCGTACAGCCACGTCCACAACGACGTGGTGATGGGCTCGGTCTATGACGCAGAAAAGGGCAGCCGCACGTACCGACCGGAGAATACGAACCGCACGCACCGCGCTGAAGTGGCCACGGGCTACACCTTGGCCTTAGACAGAAAGAAACAATGGTACCTCACCGCCAATCTGAAGGCCGACTACTTCAGTCGCGCCAACCTGACCTCACTGACCACGGCGCAGGCGCGTCCTCATTCCCTCATTGAAAACATTGGCGTAACACCGCAACTCAACCTGCGCTTCACCGTCGGCAAACTGAACGGGCAAGCGTCGTGGGAGACGCGCTTCACAACGGTCCACGACCAAAACAGCACGACAGACTACCGCACCACAAGCGGCTTCTTCGAGGCCAACTACACCCTGCCTTGGGGCATCGGGCTTAACTCCTCGCTCAAACTCAGCAAAAACAGCGGTTTGAGCAACCGGGTGCTCAACCGTACGCAGGCATGCTGGAACGCCGCACTCAACAAGACCATCCTTGACGGCAAACTCTTCGTCCGTATCTCGGCCCACGACATCCTCAACAAGGGCGGCAACATCAACCAAAGCATCACCGCCTTGGCGCGCACCGAGACCTACACGAACTTCACGCCGCGCTACTTCATGCTCTCTCTGATTTCCAACCTCAACTGGTCGAAGCAGAAGCGATAGTCCGGCCGTTGCCCAGGGTTGTGATGATGAAAAACTTAGGCAAGGCGCGTCCTGGCCTGGTCCACATAAGCCTGTAGGTCTTGCGGGTAATTCAGGGGCTGGGCCAGGATGTCCTGCCAGAGGGAACGGGCGGCCTCGTAGCAACCGTTGGCGCCGAGTTGGCGGATGAGCATGAAGTAGCGGGCGTCGCTGAGTACCTTCTCGCGCCGTCCCTCAAGCAGGGCGCGCACGGCATATTTCTCGTAGCCTTGAGCAAAGAGGATTTCCGCCATCTCCTGCGCATTGCTCCAGTTGTCGTAGCCCATGGCGCGCAGACTGGCCAGTTGCACCAGTGCGCTGTCGCAGGCGCCGTTGTGCACCAGGCAGAGCGCCAGCCAGCCTATGGCCTCGCCGCGGACGGAGCCGTCGCGCGGACTATATACGGCCGCCTGGCGATAGGCCATTTCGGCCAACGTGTAGCGACCGGCCTGGTACAGACGGTGGCCGCAGGACAGGCAGATGCCGGCGTCCTGCATACTGTCGGCCGCCTTGAGCAGGTCCATCATGGCCTCGTCATCGGCGCAGAGGGCGATGTCGGCCAAGCACTTCAGGCGCGTGGCTTCGTCGTTCTTCCCTGTGGCCAGGGCATACTCGGCGGCCTCTTGCGCTTCGGTGTATTTCCCCTGACGGTAGGCCGTCGAGGCCATGCGTGTCCACAGGTTGCCGTCGAACGGACTTTGGTCGATGGCGGCATTGAGGATGGCGGTGGCGGCGTCGTAGTCGGCCGTGAGCATGGCGCATTCGGCACGCAGGTCACAGACGGCGGCATAGTCGATGTAGGACGGCGGCACATGGCCTATCAGCCGCAGGGCATGGGCGGGATAGCCATAGTCGCGCAGCAGGATGGCAGCGTCGTAAAGGAAGTCGTAGTCGGGCAACGACTGGACGGACGGCAGTGCCGACATGACGCGCTGCAGAGCCTGGTCGGGAGCGCCGGTGCGGATGATGTACTCCACCTGAAACAGGCGGTCTTCATACCCGCCGATGGCCAAACGCTTGCGCAAAGCCAAGGCCGAGGCCCAATCGCCATCGTCGGCATAGTAGTGGGCGCGGGTAAGGAGCACTTCGTCATTGTCGGGGTCGATGCGCTCGGCCATGTGCCGGCATACCTCCGACTCGAAGTCGCGGCCCTGCCGGCTGTAGTAGTCCATCAGGTCCAGCAGTTCGGAGACGCTGAGTGCGGGCAGGCGCATGGCCCGGCATTGCTGCTCAAAGAGGGTGGCCAGTTCCTCTGGCGATTTACGGTCTTCGCTCATGGTGCTTACTTAGGGTGATAGGTGCACCCGTATATATTAGTGGAGTAAAGGAAGGTGCGTTCCCCTACTCCACTTTTTGTTTACTCTTTATAATAGGATTGCTTCAGATAAGGCCTTCGCGGAGAGCCATCACTTGCCGCCCCAGCTGTCGCGGAGCGTCACCGTGCGGTTGAACACGGGGGCTTCGGGCGTCGAACTCTTGTCGGGCGTGGCGTAGCACAGGCGCTGGAACTGCAGGTATGTGCCGGGGGCCAGATTGGCGGCGAAGGGCTCGGTGTAGCAGTTGGTCCGGGTCTGGAGCGACTCGGGGTTGAGCAGTTCGCGGAAGTCGCGCTCGTCGGCCGAAGGGTTCTCCACGTTGAAGAGGTGGCTGTACAGGCGTACTTCGCAGGGCACGCAGTGGTCGGCGCTGAGCCAGTGGATGGTGCCCTTGATGCGGCGGTTGGCGCCGGGCATGCCGCTGCGGCTCTCGGGGTCGTACTCGCACTGCACCTCTACGACGTTGCCGTCGGCATCCTTGGTGCAGCCCGTGCAGCGCACAATGTAGGCGTTCTTCAGGCGCACTTCGTTGCCGGGCGTCAGGCGGAAGTACTTCTTCGGCGCATCCTCCATGAAGTCGTCGCGCTCAATCCACAGCGTGCGACTGAAGGTCTGCGTATGCGTGCCGGCCTCGGGGTCTTCAGGGTTGTTGACACATTCCACCTCTTCGGTCTGTCCTTCGGGGTAGTTGGTCACGACGAGACGCACGGGGTCGAGCACCGACGTGACGCGCAGGGCACGCTTGTTCAGGTCCTCACGTGCAGCGGCCTCGAGCATGGCATAATCGTTGAGGGCGTCAATCTTGGTGTAGCCAATCATATCGACGAAGCGGCGTACGGCCTGCGGCGAATAACCGCGGCGACGCAGGCCGCAGATGGTCGGCATACGGGGGTCGTCCCAGCCGTCCACCAGACCTTCCTGCACGAGGGCCAGCAGTTTGCGCTTGCTCATCACGGTGTAGGTCAGGTTGAGGCGGTTGAACTCATACTGGTGCGGACGATGGTCGGCCAGGTCCTTGCCCTCTTTGAGCTCGTCGATGAAGTAGTCGTAGAGCGGACGGTGGGGCACGAACTCAAGGGTGCAGATGCTGTGGGTCACACCCTCGAAATAGTCGCTCTGCCCATGGGCGAAGTCGTACATGGGATAGGCTTTCCAGCGTGCTCCCGTGCGATGGTGCTCCTTGTTGATGACGCGGTAGATCACCGGGTCGCGGAAGTGCATGTTAGGGTTGGCCATGTCGATCTTGGCGCGCAGCACCATGGCGCCCTCGGGCACCTCGCCGTTGTTCATCTTCTCAAAGAGCGCCAGACTCTCCTCGACGGGGCGGTTGCGGTAGGGGCTCTCCGTACCGGGCGTCGTGGGCGTACCCTTCTGTTCGGCAATCTGCTGCGACGTCTGCTCGTCCACATAGGCCTTGCCCTCGCGGATGAGGCGCACGGCAAAGTCCCAGAGCTGCTCGAAGTAGTCGGACGCATGGCATATCTTGCCCCACTCGAAGCCGAGCCAGTGGATGTCGTCCATGATGGCGTTGACATACTCGGTATCTTCCTTCTGGGGGTTGGTGTCGTCGAAGCGCAGGTTGCATACGCCGCCATACTTCTGGGCGATGCCGAAGTCCATGCAGATGGCCTTGGCATGGCCTATGTGCAGGTAGCCGTTGGGCTCGGGCGGGAAGCGCGTCTGCAGGCGGCCGTCATTCAGGCCATTCTCCAGGTCTTTGGTGACGATGTGCTCAATGAAGTTGAGGCTTTTCTCTTTCGTTACGTTGGTGGGTGTATCAGTCATTACGCTAATGCTTGTTATCGGTTTAGGGGTACGAGGGAGTGTTGTGCGCGTCAGTTGGCCATGTCAGAGATAAACTTGATGCGTACCAGGCGGATTTCCTCTTCGCTGCAGTCGTCGCCCAGTTCTTCGAGGGCTTCTTCGAGGTCATCGGTCTCCGACTCCTTGAAATACTCGTAGATATCCTCTACATGGTCCTCATCGATGACATCGTTGATAAAGTAGTCGATGTTTATCTTAGTGCCAGCATAGACGATGGCCTCTATCTCATCGAGGAGTTCGTCGAACTCGATGCCCTTGGCCACAGCCAAATCGTCCAGAGCCACCTTGCGGTCAATGGCCTGAATGATGCTCACCTTGAGTTTCGACTTGTTGGCCACACAGCGTATGCGCAGGTCTTCGGGGCGCTCAATGTCGTTCTCTTCGCAGTGGCGCTTAATCAAGCGACAGAAATCTGCACCGTAACGCTTGGCCTTTCCGGCGCCCACGCCGGGAATGTTCTGCAGTTCGTCCACCGATTGTGGGTAGATGGTAGCCATGGCCTCGAGCGAGGCATCCTGGAAGATGACATAGGGCGGCACGTCCAAGTCTTTGCTCATCTGCTTACGCAGGTCTTTGAGCATTTGGTAGAGGGCAGGGTCGGCCGTACACGCGGCACCGCTCTGCATGGGTATCGCGGCCTCGGCCTCGTCATATTTTTGGTCTTCGACAACCATGAACGATACAGGGTTGTCCAGGAATTTCTTTCCTGCCGGCGTGACGAGCAGCACGCCATAGTTGTCCACATCCTTGGCCAGATAGCCGGCGATGAGGGCCTGACGAATGACGGCAAACCAAAAACGTTCGCTGCGTTCGTCGCCGATGCCAAATTCTTCCAACTCATCGTGCTTGTGTGCACATATCTCGTCTGTGGGACGGCCTACGAGCACGTCCTTAATATATTCGTCCCTGAAGTTCTCCTTGGTGGCTAACACCACCTCAATCACTTTACTCAGTTCTTCTTTCGCTTCCACTTGTTTTTTAGGGTTAAGACAGTTGTCGCAGTTTCCACAGTTATCTTCGTTGTAGGTCTCCCCGAAGTAATGCAGAAGCAGCTTGCGGCGGCATACAGACGATTCTGCATACGCCGCAGTTTCTTTCAGCAATTGGCGCCCAATGTCCTGTTCGGCCACGGGTTTGCCTTCCATAAACTTCTCGAGTTTCTGCAGGTCCTTGCGCGTATAGAAGGCGATACAGTTGCCTTCGCCTCCGTCGCGCCCTGCGCGCCCCGTTTCTTGGTAATAGCCCTCCAGACTTTTGGGGATGTCGTAATGTATGACAAAGCGTACGTCGGGCTTGTCAATGCCCATGCCGAAGGCTATCGTCGCTACAATGACGTCTATCTTCTCCATGAGGAAATCGTCCTGAGTGGACGATCGCGTGGCCGAGTCCATGCCAGCATGATAGGGCGCAGCCTTAATCTCGTTGGCGCGCAACACCTCCGACAATTCCTCCACCCGCTTACGGCTCAAACAATATATAATGCCACTCTTGCCAGCCTGCGTTCGGATGTAGCGGATAATCTCGCGATCGATATCGGCCGTCTTTTGTCGCACCTCATAGTAGAGATTGGGGCGATTGAACGAACTGCGAAACTCTTCGGCATCGCTGATTCCCAAACATTTGCGTATATCGGCTCGCACCTTTTCGGTGGCCGTGGCTGTGAGGGCAATAACGGGCGCCACCCCAATATCGTTGATGACCGGGCGTATTTTCCGATATTCAGGGCGGAAATCGTGGCCCCATTCGGAGATACAGTGGGCTTCGTCCACAGCATAGAAGGAAATTTTCACCGTCTTGAGAAAGGCGACATTCTCCTCTTTGGTCAACGACTCGGGGGCCACATAGAGCAACTTGGTCACACCTGCCTTAATATCGCTGCGCACTTGATCAATCGCCGACTTGGAAAGCGACGAGTTGATAAAGTGTGCCACGCCATCCATTTCGCACGTATGCCGAATGGCATCCACCTGATTCTTCATCAGCGCAATGAGCGGCGATATCACGACAGCCACACCATCCATCATGAGCGAGGGCAACTGATAGCACAGGGATTTGCCCCCACCCGTGGGCATGAGGACAAACACGTTCTTCCCGCTGAGCAGGCTGCGAATAATGGCCTCCTGATTCATCTTGAAGGAGTCAAAGCCGAAGTATTTCTTCAGTGCCTTGTAGAGTGGGTCGTGAGCGTTCATGAGCATTAATGGTGTCAAGGTTGCAGGTCAAGAGAGTGCGCCGAAACATAAGCGCACAGTTTGACCAAACAAAATTATAAACAAGTTTTGTAACTTCATAAATTCTCACACAAAAAATATGCAAGTAGCCGCATTTTTTCTTCGCCAAAGCCCTCTCCTCCTTCTTTGGGGCTGTACAAAGGCAAGTCCACTTTGCAAACGACACACACTCGCGGGTTGCGCCTTCACTTCCGGCGCACGCCAAGAATGGCGCCAAGGAGCGCTACGCAGCAGTTCAGCCATGTTCACGCACAGACAGTGTGCAATACGGGAACCACCCCAAAATCGAGGCAAAAAGAGCCGTCGAAGCCACGACAAAATCCTCCGTCGAAAATATCGCAAGGATGAGGGCTTTGATTTTGTCCGCATATTTCACTTTTTGTGTCCATCTTTCCAGTTTTAGTTAACCTCCATTAAATTTCGAGGTCAACAAGCCTAAAAATGGCTTTGCGGACAGCCTTCACAACCTGGGCGACAGGACAAACAGTCGCCCAAGTTGTAAAAACAGTCGCCCAAGTTGTAATTTCTATCGCCCAGGTTGTGACGCCGAAAGCCCTTTCTGTGCCCGTTAAACACTTTTTTACTTCTATTTGTCCCTCCTCAAAATGTCAAGATTATTTACCATTTTTGAAGGTAATTGCGGGAGTGTGCAATTTTGCAGGCGGGGTTGATGCCGGCTGACGAGCCCGAAACGCTCGGTCGGCCGTTCGTCAGAGGCACAGCAAAGGCTGAAGATAGAAAACAGCGCGCACTTTACCCCAGAAAAGGTTTGCGATAATTGTACAAAATGTTTAACTTTGCGGCATAATGGGGCATTGCACAGCCTCTTTGAAGAACTCTTTGAAGAAGCACACCCCAGGTCCACCCTGCACACCCCACACCTATGGTGCGCTCAGAAACGCGCGCCACAGACTGAGAAATAATCGTTTAACCCTATATTGTACAATCAGAAAATGGAAAAAAGCGCATTGCAAATCTGCCGCTCTGCCTACAGCCCCAAGCTCCCCAAGGGTCTGCGCGGCGGCGTCAGCATCAAAGAAGGCGAACCCACACAGAGCGTAGGCAACCAGGAAGAAATCAAAGCCCTCTTCCCCAACACCTACGGTATGCCGCTGGTTGAATTCGTCCCCGGCGACAGCAAGGAGAAGGCCGAGCCCATCAACATGGGCGTCATCCTCTCGGGTGGCCAGGCTCCTGGCGGCCACAACGTTATCTGCGGCCTCTTCGACGAACTTAAGCGCATCAACCCCGCCAGCCGCCTCTATGGCTTCCTGATGGGCCCCGGCGGTCTGGTGAATCACAAGTACATTGAAATCACCGCCGAAATCGTGGACGAGTATCGCAACACGGGCGGCTTCGACATGATCGGCTCGGGCCGTACCAAACTGGAAGAGGACGACCAGTTTGAGAAGGGTCTGCTCATCATCCGCGAACTGGGCATCAACGCCATCGTCATTATCGGCGGCGACGACTCTAACACCAACGCCTGCGTGCTGGCCGAATACTATGCCGCACACAACTACGGCGTACAGGTAATCGGCTGCCCCAAGACCATCGACGGCGACCTCAAGAACGACCAGATCGAGACGAGCTTCGGCTTCGACACGGCTTGCAAGACCTACGCTGAAGTCATCGGCAACATCCAGCGCGACGCCAACTCGGCTCGCAAGTACTGGCACTTCATCAAACTGATGGGTCGTTCGGCCAGCCACATCGCTCTGGAGTGCGCCCTGCAGTGCCAGCCCAACATCTGCATCGTCAGCGAAGAGGTTGAGGCCAAGAACATGACGCTGGACGACATCGTGACCTACATCGCCGACATCGTGGCCAAGCGCGCCGCCAACGGCAACAACTTCGGTACGGTGCTCATCCCCGAAGGCCTCATCGAGTTCATCCCCGCCATGAAGCGTCTCATCGCTGAACTCAACGACCTGCTGGCTACGGCAGAAGCCGCCGAGCACGAAGGTGCCGCACAGCGCGCATGGATTCTCTCGAAGCTCAGCGCCGAGAATGCCGCCATCTACGAAAGCCTGCCCGAAGGTGTGGCCCGTCAGCTCACCATGGAGCGCGACCCCCACGGCAACGTACAGGTATCGCTCATCGAGACGGAGAAACTCCTCTCGGAGATGGTTGCCGTCAAGCTCGCCGCATGGACCCAGGAGGGCAAGTTCGCTGGCAAGTTTGCCGCACAGCATCACTTCTTCGGCTACGAAGGTCGCTGCGCCGCTCCCTCCAACTACGATGCCGACTACTGCTACGCCCTCGGTACGAGCGCTGCCGAACTCGTAGCCAACGGCAAGACGGGCTACATGGCCATCGTGAAGAATACGACGGCTCCCGCCGAGGAATGGATTGCCGGTGGTGTGCCCATCACCATGATGATGAACATGGAGCGCCGTCACGGCAAGATGAAGCCCGTTATCCGCAAGGCCCTCGTTGACCTTGAAGGTGCTCCCTTCAAGACCTTCGCCGCACACCGCGAAGCATGGGCCGAGCAGACGGCCTTCGTTTATCCCGGTCCCATCCAGTACTGGGGTCCCGCCGAAGTTTGCGACCGCTGCACCATGACGCTCGCCCTCGAGCAGGCCAAGTAAACTCTTCGGACCTATACATTAATTAAAAACCAAGCAGGGGTGTTTTCCTTTCCACTACGTCAGCTGCCATGCCTTCGTGGTGAGGACGGGAAACACCCCTACTCCCTTCTGATTGCGCCGGCAACCCTCAGCGCCTGGCGCCGCCAGTGAACATTCACAAGCACACACAAACAAGAAAACGGAATAGTGGCACGCAAACAGCGACACAGCAACATCCGCCCCCGCGGCAACCGCGCGGGCCTCTTCTTCTGGCATCTGCTGGAGCGCGATACGCGATGGCGGCTGACAGGAGCATTGGTGCTGTTTTGCGTGGCGGTCTTCCTGGCCTACCACTTCATCATCGAGCCTTCCACCCGCCGCTGGCTGGGCTACTTCGGCGACAGCCGCATCCCGCAGGGCTTCACTATTCGCGGCATCGACGTCAGCCACCATCAGGGCCCCATCGACTGGGAAAAACTGACCCGGGCCACTATCGGCGACGAACGTATCGCCTTCGCCTTCATCAAAGCCACGGAGGGCACGACGCTCACCGACAAGCAGTTTGGCGACAACTTCTGCGGTGCCCACCGCGCGGGCTTCATCTGCGGTGCCTACCACTATTTCCGCCCTGAGGTATCGGCCATCGCGCAGGCCCGCCATTTCGTCCGCACCGTGCCGCTGACCGCCGGCGACCTGCCGCCCGTGCTCGACGTCGAAGAGAAGGGCGACCTCAGCGACGACGCCCTATCGGACAGCGTCCTAACATGGCTGCGCTACATGGAGGGTATCTACAAGACGCGCCCCATCCTCTACACCTACGCTAAGTTTCGCACGCAGTATCTGCGCAGCAAGGCATTCGATGCCTACCCCTACTGGATTGCCCACTACTACGTGGACAGTCTGACGTACCAAGGGGCTTGGAAATTCTGGCAGCACACCGACCGCGGCCGCCTGCAGGGCATCCGCGGCGACGTGGACCTCAACTGCTACAACGGCTCCATGTACGACCTGCGGCGCCTGCTCATCGCAGAGTGACGGCAGCCATTTCCTTTTGTAGCGCGCCAAGGCCGCCATGCTCTCCCTGCCCACTTGTTCTCTCTGAATCACCACCACATCTCCCCTATCCATGCAAAAGAAACATTCCTCCCTCCTCCGCCCGAAGAACTGGCCCTTGGCGCTCTGCCTGCTGCTCGCCGCCATATCCTTCTCAAGTTGCGATGACGACGACTGGCTGACGCGCGAGTTTCTCTGCGGCGAATGGCGCATCGTAGAGGTATCGCCGGGCTATGGTCCCTGCCCCTATCGTTACAACGACTATTTCCAGTTCTATTACGATGGGCAGTTTGAAGCCGTCGGCTTCGACCTTCATGAAGAAGCCCGTTGGGACGTAGGCCACGACATCATCATGTTCGACTACGACTACGACGGCCGCACCGACGCGACAGCCACCATCGACCGTCTGGACGGCCGCTACGCCCGCATCTACGTCAACGACAACTGGTACGGCTCGACCTACACCATCCGCATGGTCAAAACCCGCGACTACTAAGCCGCCGTCGCCAAACCTTCTGTTGCCATTCAACCGTCTGCACGCAGAACGCATAGCATAAAAGCCAAATAGGTGCCGCCCGTCAGGAGGCGGCACCTATTTAGCTTTTGTTGTGTAAACACGGATTATGGACGTTCAGGTGGCTGTAAACCGGCTTATCCGAGAATAGGTTTAGAAGAGAGAGAAGACAATGCACGCGATTTTTATCAGTATTGAGAATACAATGAACTACTACAAGAATGGAGTCATATAGAAAGGAAGACACTTAAGTGCGCCGTCCTTGCGAATGTCTTTACCATGAATAAGATACGACTGCTGTATGCGTGACGAATACTTCTTTACAAAGTTGTCAATAGAGGCATGCTCTTTCGACTGTGATGACTTGACCTCGATAACGCTCACCTTGCCTCCATCAGGTATCAGGAAGTCAACCTCATATTTTCGCCTTCCGTTCTCCGTCGGCCATGTGTGGTAATACAGTTTCTTGCCAGCAGCGACAAGCATCTGAGAAACAACATTCTCATACACATATCCCAAATCGGCCGTAAGTTTATCCACAAGCAACTTTTGATAAATAACATTACTTGTGAAGTCTGAATCCCAAAAAGCAAGCGTAACAAACAGTCCGGTATCGCCGCAGAAGAGTTTGAAGCAGTCCTTGTTGATGTGCATGGCAAGTCCGGCGCTCGGGTCATTAGAATGATAGGCCACATTTGTCGTCATGGACTCTCTCAGAATAGAAAGAGGCGTAGTCAGTCTGTCCGGCCTTCCTCCTTCTATTACACTTGAAACGTGGTAGCGTGTGGCATTGGTATTCAACTGGGCCGGAATAGCATGAAACAGCATGGAGGTTTTTCCCGACGGTTCCATTTCGTAGAAATCGGCGTCATACAGATTGATGATATCTCTCTTTATCTGGTCAACCCTGCTCAAATCTTGCGTGTCAAGATAGGCGTTCACAGCTTGCGGCATACCACCTACAAGAACATATAGACGGAAATCTTTCATAAGTTTCCGATTTATGGCATCGCCAAGAGGCATCCATTTCTCAAATACATTCTTTAAAAGAGGCATTGTCGCCGTATCGCCCAATGCCCAACGGAATTCTTCATAGTCCATCGGGTACATGGTGATTCTTCGCTCCTCACTTGGAATCAAAATTTTTGTTCCGTCTGTCATGGGACGTTTCTTCATCTTTATGCCAAGCAAAGAACCTGTTTCTATGTAATGATAGCGGCCGTCCCTAACAAGGTGTTTGATGGCCTGCCGTGCCAAAGGCCACTTCTGTATCTCATCAAAGATAATCAACGACTTGCCCGGAACGAGACTCACGGCACAATGTACTTGAAGGCTAGTAAACAGCATGTCGAGATTGGAGATGTCCAAGAACAAATCTTTGACCGTTTTGCTTGCGATAGAGAAGTCAATAAGGAGGTAGCTCTCATATTCATTCTTCGCAAACTGTTCCACAATCGTTGATTTGCCAACTCGTCTCGCCCCCTCAATAAGAAGCGCCGTACTGCCATTGTCTTGTTCCTTCCAATCAAGGAGTTTACGGTATATCTTACGTTTGAAAATCCTCTCAGACATAACTATTGACTTATAGGTTGAATAGGTTTCGTGAGCAAAGATACAAAAATCCTTTTGAAATCAAAGACTTATAGGAAATGATGTCAAAAATCACAAACTTTTCAACGGCTAAACCGACAAAAACCGCAGACTTTTCAGGTAGGAATGCAGAAGCAAAGCGTAGAGACATCTGCAGAATATAATCCTTTATAGTACACCCGACGTGGGGCATTGGAACGGTCACTTTCCCGACCTCGTCACGCCCGTTTCCATGTCCTTCAGCCCCTCAACATCGCGCTCAACACCTTTGACCTGACGGCCCTTGGTCAGCGACCAGGTCAGCTTGAAGCCGATGAGGCTGGAGGTATCGCGGTTGTAGGTCGTCTTGTACTTTTGCATCAGCCGATTATGGACAGTAAACTCTTCCACCTTGCCATCGTGCCTGAGCGGGTTCTGGCAGAACAAGGTAGCGGAGAGAGCGCCCATTCTATAGGATGCAGAGAGGTAGGAGGAGAGGATATTGCCCACCTCGTATTCGTTCTCCATAAAGTGCCAACCGTTGTCCAGCGACGCCATCAGCGTCCAGCGACCGAGCCATGCCGTCAGGCCAAGGGAGAAATTGTACGTCGTCAGGCGATGGCTATAGTCCTGTCCGTCGTTGATGATGTGCAACCTCTCGGCCGAGAGATAAGCGTTAAGATGCTCGGGAACGATGTCGTAGGAGGTATAACTCATAAGCATAAGCATGTCGATGCGGCGGCCCGGGAGGAAGGTCTTGACGAACAGGTTGTCGTCCGTGCGGAGAATGTGCTGCATGGCGGGATGGGCGTTGTGGCGATAGTGTGCAGACAACGTGCTGAACAAGCGTGGCGTTTGGTAGTTGATGGCCAACTGATGGTCGTCCCGTCGCGCCATCATGAGAGCGGTGTTGCCCAACGATTGCTCCATCTCGTTATTCACGATGGCCATGCCGCTCATGTTCTGCAGTTTGGAAGACGCAGGCGCCGTGGTAAAGGAATAGGTGGCGCTGAGATGACGCGCCACGGGCACGGACAGGTTTACTTTAGGGCGCAGCCACACCTTGTCATACCGGGTCGTCCCTTGGTGGTAATACTCGCGACTGAGCGCCAAACCGCCCATATACCTGACCTTGCCGAGCGCACCTTGAATCTGCGTAAAGGCATACATACTGTGGACACGGATTTGCGAAAGAAGACTGACATCGCCCGCGTAGGCATTGTCCACATACTTCTGGTTGAAGCGCATTCCGGCGCTGAGGGTAAAGGGCCGAAGGCGGTTCTCGTAAACGGCCTCAGAACGTAAGGACCAGGTCTTGCCGAGCGTGGTGTAGCCAAAGGCGCTGTTGTCTGAAGCAAACCGATAAGCATAGTCGGTGTGCGTATAGGCTCCTGTGGCATTGGCCGTAAAAGTCTGACCATTGTTTATCGTTTTACGCCAATAGAGGTCGAACAACGGACTGACAACCTTATCGCTATTCTCGGCAGACTCATGAACGTGCCTTCCATCCGAATAGGCCACGTTGGTGCGCTGACGGTTAAGCGGTTTCTCGGACAATGACGCAGAGAAGGTGGCAAGGAAGGCACTCTTCTCGGCATCGACCATGCTGTAGCGCGTCTGGACATGATGACCGGCTGACCGGCTGACCATATCGTCAGTATTTCGCTGCACGGAAGTAATGGTATTGTCTGCCATCTGGTAGTCTGTCCGTTCAGCCGTGTGCATCCCGTCCATCTGGCTATAAGCGCCGGAATAATTGATGGAGAACTCGCTGTTTTCTCTATTCAGTTTTGCATAGGCGCTGCCCCTCAGCATGTCTGCCTTTGGTGCGGATGTGGCATCTGCGCCCATTGCATAGCCTGCGGTGACACGGTGCGTGACGATGTTTATCACGATGCCCACCTCTTGCCCGTATCGCACGCCGGGACGGTCGATAAACTCGACCTTCGCCACCTCCTTGGGGCGTAGCGACCGGAGGTCGTCCGCCGTAGCCACCACACCGTTGATACGCACCTGCACGGCGCCGACAAGCGAGTTGAGCGCCACGATGCTCTCATTGACGTCATCCACTTTGACGTTGGGCAGCGGCAGCATTCTCAATAAGTTGTACCCCGACGTGGCAGCGTTCTTCATTTCTTCCGACGGGTAAATCAGTGTGCCATCCGGACGGCTGACCACCCGTGCGCCTTTTACCACAGCCTCCTGCAACTGCACGTCCTTGGCCAGTCCGTCGGTCTGTGCATTCAACAAGACTGCCGGCCATAATGCCGCCGCAGCCAAAAACCAAATTTTCTTCATTGTGCTATTCCGATGATTTGTTGTTTGAGGGAAAGCCCTCTGTTCTCGGAATGCAAAGGTAGCGTGTGGACGTAACAGTCTGTAAAAAAAATACTGACACTCGTCTGACAATCAGCAAATGTCAGATAAGTGTCAGTATGTCGTCCACCTTTTGTACGTAGTCAAGGGCGCGTGTCAGACTTTCTCCGTAGTTCGTAACTCTTCCCTCTTTCCGACACAATCTCCCATCCGGTCGCAGTTTCAAGTTCGTTGCGGAGACGGCGTATGGTGGTATAGAGCGTTTCGGCGGCATTGTCTTTATGAGGCCACAAGGCGTCGCAGATGTCCTGCTTGGTCAGCCGGTGGTCAGGCGCCTTCATGAACATGTCCATCAGTTGCTGCTGCATCGGCGTGAGATGGAGGGGCAGCGAAGGCATCGAAACCGACTCGGCTGCTTTCTTTCTGAAAGAGAACAGCAGCGAAAGAAAGGCTGCGATACAGAACAGAAGCGAAAGGCGCTGATCGGACAGTCCCCACACAAACGCCATTGAACAGTTGGCCTTCCCCTCCATCTTCACGTCAAAAAGGCCGTCTGCCGGCGTGATGTGATAGGCGATGAATGCCTTGGATCGCAAAGCCTCCGTCCGGATATGGCGCTGAAAGACGGGGTCTTCGATGGTCAACATTTTGTGCTCCGAAGAGGGCGTGGCCAACAGACGATACGCCCGTATGGAGTCTTGCTTCATGCGCTCAAAACCTTTCGCTTGGATGGTGAGCGAAAGCGCGTGGTCAAGTTCTTCATCAATACACTGCCGCGTCCGGTCGTAACTGGACACGCTGCTCATTACGGCCATCACCAGCAGCATAAGGGAAACAAAGAGCGGAAGTTTTCTCATGGCAATCTTGGGGTATTCTTAGGGGTTAGAGGGGAGTCAGCGCTGCAAGGTAATTGTGCGCATCGCCATCGCCGAGTTTTTCAGCCTTGAATCCACAGGCCGCCGCGATGGCAAGCAAACTGTCGAAATCGACATACAGCCAAGGGAAACGCGGCCCATGAACGTTGCCATAACTCATGCTGTACGTCACTTGCCCGTAATAATAGGGCGCAGAGGCGCTGCGCGAGTAGGGTTGCCTTGAGGACGAACACTGTCTGACGACGGCTTGCGTTGCATGCTGCGCATCGGCCACCAAGGCGTCCTGTTCATCCTCATAGTATAGATAGCACAGGTTGGTCGAGTCGGCCAAAAGAACGCCGCCCGGAGCCAGCCAGCGGCGGCAACGGGAAAGGAGAAGAGGCAGACGCTGGAGGGTGCCGGCGATGCCCAGGCCATTCATCAGAAGCAGAATGGTGTCGAAGGGGGCCGGCATATCATCCTTGAATATGTCGGCCACAACAGACTGTTTGACGCCACGCATCTGCCTGGCTTGGGTGGATAACGCGGAGATATCTATCGAGACCACATCTTTGCCCTGCGCTTGAAGAACCAAAGAATGGCAGCCAGCACCAGCGCCGACATCAAGCACACGCCCACGGCACAGCGCCAAAGCCTGCTGCTCAAGGCGCGGCATCTCTGAGAGAGAACGGAAGAGATAGGGCACAGGGATTTCGTCGTCATCAAAATCGGGAGAGTGCACAACCAAAGGGTAACGGGACATGCCATCTCTAACATAGTCGAGGATGGCCTGCCCCATGGGATCTGGTACTGGGTGAAATGACATGGGCCGATGGATTGACGGGGTTAAAGCAAGTCCTTAAAATGCTCTATTGCCTTCTCGGCCGTACGAACAGCCTCTTCAAGTGGGAAGGGCAGTTCACCACCCGAAGCGTTACGGTGGCCACCTCCATTAAAAAATTGCGCTGCCATTTCATTGCACGGGAAATCGTCCACCGAACGCAACGACACGCGAACCACCTCTTTGTCTGTATCTTCACGCAGCGAGATGACAACGCGCAGCCCCTTCACCTGGAGAGGCATATTGACCAGTCCCTCGGCATCGCCACGCAGATACTTGAAGCGTTTCATCTCCTCACGGGTGATGGTCATCACAGCGGCACGGTTGTGCTGGTAGAACTGCGTCTTCTGGCTCAGTACATAGCCTACAAACTGCAGACGATGGGTAGAGTAGTTGTGGAAGACATTGCGATAGATGCGATCCTTATCTATACCCTTGCGGAGCAATTCACAGATGATTTGATAGATTTCTGGCCGAGTGGAAGCATAGGTAAAGCCTCCGGTGTCGGTCATCATACCTGTATAGAGACAGGCAGCCCCGCTGCGACTCAGACTATCGTAACCACCCAGTTCGGCGATGACGCGAAAAACGATCTCGCTCGTGCTACAGGCCTCGGGCACACTAACCAAAAGGTCGGCGATGGTCTTGTCAGGGTCAAGATGATGGTCGAGCATCACCTTCTTGGCCTTGACCCCCTTAAAGGCTTCGGCCATACCCTGCAAGCGTCCGAGGTCAGAGAAGTCGAGCATGAACACCAAGTCGGCCTTATGGATGAGCGCTGCGGCTTCGACGGGACGCTCGTCATAAATCAGGACATTCTTGATGCCGGGCATCCATCGCAGGAAATCGGCGAAGCAGTTGGGCATGACAACCTGTACGTCCTTCTTGAGCGTCCGCAGGTAATCGGCCAGCCCCAACGACGACCCTAAGGCATCGCCGTCGGGGAAACGATGGGCACAGATGATGATGTGGCGCGCCTCCTGAATGTATCGCATCAGTGAGAGCATTTGGGCGGGTTCAAGCAAAGCCGGTAGTTGCATGGTCGTAAAAGGTTGTAGGTAAGTATTGTGCCTGAATTGGCCGTATAGTAAGAGGGGAGGGAAACTTGTGACTACAGATTCTTGAGCGCCAGAATTTCAGCCGCAGGGTCGGGTGCAGAGAACACGGCGCTGCCTGCAACGAGCACGTCAGCACCAGCCTTGACCAACTTGGCGCCAGTATGCACATTGACGCCGCCGTCAATCTCGATGAGGGCCTTGGCTTGACGCCGGTCTATCAGTTCGCGAAGGCGGGCTGTCTTCTCCACGCTGTGCTCGATAAACTTCTGGCCGCCAAAGCCAGGGTTGACCGACATGAGCATGACCAGGTCGAGGTCGTCGATAATATCCTCAAGCACAGCGACAGGCGTATGCGGATTGAGCGTGACGCCGGCCAACATACCAGCATTCTTTATCTGCTGCACTACACGATGCAGGTGGGGGCAAGCCTCATAATGGACGTTCATCACATGCGATCCGAGCGCCTTGACCTGATCGACAAATTTCTCGGGTCGTTCAATCATAAGGTGGACATCCAGGGGCTTGCGGGCATGATTGGCCATGGCCTGCATCACGGGGAAGCCGAAAGAGATATTGGGTACGAATACGCCGTCCATCACGTCGAGGTGATACCAATCGGCTTCGCTGCTGTTGAGCATCTCTATATCTTGGGCCAGATGGCCGAAGTCGGCCGAAAGTAAGGAGGGGGAAACCAGAGGCATTATTGGGGTATGTAATTTAGGGGGGTTAAGAATTGTTGGGCCGCGGAACGCGCCAGTACTCCCTGAGAGTACTTTGCAGGGGCTTCAAACACAATGGGTTGCCGAACACAGGACGGACCACACCTATGCCATGGACGGCAAAAGGCTTAGGCGATATTTAGGGCTGCATCCAGATGGTGCTTGAAGGCCACCAGCGTCTGTTCTTTCTCATCGGCCGACAAGTCGGTCCGTTCTGCGTCGAGCCATGCACTGAAAGCCTGTAGGGCCAACTGCTTGGCCTGCGCCCTACCCGCCCTTACACCGCTTTGATAATTGCGGTAAGGCAGCAGATTCTTGTTGTAGTTACCATCGCTCATAGCGTCGGATATTGTTTGGCTGCATTGAAAAAGGGGCGCACTACCCTGTAGTACGCCCCTTGAGTTTTCGCTTTTCGAAAATGTTTATTTTACCTTCTCGACGATAGCCTTGAATGCCTCAGGGGCGTTCATTGCGAGGTCGGCAAGGACTTTGCGGTTGATTTCGATGCCTGCCTTGTGGAGAGCACCCATCAACTGAGAGTAGGACATACCCTCAAGACGAGCGGCAGCATTGATACGCTGAATCCACAGTGCGCGGAAATTGCGCTTTTTGGCGCGGCGGTCACGGAAGGCATAGGTAAGACCCTTTTCCCAAGTGTTCTTGGCAACGGTCCACACATTCTTGCGGGCACCATAGTAGCCGCGGGTAAGTTTGAGGATTCTCTTTCTTTTTGCTCTTGAGGCAACGTGGTTGACTGATCTAGGCATAGTGTTGATTGTTTGGGCTGTCAGCGCCGCCGTTGAATAGACGAACTTGGATGGCTGTACACCCGATTAAACTTCTTTGGGGTAAGTAAAAGAATGTTCCGCTTTGGTTGGGTTTAGCGGAGGCAGAGCAGTTCACGCACCTGACGTACGTTGGTCTGGTCAACCAGTCCTACATGGCAGAGGTTGCGCTTCTGCTTCTTGGTCTTCTTCGTGAGAATGTGGCTGTGATAAGCGTGCTTTCTCTTGATCTTACCCGTTCCGGTAAGGGCGAACCTTTTTTTTGCACCGGAATTAGTCTTTACTTTCGGCATTTTCTTTTTATTATTTAGGGATGTTTATAGATAGCGACTGCGTGAGATACCAAACGCAGAGGCGCTTCTTTCATGGGAATTGGCTTAGAAATCTTCGCCTTCTACCTTCGGTCCCGTATATTCGCGGCGAGCCTTGACAGCGGGCACGGCCTTCTTTACGGGCTTTTCTTCTTGCTCATCGGCTTCTTCCGGAGCCTCGACAGCGACTTTCTTCACAGGCGCTCCGCTCTTTTTCGGGGCGATGAAGATAATCATGCGCTTACCTTCGAGCACTGGCATCTGCTCTACCTTGCCATAGTCCTCAAGGTCGTTGGCGAAGCGAAGCAAGAGCACTTCTCCCTGCTCCTTGAACAGGATGCTGCGTCCGCGGAAGAAAACGTAGGCCTTGACCTTATCACCCTCAGAGAGGAACTCGCGGGCATGCTTGAGCTTGAAGTTATAGTCGTGCTCGTCGGTCTGCGGTCCGAAGCGTATTTCCTTGACGTCAATCTTGACCTGCTTGGCCTTCAGTTCCTTCTGGCGTTTCTTCTGCTGGTAGAGAAACTTGGAGTAGTCAATCAGTCGGCAAACGGGGGGCTCAGCATTGGGGGAAATCTCCACCAAGTCAAGATCCTGCTGCTGCGCCATACTCAAGGCTTTGTGCGTGGGCACTACCATGGACTCGACGTCATCGCCTACTAAGCGCACCTCACGGGCACGAATCTGCTCGTTGATACGATAGCGAGTTTTCATTTTATCGTTCTTCATTCAGTGTATCGTGGATTGGCTTTGTGGGGATTATCCTTTTAGCGGCTGCAAAGTTAATAGTTTTTTGTCAATTCAGCCACTTCGTCAGCGATTTTCTTAGCGAAGGCTTCGATTTTCATCACGCCCAAATCGCCCTCGCCCTGTTTGCGCACGGCCACATTGCCTTCGGCCTGTTCTTTCTCGCCGACGATGAGGAGATAGGGAATGTGCTTCATCTCGTTATCGCGGATTTTGCGTCCTATCTTTTCGGCACGGTCGTCGATGATGGCGCGGACGTCGGCCTCGTTGAGTTGACGGCAAACCTCCTTGGCATAGTCGTTGTATTTGTCGGAAATAGGCAGCACGACCGCCTGGTCGGGGGTGAGCCAGAGGGGGAAGTGACCGGCCGTATGCTCGATGAGCACAGCGACGAAGCGCTCCATCGAGCCGAAGGGGGCGCGGTGTATCATGACGGGGCGATGCTTCTGGTTGTCAGCACCGGTGTATTCCAACTGGAAGCGCTCGGGCAGGTTATAGTCCACCTGAATGGTACCGAGTTGCCAGCGACGGCCCAGGGCATCCTTGACCATGAAGTCGAGTTTGGGACCATAGAAGGCGGCCTCGCCATATTCTATATGGGCGGGCAGGCCCTTTTCCTCGCAAGCCTCGATAATGGCCTGCTCGGCGCGCTCCCAATTCTCCTCCGAACCGATATACTTCTCGCGGTTTACCTTATCGCGGAGCGAAATCTGAGCCTCAAACTTCTCAAACTTCAGGGCATTGAAGATAATCATGATGATATCCATCACGCGGAGAAACTCCTCCTTCACCTGGTCGGGACGGCAGAAGATATGGGCGTCGTCCTGCGTAAAGCCACGTACACGGGTCAAGCCGTGGAGTTCGCCGCTCTGCTCGTAGCGATACACGGTACCAAATTCGGCCAGGCGCAGGGGAAGGTCCTTGTACGAGCGGGGCTTCCAGGAGTAGATGGCGCAGTGGTGAGGACAGTTCATGGGCTTGAGCATATACTCCTCGCCCTCTTCGGGGGTATGGATGGGCTGGAAGGAGTCCTTGCCATACTTGGCATAGTGACCCGAGG
>CAMGHE010000021.1 GCA_946055775.1 uncultured Bacteroidales bacterium
CCATCAGCGCGGGGATGTCGTGCGGCACAAACCAGCGCCACTGCCAGGCGGTGCCCTCGCAATAGTCGTCCTGTCGATGCTCCGACTGGAGGGGATTGAACGGCTCACGCCAGCATCCCTGGCTATCCTTGCCACGGAAGAAGAGCGTCTGCGGGTCTAAATAAGACTGCCAAGCCTTGGCGCGCTGACCAAAGCGACTGGCGGTGGAACTGTCGCCGACATGCTGGGCCAACCGGGCGATGCACCAGTCGTCGTAAGCATATTCAAGGCCCCGCGCCACGCTTTCGTTGGCCTGGTCCGAAGGAATATAGCCGTAACGGCTGATCATGCGGCGAGCCTCAGGCAAGAGGTCGCGCACCTTGTAGGCCGGGATGACCTTGGCCAGGCCGCTTGTGTCGGACGTGGCAGCCTTGACGCCCTGCTGCATCATTTGGCTGACGTCAAAGTTGGTGTAGCCCTTGCATAGCGCGTCGGCCGCCAGCGAGACGAAATGGTAGCCGGGCATGCAGGCCGTATAGTTCGCGGCGCAGTCCCATTTGGGCACTATGCCGCCCGCCTCACCCTTGCGCAGCAGGCAGCGCAGATAGGCTTCGTTGTCCGTAGGTCGGACGATGGAGAGCAGGGGGTGCAGGGCACGAAACGTGTCCCAGAGTGAGAAGACCGTATAGTCGGTCTCGCCCACAGGCAACTGGCGTATGCGCAGGTCGTTGCCGCGGTAACGGCCATCGACATCCGATGCTACCGCCGGTGCAAGCAACGTATGGTAGAGCGCCGTATAGAATATGCGTTGCTCAGGACCTTCATAGGCAGGTTCGACGGCAACCATACTCAAGGCGTCGCTCCATGTGGCATTGGCCTGCTGGCGGACATCATCAAAGCGGAAGTCGGGAATCTCCGCCTCAAGGTTCTTTTGCGCACCTTCTGCATCGACAGCAGATACGGCGCAGCGCATAAGGAGGACATTGTCCGCAGTTTGCGCTCCGGCAGTGTCGGCAAAACGAAGCAGGGCACGCACGCGGGGCTGGGCATATCCGTCCACAAGGATGGTGTCGCGAACCACCTCGGCCGTGAAAGGCTGCGAGAAGCGAGCGTAGAAATAAGTGTCCTGATTATACGCCCACCAATAGGAACGGCGACGCGCTGTAAGGGTATAACGGTCGGGGAAGGCCACGTCGGCATCGAGCGTCAACTGGTCCTGAATGGCATAGTCTAAATCGAGAACCAGCCATTTCTCACTGCCCTGCGGATAGGTGTAGCGATGGATGGCAGCCCGCGTGGTGGCCGTCATCTCGGCCTTGATGCCATAGCGAGACAGCATGACGGCGTAGTAGCCCGGCAGTGCCCACTCCTGAGCGTGACTGAAGGATGATGCCCAGGGCGTGGCGTCATGGCCCTGTCCGGTTGTGGGCGTGTCGGCCACCGCGGGCTTGGCTGTAACTGGCATCACGAGGAAATCGCCATAGTCGGCACAGCCCGTGCCGCTCAGGCGCTGGTGAGCGAAGCCATTGATGAGGGAGTCGGTGTAGTGGTAGCCCGAACAAGCGTCCCATCCTTTTCGTCGTGTGTCGGGACCAGGCTGTATCATACCATGAGGCACACAGGCTGCGGGATGGGTATGGCCATGCCCCCCTGTGCCGATAAATACATCGACATGGGCTGTGGGGGCTTTGCTTCGCGACTGCCGTTGGGCAAAGGCTTGCGTGCAGTCTGCCCCAAGCAGCGTGAGGATGGCAGTAAGGCCAAACAGTGGGAAACGGGAAAGCATCATGGAGTGGGCTATGTGCGATGTTTACAGATTCTCAAGGCGGTCAAAGGGGGCTTTCAGCACTTCACCCAGTAGGAAGTGTTGGCGATGAAGTGCTTCTTCCAGTTCGGCCTTAAAATGGAGGGCCACGCTGCCGACAAAATGGATGGGCTCTTGATTTGCGGGCCCAAGTGGCAGCACATTGCGGTGGATAAAGCGCGAGAACTCATCCACCAGCAGGGCATGGATGGCAGGGTGGGCACGGTGTTCGGCCAAGAAGGGAACAAACGAGGCGAGGTATCGCGCCGGTGTGGCGCCACGATAGACATTTTCAATCACCGCAGAGACGCTGACCCCGTCGATGGCGAAGAGCGCAGCGCACAAGTCATCGGGCAACTGGCGCTTGGCTGCATCGCTCACCAGTCGTCGGCCGAGGGATGCTCCGCCCCCTTCATCGCCCAAAACATAGCCCAGACAGGGCACGCCATTGTCGGAGATGGCTTGGCCATCATACGCCACGGCGTTTGAGCCCGTGCCTAAAATACAGACTATGCCCGCGTGGCGGCCAAGAAGCGCACGACCAGCCGCCACAGCATCGCTCCAGACGGAGATGTTGCTCGTCCCGGTTATCTGGCGGAGCAAAAGGCTGATACGGTCAATGCCTTGGCCCACACATCCTGCCCCATAAAAGCGAACGTTCAGCGGCGTCTCTGTCTGCTCACAAGGCACGATATCCATAGCCTGCAGAATCTCCCCCAGACTTTCCTGAAGAAATGTGCGAAGTTCGCCTTCTGCCATGGTCGTGGGGTTAAGGCCATGGCCATGAAACAAGCGTATGTTGCCCTGGGGGGCAACTAATGCCCAATCGGTCTTTGTGCTGCCGCTGTCGGCTATGAGCGTGTACATATCTATGTGCGTTTATAAGGAGGCGTTGAGGGTAAGGATTTCGTCCAGCGGCTGGTCGTGCGGCTCTGTCGGTACGGCGTCCACCATCTGGGGCGGGAAAGCCAGACCGATGGTATAGGCATGCCGCACGTCGGGGAGCGAAAGGAAGCGGTCGTAGTAGCCCCTGCCGCGGCCCAGACGGTGCCCCTGCTTGTCATAAGCCCGCGCCGGTACGATGATAAGATCAATCTGTTCCAAGGCCGTCCATTCGGTTGTGGTAGGTTCTTCTATGCCGAAGGCTCCAGCCGCCATACTCTCAGAGCCAGTGTAGGGATGAAGGGTCAATGCTTCTCCTATGACCTTAGGTAAGAGCAGCGTCTTGCGCTTGTGCCACAGAGTCAGGACCTCTGCAAGAGACGGCTCGTCGGGCAGGGCGTGGTAGAGTAAGACCGTCTTGGCTGCCATGAATCGGGGATGGCAGGTTAACCGTTGGACCAGCGCCGCCGACCAAGCCGTTTTCTGTTCAGTCGATGCCTGGGCCAGGGTGTGGCGGATGTATTGCCTGAGTGCTGTCTTGGCGTTCATACGGGTTGACACTTTACCGACCTTCGTCTTTCTTGGCCGGTGGTTGAGGGAACGTTTGCCCCTCATGGATGGCCTTTTGCGCTCGTTGAATCGTTACGTCGGTTTTGGCCGAGTAGAGGATGGCTTTCTCGGGCGAGTAGAGGTCGCGAAGGATGCCGGTGATGATATAGCGTTGGATGACTTGATAGGATGTCCGTATCATACGCGGTCTCTTCTTCAACCCTCGGCCTTCCGCATAGTCGGCGAAGATGCCGACGAGATTCTGCTTCTCCAGCCATGCGACGGTCTTGTTAAAGTCGGTCAGACTGTTCAGCGTGCTGCGGTGGCTGTCGGTGAAGTGGAAGATAAAACCGGAAAGATGACCGCGCAGGTTGGCTTCTTCGTAGTAGGACGTGTAGCCGATGGTGTCAGAGGGAACGAAGATGTCCGGCATGATGCCGCCGCCGCCAAAAACGGTACGGCCGATGCGGGTGTGGTATGCCTTGCCCGTGCTCTTGATGCTGTCGGCCGAATAGATTTCACCATGGGCAATGCGCGTCATCAGTTCATTCTCATAGTCCTTATCCTTGCCCAAGGTGTAGGGCTTCTGGACGCAGCGGCCAGAGGGTGAATAGTAGCGCGCCTTGGTCAGGCGTACTTGCGAGCCATCGCTGAAGTCAATGGGCACCTGTACCAGACCCTTGCCGAAAGAACGGCGGCCGATAATCAGTCCCCTATCATTATCCTGAATAGCGCCAGCCAGAATTTCGCTGGCAGAGGCTGAAATCTCATCAGTAAGAATGACGAGAGGGAGGCTTTGGAAGACGCCGCGTCCATCGCTGGTGTAGTCTTCGCGGGGCGACTGGCGTCCTTGCGTATAGACGATGAGACGGTCTTTGGGGAGAAATTCGTTGGCTATCTGGATGGCAGGTGTCATATAACCGCCTGTATTGCCGCGTAAGTCAATAATGAGTTTAGAGAAGCCCTGCTCATGCAAAGAAGCCAGGGCCGCCAGAAATTCCTGATAGGTGGTTTCTCCGAATGAAGATATGCGTATGTAACCTATGCCGTCTCCAAGCATAAAGGAGGCATCCACGGTGTTGATGGGCACATTGCCACGTTCAATGGCATAGGTAAGTAATTTGTTTTGACCGGGTCGCTTCACCGTAAGGCGTACCGTGCTCCCTGTCTCTCCCTTGAGCGTATTGCGGACGGTCTCCTCATTGATTTCCGTGCCAGTGAAGGGCTTGTCGTCCACGGTGACAATGCGGTCGCCGGCAGCTAGGCCAACGCCATCTGAGGGCCCGCCGGGAAGGACACGCACCACACATACGGTATCGCGGTAGAGTACGAACTGAATGCCTACGCCAGAGAAACCACCGCGCAACTCCTGCATGGAGGCATCCACCTCGCTGGCAGGGATATAGGTAGAGTGAGGATCCAGTTCTTTGAGAATTTCGGGCAGCGCTTTTTCTACCAGTTCGGTGATATTCACCGAATCTACATACTGGTCGTCAATGATATGGAGCAGACTGTTCAGTTTGTCGCTTGAGGCATTGACCACGTTGAGCCGACGGCCCGCGAAGTGGCTTGTGTAGAAACTACCCACCAAAATGCCCAGCACCATGCCCAGTGCCACGAATATCGGAGTAAAGCGGTAAATACGTAATTTTTTCATTTGTCCTGTCTGATGCTATGAATGTAAGGTGCTGGTTAATCTCTCACTGCGGGGTATTGGTCTGTTCGCTGTTGGGCAACTGGAGTTGTTCCACCTCGATGCCTGCTCGCCGCAGCAGGTCAATGCCATCAGTCAGCCGATAACTCCTATTATAGATGACGCGCTTGATGCCAGCCTGTATGATTAGTTTACTGCATTCGATGCAAGGCGAGTCGGTTACATACAGCGTAGCCCCGTCAGAATTATTGTTTGATCGGGCAATCTTTGTGATGGCATTGGCTTCGGCGTGCAGGACATAAGGGTATGTGACACCGTTCTCGTCCTCACACACGTTTTCAAAGCCAGAGGGCGTGCCGTTGTAACCATCGCTGATAATCATCTTGTCTTTCACGATAAGAGCGCCCACCTGCCGGCGCGTACAATAGGAGTTTTCAGCCCAGATGGAGGCCATACGCAGATAGCGCAGGTCCAGTTCGGTCTGCTTGTCCATGGTGGTGTGTGGCAACTTGTCCTGCATAAGCAACGAAGATTTGAATGAGAGGTTGGTGGTTCAGGAGCGGATGCCGTCTCGCTCCAGCAGAGCGTCTATTCTCGGTTCACGCCCCCGGAAGGCTACGAAGAGTGACATGGGTGGCACCGTACCGCCGTTCTCCAAAATGGTATGGCGGAAGCACTCTGCCGTGGCACGGTCAAAGATGCCCCGTTCCTTAAATAGGCTGAAGGCGTCGGCATCCAGCACCTCTGCCCATTTGTAACTGTAATAACCAGCAGCATATCCCCCCGACATGATGTGAGAAAACTGAACCGTCATGCAGGCTTCTTCGGCTGGGGGCATAACTTGTGCCGGCAGACTGGCCTTACGCTCAAACGTGCGAAGGTCTGTGTCGAAGGGGGTAGCCAGGGTGTAGTAAGCCATATCAATCAGCCCGAACGTCACTTGGCGCATACAAGCCCAGGCGGCATGGAATGTGCGTGACTGGCGCACACGCTCTATCAGGCTGTCGGGTAGCACCTCGCCCGTTTCGAAGTGTCGTGCAAATGTAGTGAGAAATTCAGGATCGGTGGCATAGTTCTCCATGAACTGCGAGGGCAACTCCACAAAATCCCAATAGACGTTGGTGCCACTGAGCGAGGCATAGCGCGTCTTGGCGAAGATGCTGTGCAGGGCATGGCCAAACTCATGCAGGAAGGTTTCTACCTCCCCGAGCGTCAGCAAAGCCGGCTGGTCGGCCGTTGGTGGCGTAAAATTCATGGTGAGCGACACATGCGGCCGTTGTGTAAAGTCGCTCTCCTCGCGGTAATTGGTCATCCATGCCCCACCCTGCTTGCTTGC
Source organism: uncultured Bacteroidales bacterium (assembly GCA_946055775.1). GTDB lineage: Bacteria > Bacteroidota > Bacteroidia > Bacteroidales > Bacteroidaceae > Alloprevotella. The sequence goes on from CAMGHE010000021.1 coordinate 6,205, forward strand.
ACGAGGATGGAAGTCTGTATATAGTACGGCCAAATATGAGCCGTCGGCATCATACACCTCATAAGCCTTGACATCGGGGTGATAGACAGGCAGGTGGTCTGCGGGACGGAAACAAATACCATATAAGCGTGTGGCAAGGCCGAAGATGCCCTCGATAACCGCGTCAAGCGGCAGGTAGGGCCGAAGCATGTCTGCATCAATGTTGAAGCGCTCTTTCTTCAGCAGGTTGGCATAGTAGGCAAAGTCCCATGGTTCTAACTGGAAGGCATCACCTTCACGTTGACGGGCGAAAGCCGCCACTTCTTCCACCTCTTTCAAGGCCGGCTCGCGGTAGGCTTCCACCAGTTGAGACAGCAGGTCAAATACACGTTCTGTCGTATTGGCCATGCGTCGCTCGAGCGCATAGTCGGCGTAGGTAGTATATCCCAAAATCTGGGCCATCTCGCGCCGCAGGTTGACAATGCTCTTAACCACACCTTCATTATTGTCAGCATTGTCGTGCATGCAACGGGTGTGGTAGGCCGTGTACAGCCTGTGCCTAAGGGCGCGGTTTTCCGCATAGGTCATGAAGGGGACAAAACTGGGGGCGTGCAACGTAAAGACCCATCCTTCAAGGCCAGATTCCTCCGCTTTGGCCTTTGCCTGAGTCTTCTGAAGCGCGGGCAGTCCTGCGAGGTCGGCTTCGTCGGTAAGGTGCAGACGATAGGCATTCGTCTCGTTGAGTAGATGACGGGAGAAAGATAGTGTCTGTTGACTGAGGCGGGCACGAATGTCGCGCAGTTGCTCGCGCTTTTCTTCGGGAAGATGGGCTCCGGAGCGTATGAACGTGCTATAGGTCGTTTCAAGGAGCATACGATCTTCCTGGCTCATAGCCCCCTTGTCCGTATGGTCGTTAACGTAGGCAATACGGCTGAAGAGGTCTGCATTGGCCACGATGTCGCTATGGTGCTGCGAGAGCACGGGTTGCATTTCCTCGGCCACGGTATCCAATTCGTCGCATGTATTGGCGCTCAACATGTTGTACATGTAGGTCGTCACGGTCTCAAGGCGTGAGCCAGACCTCTCAAGGGCCACAATCGTGTTGGCAAAGGATGGCTCTTCGGTATTGGCGCAGATGGTCGCTATTTCAGCTTTCTCTTCGTCCATGGCCTGAAGCAATGCGGGCTTGATGTGCTCAACCCGTATTTGGTCGAAGGGGAAGGTGCCGTGGGGCGTATTAAAGGGTAGAAGCAGTGGATTTGAGTTCATGCGTATCTGTCTGTGTGGCGTGTGCTGCGGATGTTCTTGTAGGATACTGACTAGGCTGGCGCTGGGCGGATAGGAGCGAGGAAGCGGCTATTCTTCTTTAGCCAGCAGGGCTTCCATCTCAGCAAATTTCTTGCCGTCGTTCAAGGCAAAGTAGGCGCGATAGAGCAAAGGTGCCCAGCGTTTCACGTCATTGGGGGCGAGTGCACGGTAGCGCTCCAAATAGGGAATAGCGCCTTTCATGAGGTGTGTGCGTTCAGCCGCGGCCTTTTTGTAGGCTGTTGAGCGCATGTTGGTGGGTAGTTGTATGTTGTCTGCCAAACTGCAATAGGCTAAGCCTGCATAGTAGTAGGCATCGATGTCAGTGCTGTCTGCGCAGATACTTTTGTCTGCCGTATGGATGGCTTCCGTGAATTGATTTTTGTATATTAGAGCAAGAGTCTTCGCATCCAGTGCAATGACATCTACACTATCCGTTGTCAATCGTTTATCGGCCATGGCCAGAATGGCGTCGTAACGCCGATGTACGGCATAATCGTCCACCAGGTGGGTAAAGAAAAAATCGTGGTTTGGGTATAGTTTTAAACCCTCCAAGAGCAGAGACCGATAACGGATGCTGTCGGCCCTTTCACCTGCGCTGAGGGCAAGATATTCCATGGACGTGCGATGCGAACGTACCGACGTGTCGGCGAGGGCAACAGCGGCATATCGCTCAGTCTCATCATATTTTTTGTTTAAATAGGAAGCACGGATATAGAGAGCAGCAGCCTGTACGCCCTCTGTGGTGTTGCCTTGAGACTGTGTACTACCCCAAATGCCCAGGTTTGGTACGTCAAGGGCGTAGCGTAGGTATTTCATGGACTCGGCATACTGCTTCTTAGAGAAGAAGTAACGAGCGCCGGCACAGAGATTTGGATAGTACTGTCTGAGACTTTGTCCTCCCTGCTTGTGATATTTCATCTTCTTGCCCTCAAGAGCCAGCAACCTCTGTTCGGCGTCTTCGCAGCGTAGGGCGTAGTCATAAATCATGTAGGTTGTGCTGAAGAGTGCCGCCGTGTCATACTTCTGCTTGAGGTAGGCTTTTTCATTGATGGCATTATTGAGAAGAATCTGAGCCTGACGTCCCAAGTCATAGAGTTCGGGGAGGTCCTTGGCCACCGAGTCCTTCTCAAGTTTCTGTATCTGCTTCATGGCCTCGCTGCCATTCTTATTCTTTATGCTGACGCGTACCGGCTTGAGCACTTTCTGCGCGTAGAGCGTGGTGTCGGGAATGAGGAGCAGGAGACACATAAATACAAATCGCTTCATCTCTTGTACTGTGTTTATGGTCGGATAGTTTGGGTTGTAATGCGTATCTTTCAGTGTGTTTCCAGCCTGTGTGGTTGAGAGATTCTTGGAAAAGGGTTGTCCGCTAAAACCGTCGTACCCATGCGGGGCATTTTGAGCCCTCGCATGGGTAAAACGGATTGGTGGGTAGTGTCAGAGGCGGTGAGTCATCATGGTCAATCTGCACGTTGCTATCGGCGTTCGGGTTCGGTCATGTACTTAGTACACGACCTTCACCCCCCAGCCGCAGTGCCTTGCTTCTAAACCATTCAGACGCGCCTTCGAGAGTGTGTCAATCTTGTATCAAAGGTTGGCGATGATGGCGTCTATCTCAGCCTTCTTGTCCTTCATATCCAGATTCCCATAAATCATCTGCAGGGTGTGAGCCCACTGCTTGGGTTTGTCAGGAATCAGTTCGCGCACATGCTCCATGTAGGGCATGGCCGACCTGTAGTAACTGCGTACCAGTTCGAGTTCCTGCTTATAGGCAGCCTCCTGGGCGGGAGCGATGCGCTTGCTTGTGCCGATAAACTTGAATTTGCCTGCCATTTTGTCGGCTGTTACCTGGTTGACATAAGTGTAGGCCGTGTTGATGTTGGCTTCTATGAAGTCGGGGTCAATGGCCAGAGCCTTCTCAAAACTACTGCGGGCATCGGTGTAGGCCTTCTTCATGTTCAGTTCAACGCATCCCTTCATGTACCATGCAGCCTTACTCGATGGCAATTGCGTCACCATCTCACCAGCCATTTTCTCAGCACCGGCCAGGTCGTTCTTGTTCACATAGTAGAAGAGCAGGTTTTGCATGAACATGGGTTCTTCGGTGCGGCCTACAGCTTCGGTGATGGTCGAGAGCCATGCGGCAGAGTCGCCGGTGGCAGCCTGCGACTGCATCTTGATAATATACAGGTCGCGCAGGCCCTGATCGTCCTTCAGTGCGATGTCGGCATACTTGATGGCCTTATCCCAAGCCTTGCGGCTGTAGTTGAGGGTGGCCATGTTGATGGCCGTCTGGTTGTAGGCCTGGTGCTTGACGGTGCGAATAGAGTCGGCCTGTGCCTTGCTGAAGATGGGGTTGTCGGGCAGGGCGAGATACTTCTCGAAGTAGTTGATGGCCTGTACGGTGTCGCGGTTCTGGTACATGAACATGGCGGCGTAGTTGTAGTAGTCGAGCATGAACATGAGTCGTGCGCGGTTGGCCACTTCAAACTTGGGGTCAACGCGGCCCTTCTTGTCGGGCTCGACGTCTGCCTGATGGCTCTTGGTGTAGTGGTCAATCATGTTGTCCAGTGCGTTGCAGAACAACACGGTGTCAAAAGGCAACTGGTGGGCAGCCTTATCCAGTTCGCCGTTGAATATCTTGGCATAGTTTTCTGCCATCTTATGGTGTATTTCTGCGAACTTGGTCGTTTTCGGGTTCTGAAGCGCTGCCTCATAAAGGGCAATGGCTCCACGCAGGTCGCCTTTCTGTTCCAGCGGCTGCGCTTTAAAGATGACACTGTTTTGTGCCTGTGCGGTGACGCCTGCAAGGGCCATCACCGCCATGATGACAATTTTTTTCATAGCTATGGATGAAATGTGAATAGGGGTTTGAGTTACTGTTATTCTTGTGCGTCGGTCATGCTTCCTTCGGGAGTATCCGTATTCTCCGGCACTTCGTCTTGAGTATTCGGTTCTATTGTCTCGTTCTGAGGGCCGTCTGTCTGCTCTTCGGCCTTGGGTACGCGGCATACGCTGGCTATCGAGTCGCCGCGACGCTCCAAATCTATCAACTTGACACCCTGTGTGTGTCGTCCAATCACCTTGACCGAATCTAAAGGCAGGCGCAGCGTAATGCCGCTCTTGTTGATGATCATCAGGTCGTCATCGTCTGTTACGGCCTTGAGTGCAACCACGCGACCTGTCTTTTCTGAAATCTGCATGGTCTTGACACCCATGCCGCCTCGGTTAGTCTTGCGGTAGTCTTCGGGCTTGCTCCGCTTGCCATAACCCTTGTCGCCGATAACCAGGACGCTCTCGCGTTCGGTATCGTTGATACATATCATGCCTACAACTTCGTCGTCGCCCTCGTCCAGCGTGATGCCGCGCACGCCAGTGGCTGTGCGACCCATGGGACGTACCTTGTCCTCATCGAAGCGGATGGCGCGGCCGTTGCGGTTGGCCAGCATGATTTCGTCCGTGCCGTTGGTCAGGCATACGCCAATCACCCGGTCACCTTCACGTATAGAGATGGCGTTCACACCGTTGACACGCGGACGCGAATACTCTTCAAGGCAGGTCTTCTTGATGATGCCGGAGCGGGTGGCGAAGACGACATAGTGCGTGCGGCAGAAGTCAGCGTCGCCCAGTTTGCGGATGTGCAGGCAGGCGTTGACGCTGTCGTCCGGTTCCAGGTTGAGCATGTTCTGGATGGCGCGTCCCTTAGAGTTCTTTGTGCCTTCGGCTATTTCATAGACCTTGAGCCAGTAGCACCGGCCCTTCTCTGTGAAGAAGAGCATTGTGTTGTGCATCGTGGCGTGGTAGATGTTCTCGATGAAATCCTCGTCGCGCGTGCTGCCGCCCTTTGAGCCGATGCCGCCGCGTCCCTGTGTGCGGAACTCGGTCAGCGCCGTACGCTTGATGTAGCCAAGATGGCTGATGGTGATGACCACCTCGTCGTCGGCATAGAAGTCCTCGGGGTTAAACTCCTCGCTGGAGAGTTTGATTTCCGTGCGGCGTTCGTCGCCGTACTTCTCCTTGACCTCCACGAGTTCGTCCTTGATGACCTGCTTGCAGACATTGTCATCTGTGAGCACACTGATGTAGAAGGCGATGCGCTGCTCTATTTCCTCATATTCCTGATGCAACTTGTCCTGCTGGATGTTTGTGAGTTGTGACAGGCGCATATCTACGATGGCTTTGGCCTGGATATCGTCAATGCCGAAGCGATCTTTGAGCGCTTCGATAGCCTCCTGCGGTGTGCGCGAAGCGCGGATGAGGCGAACTACCTCATCAATATTGTCGCTGGCTATGATGAGACCTTCCAGGATATGTGCCCTTTCGCGTGCCTTGCGCAGGTCGTATTCCGTGCGGCGGATGACCACGTCGTGACGGTGCTCCACGAAATGGCGGATGCAATCCTTCAATGTCAGCGTCTTCGGGCGGCCATGAACCAGAGCGATGCAGTTGACGGGGAAACTGGTCTGCAGCGCCGTCATCTTGAACAGTTTATTCAAAACGACGTTGGCATTGGCCTCGCGTTTCAGATCTACAACGATGCGCATACCCTCGCGGTCGCTCTCGTCGTTGACGTTGCTGATGCCGTCAATGCGCTTCTCGTTGACCAGGTCGGCGATGTTCTTGATAAGTTCGGCCTTGTTGATGCCGTAGGGTATCTCGGTGACGATGATACGGTCGTGCATGGCGTCGCTCTCTATCTCGGTGCGGGCTCGCATGATGACGCGGCCGCGCCCCGTCTCGTAGGCACTGCGAACGCCCTGCATACCCATGATGAAGCCACCCGTTGGGAAGTCTGGGGCTTTGACATAGGCCATCAAGCCTTCGACGTCAATCTCCGGGTTATCAATATAGGCTATGCAACCGTCGATGACTTCGCTCAGGTTGTGCGTCGGGATGTTTGTGGCCATACCCACAGCGATACCACTTGCACCATTCACCAGAAGGTTGGGGATGCGCGTGGGCATGACCGTGGGTTCCTGCAACGAGTCGTCGAAGTTGGGCATCATGTCCACCGTTTCCTTCTCCAGGTCCAGCATCATGGCTTCGCCCGTTTGGCTCAGGCGGGCTTCTGTGTAACGCATGGCAGCCGCGCTGTCACCATCCATTGAGCCAAAGTTACCTTGGCCCTCAACGAGCGGGTAGCGCATGTTCCAATCCTGAGCCATGCGTACCAGAGCCCCATAGACTGAACTATCTCCGTGCGGGTGGTACTTACCGAGCACATCACCGACGATACGGGCTGATTTACGGGTGGGCTTGTCATGCGTATTGTTAAGGCCGAGCATACCATATAGGATGCGGCGGTGGACGGGCTTGAAGCCGTCGCGTACATCAGGGAGGGCACGAGCCACGATGACCGACATGGAGTAGTCGATATACGAGGCTTTCATTTCCTCCTCAATGTTCACTTTGATAATTTTGTCTTCAGATGCCATTCTTCTTTTGAGCGGTGATTATTGATTCGTGCATGACCGTCACGAGGTGTGGGTACTCTATCGTTCCCAGTCTAGCCTTCTCCAGATTTTCACTGGTGCTCGTCCGTTGGGATGGGTCTGCACGGGGATATTTTCTGCAAAGGTAGCTAAAAACGCCGTTCAAACCTCGCCTCGGAGCCCCCAAAAATCGTTAACATCGCGTTTTTGCCCGTTTTCCGCCCTTCTGCGGGTGTGGAGCCCATCCTCTCGGGGGTTGGTCGGTCGCCTGTTGCTATGGCTTACACAGGGCTTTCAGCGTTTATAGTCTTCTGCCGTAAAGGTGAATCGGGTCACTTCTGCGGCATTATCCTGTAGGCGGTAAATCATGACGAGGGTCACAGCGTGTTCCCGGCAGGCATCCCAGCCTGGGTCGTTACAGATGGCGTTGAGCAGCCGGCTGCGTGCCTCGTTGGGGAAGCGTCGGAGCACGTCGGCCCCACTTTGGCTTACGGAGAAGATTCGGACCAGCGCTTGCGTGTCGCGGTGGTAGCCGATGCTGTCCAGCCTCGTGTCGGCGTCGATACGCTCTGGGCAATGGTTCTCATATTGTTCGCGGGCCTCCTCTTCCAGACGGTCCTCGAACGAACCGCCACAGGAGGCAAGAACCAACATCATAAGGGGAAAATAGATGGGACGCATAAGAGTTGTTGCAGAAAAATTTGTACTTTTGTCAGTCGGTAGCCACCGATGGGCGACAGGACACACTAGGGCACCACCGATGCCTGCAAAGATAGTCACTTTCTGGCAATCTGCCCCTGTCTGACGACCAGCATCACACAGCCTCTGACGCCGCCCTTCCCTCCACACCTTATTTTATATAGTAAATTCTCCTCAACCTTACCCCATGAGACTTTCCCAAGAAGAAAAAGAGACCCGCATAGCCAAGGCTGTGGCCCTCTTTCATGAAGGATACAACTGTTCACAGTCGGTCGTCGCAGCCTTTGCCGACCTGTATGGTTTTACGCAGGACCAAGCGCTGCGCATGGCGGCCTCGTTTGGCGGTGGTATAGGTCGCATGCGGGCCACCTGTGGTGCAGCCTGCGGCATGTTTATGCTGGTTGGCCTTGAGACGGGCACCACCGATGCCGCCGACCGTGCCGGCAAGTCGCACAACTATGCCGTGGTGCAGCAGTTGGCCGAGCGCTTCAAGCAAGAGAACGGGTCGTTGGTCTGTGCCGAACTGCTGGGCCTGGCTGGCGCCAAGCCCACCGGCGGTACGGAGGCTGAAGCACGTACGTCGGCCTACTATGCCAAACGGCCCTGTGCCATGATGGTTGAAACGGCAGCACGCATCTTTGCCGACTACCTCGATGAAATGGAGGTTGCCCGATGAAGGTGCTGCTGGTGGGCGAATATAGCAACGTCCATCATACCTTGGCTCAGGGACTGCGTGCCTTGGGGCACGACGTCACGCTGGCCACCGATGGCGACGGTTGGAAAAACTATCCTCGCGATATTGACTTGAAGCGCCCAGAGGATGCCAGCCTGTGGTCGAAGTTTTGCTATGGCCTTCAACTTGAGAGGGCCTTCGCGCGCTTGAACCGTTATGATGTCGTCCAACTGATCAACCCCATCTTCCTCCCTCTGCGCGCCGAGCGCATCATGCGCTATTACCGCCGCCTGCGAAGCCGCACCAAGAAACTTTTTGTCGGTGCCTTCGGCATCGACTACTACTATGCTCAGGCGGCCTTAGACGGTCACACCTACCGCTACAGCGACTTCATGGTGGGCCAGACGCCGCACCTGTTTGAAGACTGTGCCACATGGATAGCCGACTGGGTAGAAGGGGGCAAGGGACAGGTCTGTCGCGAGGTGATGGCCGACTGCGACGGCATCGTAGCCGGCCTCTACGAATATCACGCCGCCTATGCCCGGGTTTATCCCGAAAAACTGGCCTTCATCCCTTTTCCCATCGCCACTTCGCCCGACAAGGGGCGTGTCCGCGGCACATCAGACGGCCCGGTGCGTTTTTTCATCGGCATACAGCGTCACCGGTCGCTCTACAAGGGTACCGATGTCATGTGGCGAGCCCTCGAGCGCACGGCCAGTGCTTTCCCCGAACGCTGTGAGGTGGTTCGCGTGGAGAACGTACCTTTTGCCGAGTATTGCCGCTTGATGGACAAGAGCGACGTCATCCTCGACCAGATTTATTCCTATACGCCGGCGATGAACGCCCTCGAGGCCATGGCGCGCGGTATGGTCGTGGTAGGTGGCGGAGAACCGGAAAACTATGCCATCCTGGGCATCGACGGTCCGCGACCCATCATCAATGTGCAACCGTATGAGCGCAGCGTCTATGAAGCCCTCTGCCGGCTGGTCCGTCACCCCGATGCCATCCCCACCCTGTCTCAGCAGAGCATGGCCTATGTCCGGCGCCACCACGACGTACGACAGGTCGCCCAGCAGTATGTCGATTTCTGGACCCGCCTTTAACCATTAACCCCTCAATAACCCTACACCGATTCTTGCTTCCTAAATATAAAGCGAGAGAGCCCCGCCCCTATGATTGACCGACAAACTATACAACGTATCCTGGATGCCTCAGACATTGTCGACGTGGTCAAGGAGTTTGTTACGCTCCGCAAGGCCGGCGTCAACTACAAGGGACTATGCCCGTTCCACAACGAGCGCACGCCCAGTTTTGTCGTGTCACCATCCAAACAGTTGTGCAAGTGTTTTTCTTGCGGCAAGGGTGGCGACGTGGTCCATTTCATTATGGAGCACGAGCACATGACCTATCCCGAGGCCCTTCGTTGGCTCGCTGCCAAGCACGGCATCGCCATTGAGGAGCGCGAGATGGATGCCGATGAGCGTCGCATGCAGAGCGAACGGGCGTCCATGCTGGTGCTCAACGAATGGGCTTGCAAGTATTTCGAGCGCACCCTGCGCGAAGATGTAGATGGCGTTGCGCTGGGCATGGCCTACCTGCGCTCACGCGGCTTCCGCGACGACATTATCCGCAAATTTCGCCTCGGCTTCTCGCCCGAAAGCCGCGATGCCCTGGCCAAGGCGGCCAATCAGAGCGGCTACAATCCCGACTTGTTGGAGAAGACAGGACTGTGTTACCGCACGGAGCGCGGCGACCTGATGGACCGCTTCCACGGGCGCGTTATTTTTCCCGTGCTTTCGGTCTCAGGGGCCACCGTCGCCTTTGGCGGCCGCATTCTGGGCAAGGACAAGACCGCGGCCAAGTATGTCAATAGTCCCGAGTCACTCATCTATAGCAAGAGCCACGAACTCTACGGCCTGTATCAGGCCAAACAGGCCATCGTTCGCGAAGACCATTGTTTCCTCGTCGAAGGCTATACCGACGTCATGTCCATGCACCAGTGCGGCATTGAGAATGTCGTGGCTTCGAGTGGCACTTCACTCACCGATGGACAAATACGTCTGCTTCATAGATTTACAGAACATATCACCGTACTCTATGACGGCGACAGCGCCGGCATCAAGGCCAGTATGCGCGGCATCGACATGCTGCTGCGCGAGGGCATGAAGATACGCGCCCTGCTGCTGCCCGACGGTGATGACCCAGACAGTTTTGCACGCAAGCACACGGCGGCCTCCTACCGTGCGTTCATTGAGCAGCATCAGGAAGACTTCATTCGTTTCAAGGCGCGTCTGCTTCTGGGCGAGGCTGGCGATGATCCGATGAAACGCGCCGAACTGGTCCGCAGCGTCATCGACAGCATCGCTGTCATCCCCGACAATGTGCTGCGCCAGGGCTATGTGGCCGAATGTGCCCGCCTGTTCGATACCGACGAGGCGCTCATCCAGAACGAGGTGGCCGCGCGCATGAGGAAGTTGCGGGAAGACCAGCGCGCAGAGCGCAATCGGCCTACGTCCGACGGCCATTCACCAACCGGTCCTGACCAAGCCTCCGTGTCCCCAGCGCAGGGGGAGAACGGAACGCCCGCCTCTTCCGACAACGTGCCCGCCACACCCGCCGACAGTCCCATAGGCGGACAGCCAACGCCAGTTGCTCCCGCCGTTATGACGCCTACCCTGCGCCGACGCGACGCCGTCGTGGAGAGCGAGCGCCTGCTGGCAGCCTGCGTCGTGCGCTTCGGCAACCGCATGCTGAACGTCCCTGTTGCTGACGAGACGGAAACACTCACGTTGACCGTTGCTCAATATATCGCAACCGACCTGGCGCAGGACGGTCTAACCCTCTCCCACCCTGTTTACGCCCGAATCGTCTCTGAGGGGCGCACAATGACGTCCGACGACGAGGCCTCCCGCTACTTCATGGTCCACCCTGACGCTGAGGTCAGTGCCTTCGCATCAGCGGTGTTGACCCCGGCCGATGAACTGAGCGAAAGTCAGAAGCAGGGATATGTGGAGGAGGGCGAACGACTGGCCGAACTGGTGCCGCGCTTGCTCCACGATTTCAAATACCAGATTGTGCGCCGCCAACTCGCCGACCTGCTCGTGCGCATGAAGAGCGACGAGGTGCGCCATGACACTGCCACCCTCATGGCGCTGATGCAGGAGTATAAGGCGCTCTCCGAGATAGAACGCGAGTTTGCCCGCATTTTGGGCGAACGTGTACTGACCATTTAATCTTATCCACCTCATCCTCTCCACAAGCCGCTACGCCATAGCCCCCACCCCATGTCCAACCCTTCTCACATAACTCTTCTTAGTCCTCTTCGGCTGATTGTTCGCCTCTTCTTCTGGCTCAGCATGATAGTGCCGGTAGCCCTGCATGCCCAAAGTGGCAACAGCGCCTACCGCGCTTATTTCGACCGCTACCATCGCATGGCGGTGGAGCAGATGGCCAAATACCGCATCCCGGCGAGCATCACTTTGGCACAGGGGGCCTTTGAGAGCGGCGCCGGGCGCAGTCGGTTGGCTACGACGGCCAACAACCACTTTGGCATCAAGGCGGGCAGTTCATGGACGGGGCCTGTGGTCTGTGCCGACGATGACGCCCCGTCGGAACGCTTCCGCAAGTACCGCAGTGTGGCCGAGAGTTATGAGGACCATTCGCGCTTCCTGACGAACAACCGACGTTATGCCAGCCTGTTCCGCCTCTCCATGCGCGACTACAAGGGGTGGGCCCGCGGCCTCAAGGCGGCTGGCTACGCCACCAACCCACGCTATGCGGAGCAACTCATCGGCATCATCGAAGCCTACAATCTGGACCGCTACGACCACCTCTCGGTACGCGACCTGCGCAAACAACCGGCCACCTCACAGGCGACGGGAACAGGCGACGTCACGCAGATTGGCTGCTGCAACGGCAGTTGCTACGTCCGGGCACGATGTGGGCAGAGTCTGCGTGATATTGCCAAGAGTTTCGGCCTGAGCGAGCGCCGACTTCGCAAATACAATGAAGTTCCCAGGGGCTATACGCCGTCAGAGGGCGAGATTATCTACCTGGAGAAGAAACGGAGCAAGGCCGACAAGAGTCTCAAACACCATATCCATATTGTCCAACCCGGCGAAACCTTCCATAGCATTGCCCAACGCTACGGCATCCGCCTCAAGACGCTCTATAAAAATAATGGGTTGCCCCCCACGGCTGCCATTCGCACCGGGCAGGGCCTGCTCATACGTTAACGCCATGGCAAAGAGCATCGGGCACGCATGGCTTTCCTTACCCTATATCCTGGGCGGATGGCCAACATAGCGATGCACCGCACTAATACCTATAGCATATGTCGAAGATTCCCCGACTGAAGGACATCGTCCTTCGTGACACGCCCTTCGCACGCCTCATGAACAAGCGCGTGTATAATGTGCTGCTCATCGCCACCAAGTATGATGCCTTCATGCTAGAGGATGACGGGCGCGTGGACGAACAGATTTTCAACGAATATACGGCGCTCTCTCTGCGCTACCCGCCGCGCTTCACCCAGGTCTCTACGGCCGAGGAGGCGCTGGCCGAACTGGAGAGCCGCAATTTCGAACTAATCATCGTCATGCCCAACATGGACAACCGCGACATCTTTGCCGATGCCAAGGATATCAAGCGCCAATACCCGCACACGGCCATGGTGGTGCTCACGCCGTTCTCGCGCGAAGTCACGCGCCGCATGGCCAAGGAGGACCTCTCGGGCATCGACTATGTCTTTTCGTGGCTGGGCAACGCCGAACTCTTGCTGGCTATCATCAAACTGCTCGAAGACAAGTGGAACGCGCCCGACGATACGGCTTCGGTGGGCGTGCAGATTGTGCTCCTTGTGGAAGACTCAGTGCGTTTCTACTCCTCTGCCCTGCCCTATCTCTACCGCATCGTGCTGGAACAAAGCCGTGAGTTTTCCAAAGAAGCGCTCAACGACCACCTCATGACCATGCGTATGCGTGGCCGCCCGAAAATCATGCTGGCGCGCAGTTATGAAGAGGCGGAGTCTATCTACCGGCAGTACTCTGAGCATATCCTAGGTATCGTCTCGGACATGAGTTTTTCGCGTGGCGGTGCTAAGGACCCACTTGCGGGCTATGCCCTGTGTAAGGCCATACGTCAGGTGGACCCGCACGTGCCCATCATCCTCGAGTCGAGCGAAGACAGCGGCGCAGCCTATGCCGACGAACTGGGGGCTTCGTTCATCAGCAAGCACAGCAAGCAATACCCCCAGTTGCTGCGGCGCCATGTCATGGCGCGTTTCGGCTTTGGCGACTTCATCATCATCAACCCCCATACGGGCGAGGAGGTCATGCGCATCTGCAACCTCAAGGACCTGCAACGTAAAATCCTCACCATCCCCGACGATTCCCTGCGCTACCATCTGTCGCACAACCATTTCTCGCGCTTCTTCTTCTCGCGGGCCATGTTCCCGCCAGCCGTCATCCTGAAAAAGGTGGACGTAACAGACTATGCCCACATGGACGAGGCACGGCGCCTCATCTCCGACCTCATCGTGGGCTACCGCAAGATGAAGAACGAGGGCGTCGTGGCCATCTATCAGAAAGACCGCTTCGACCAGTACAGCAACTTTGCCCGCATCGGCAACGGCTCGCTGGGAGGCAAAGGGCGAGGCCTGGCCTTCATGGGCTCGATGGTCAAACGCTATCCCAAACTGGAGCGCGAACGCTTCTCGGTGGATATCCCCAAGACCGTCGTTATCTGCACCGACGTCTTCGACGCCTTCATGGAGCAGAACAACCTCTACCCCGTGGCGCTCTCCGAGGCTTCGGACGAGGAAATCTTGCAGGCGTTTGAACGTGCGTCGCTGCCAGCCCATCTGCTGGAAGACTTGGCCGCGCTGCTCGACGTCGTGCCTGGTCCGGTGGCCGTCCGCTCATCGAGTCTGCTGGAAGATTCCCATTACCAGCCCTTTGCAGGTATCTATAAAACGTATATGATTCCCCACCCGGGCGACAAGAACCAGATGATGTCGCTCCTGCGGTCGGCCATCAAGGCGGTCTATGCCTCTGTGTTCTATAAGGATAGCAAGGCCTACCTCACCGCCACGCAGAACCTCATCGACCAGGAGAAGATGGCTATCGTCATTCAAGAGGTGGTGGGTACCGAATATGTGGATGTGCCTTCCGCTCCGACAGGTAGTGCGCTGTCGGCCATGCCCAACCTGGCGTCGCAACGGCTGTTCTATCCCACCCTATCGGGCGTGGCCCGCTCGCTCAACTACTATCCGCTGGGTAACGAACAGCCCGAAGACGGCATCGCCGACGTGGCCTTCGGCCTGGGCAAATACATCGTCGATGGCGGCCAGACACTCCGCTTCTCGCCGCGCCACCCGCATCACATCCTTCAACTGAGCACCACCGACATGGCGCTGCGTGAGACGCAGCGGCGGTTCTACTCTCTCGCGCTCGACGACCTCGCGCCAACCTTCCAGACCGACGATGCCTTCAACCTCTGCGACCTCCCCGTGCGCCGTGCCGAGGGGCATGGCAGTCTGCAGTTTGTCGCATCGACCTTCAACCCCGTGGACGACGTTATCCGCGACGGCATCTATCCTGGTGGTCGCAAATTGGTCACCTTTGCCCATATCCTCCAGCACGACGTCTTCCCCCTGGCCGACACCATCAGTCGTCTGCTCAACATTGGTAAGGCGGAGATGGGACGCCCCGTCGAGATTGAGTTTGCTGTGAATATCGAACCGGCCGAAGCGGGTGAGCAGCCCCAAGCCCATTTCTACCTACTGCAGATTCGACCCATGGTCGATTGCAAGGATGAAGTGGATGAAGATCTGACGCTCATCCCCCAGACCGATACCATCGTCACCTCGGCTAGCGCTCTGGGCAGCGGTATTGTCACGGATATCTTTGATGTGGTCTATGTCAAGACGGCTTCATGGCGTGCGGCCGACAACCCGGCCATTGCCAGCGAGGTGGAGCGCATCAACGCCAAACTGACAGCCGCAAACCGCCCCTATGTGCTCGTCGGTCCCGGACGTTGGGGTAGCAGTGATCCGTGGTTGGGCATCCCCGTGAAGTGGCCGCATATCGCTGGCGCCCGTGTCGTGGTGGAGCGCGGGCTGGACGGCTACCGCATCGAACCGAGCCAGGGCACGCACTTCTTCCAGAACCTGACCTCCTTCGGCGTCGGCTATTTCACCATTGGTCGCGAAGGCGCAGACGGCTGGTTTGACGAGACGTATCTAGATGGGTTGGAGGCCGTCGAGGAGACGGCCCACCTGCGCCATGTGCTTTCGCCTCAGCCTTTCATCGTCAAGATGGATGGCAAGCATGCCCGCGGTGTGGTGATGAAGGCAGAGCCCACGGAGGAGCAGGCGTAACATTTACCTTATATATACGAGTCTGATGCTGGAACGACGAAAGAGTGAGAAATTGTCCGATGTCCTCCTCCGCTTCGTGCGGAGTGAGGGTCTGGAGTCGCCATTGGGCGAGTATCGCCTGATGCAGGCTTGGCCGCAAGTGGTCGGTGAACAGGTGGCCAAGCAGACCACCGAACTCTACATACGCCGCCAGACGCTATTTGTGCGTCTGGCGGTGCCCGCCCTGCGTGCCAACCTGATGGCCAGTCGTGGCGTGATGGTGCGCCGCCTGAACAACATCGCCGGAGTCGATGTCATCACCGATATCCGCTTCCTGTAAGGTATGGGGAGGCGCCTCTAAGAGGAGGGTGTGTCAAAGTAGGTATGGCCATGTACTGCCATCCAAGTTGTCCTTGTTGTCGTATATGTTTATTGGACGACAACATAGACAACTTATACAACGCATCATGTTGTCCTTGTAGTTCTTGTTGTCTTTTATACTATTGCTGTCCGCTAACCTAACTTCAACGTCTGTTTTCCGATGTTACTCCGTTAGTCATGCTGTTAGATTTTGAAGAATTGTGCGTGGGTACTACAGATTCTGCTCATTTCCGGCTAACCGATGCAGCATGCTCTCATGTTCTGCCAAGGTTTGAGGCGCAGGATGTCCTTCAGCCATCCTCACCTTCGCGCAGGGAACGATGAGGTTTCGTCCTTGGCGCGAAGGTACGATATATATACACCACTTCTGTGGGTATTACAAAGGCCATTGGCAAGGACTATGCAGAGAGCGGGCATTGTTGCTCACTGTATTGTACATATGAGCGTGGGCGAATCAGGCTGAATTGAGATTGAAAATAGTGTTCGGTGTTGAAGTCGGTTCTAAAAGATGGCTGAAGGCCATCCGCCGCCGCTTCAATAGCCCAAGGGGGCGGTTCTTCTCCGCCTTATCGACGCCCACGGTGACGCCAATAGTCTGCACCTCATAGCGGCCTCCGTGTGCGCGCGATTGAAAACTCGTGCTACTTTTCAAAGAATTTTCAAGAGGAGTGGCAAAAAGGGCGATTTGCATTTCGCCCGAAAACGTTGTATCTTTGCTTAGCAAAGTGCGAAGGGCTCCCGATGGGGCCCTTTTTTCGTGTCCAAAAGGCCGAAAAACAACTTGGGCGACTGAAAAAACGGTCGCCCAAGTTGTTTTTTCAGTCGCCCAGGTCGTGTTTCGCGTCGCCCAGGTCGTTCAGCTGGTCGCCCGCCCCCCTCCTTCACCGTTAATGTTCCCTAAACTTTCCGCCCGAAAATCGGGCGTGGATAGAAAACTCTTGCGCAAAACGTGAAGCGCCCGCCCCGCATGATGTATATTATGGAGTACGTTAGGAGCGCACTGTCAGTGCAAAAGTGGTATCCCAACTTCAACGTCTATTTTCCGATATTACTGCGCCTCCTCGACCTCCGCAGGAGGGCGTGAGATCGTCTTCAGCCATCCTCTCCCAACAGTGAATGAAGCATGTTTAGCCCAAATTGCCGAAGGTGTCCAGTACTCCCAGGGAGTACTCGCACGGTCCGCGGCAACCGATTGGTGACGACGGAAGAGCGCCAATGGCGACAGCCGCATCTACGACCTCTCGGGCTGTCAGGTGCAGCAGGCTGCCAAGGGCCTGTACCTCATCAACGGCCAAAAGGTGATAGTAAAGTAAACTGCTGACTAAACCTACGCCTACTATTTCAGGGGGGGGGCTGCGTCCAGATTGACGCAGCCCCTTTCCTTTGCTCATATTGGGATATAGCGATACCTGCGCTACAGCGGTATCTGTATAATGCAAGGAGGCCGACGCCCGTAATGGCGCCGGCCTCCTGTGGGATATAGAGAGGGAAAAATTCTATCAGATAAGGTATTGCGACGAGATGCTCTCGTTCTCCATCACGCGGCGGATGGTCTCTGCCAGCATACCGGAAACGCTAATCTCCTTCACCTTGGCGCAGTGGCCGCGGTAGGGGATGCTGTCGGTGAAGACCATTTCCTTGAGGGCGGATGCCTCTACGCGCTCGTCAGCAGGGCCCGACATGATGCAGTGGCTGGCAATGGCACGAACGCTCTTGGCACCGTTCTGCATGATGAGGTCGGCGGCTTTGGTGATCGTACCGGCGGTATCGACGATGTCATCTACGAGGATGACGTCCATACCTTTCACGTCGCCGATGATCTGCATGCTGGCCACCTCGTTGGCTTTCTTGCGGCTCTTGTTGCAGAGCACCATGGGGCAGTCGAGATACTTGGCATACGATGCGGCGCGCTTCGAACCGCCGACGTCGGGTGTGGCGATGCAGAGGTTGGGCAGTTGCAGACTCTGGATGTAGGGCAGCATGATGGTCGAAGCGTAGAGGTGATCTACGGGGACGTTGAAGAAGCCCTGCTCCTGGTCGGCATGGAGGTCCATGGTCATCACGCGGTCAATGCCGGCAACGCTAAGCAGGTCGGCCACCAGTTTGGCACCGATGGAAACGCGGGGCTTGCTCTTACGGTCCTGACGTGCCCATCCGAAATAAGGAATGACGGCACAGATGCTGCGGGCCGACGCACGCTTGGCGGCGTCAATCATCAGCAGCAGTTCCATAAGGTTGTCCGAGTTGGGGAAGGTGGATTGTACCAAGAAGACGTCGCGACCTCGAATTGACTCTTCGTAGCATACTTCAAATTCGCCATCGGCAAATCGGGTCACGACGAGATTGCCGAGGGGGCAACCCAACTCTGCGCAAATCTTTTCTGCGAGGTAGCGCGTCTGCGTACCCGAAAATACCATAAATGAATTGCTGGTCATACTTTTAGGGAATGTATATTAGGTTATTTGTTGTTGCTACCAAAGTGAGTCTTCGGCTGGGCGATGCCCGTTGGCGTACACGGCGCGTGGTTGTCAGCCAGCCGCTTTCTTCAGTTTCCTGAAATAGGAGATGAGTTCCTTGAACCCGTCGGCATTGTGGCGATCGAAGTGTTGCCACAGCGAGCCCATCACCACTGCGCCGCCGAATCCATAGTCGCGCAAGCGGGTAATGTTGTCCAAATCTACGCCGCCCAGGGCCATGACGCGCTTGTCGATGAGGCGCTGCGAGGCCATCTCGCGGAGTTGTTGCGGGGTGAAGGCAGAGGGGTAATCGGTTTTGGATATGCTGTCGAAGATGGGCGAAAGAAATACGTAGTCGTAGCGCTTCCGCTGGGCCAGTTCTTCGGGGGTGTGCATGGATATACTCAGGTGGCCGCGATATTTGGCCGGGGCTTCAGGGTTGCGGCTACTCAGGTGGATGCCCTTTAGGTCAAACTCATTCTTCAGATAGAAATGATCGTGCACCACCACCTTTTCGCGATACTTTGACGGCAGGAGCGTCAGCAGGCGTTCGGAGAACATGGGCTCCGTCCCCGGCTTGCGCAGATGCAACGTTTCCAGCCCTTCGTCGAAAAGAGCCGCCAGAATGCGGTGCTCTTCCATAAAGAAATAGGGCAGGGTCAATGCGATCAATTTCATACTCGTTTACTTTTCGTTGTGCAAAGATACGTTAAGCCTGCGAGACGGG
>CAMGHE010000022.1 GCA_946055775.1 uncultured Bacteroidales bacterium
ACTACGGCGACCACTGCGTATTCAAAGGGGTGAACCTCACCCTGCGCCGCGGCGACAAGGTGGCCTTCGTGGGCCGCAACGGCGAAGGCAAATCCACCCTGGTGCGCTGCATCATGGGGCAGCTGGAGCACGAGGGCACACTCACGCTGGGGCATAACGTCAAGATTGGCTACTTCGCCCAAAACCAGGCTTCGCTGCTGGATGAGAACCTGACGGTCTTCCAGACCATCGACGACGTGGCGCAGGGCGACATCCGCCTGAAGATACGCGACCTGCTCGGCGCCTTCATGTTCGGCGGCGAGGCCAGCGCCAAGAAGGTCAAGGTGCTCTCGGGCGGCGAGCGCACACGTCTGGCACTGATGAAACTGCTGCTCGAGCCGGTCAACCTGCTCATCCTTGACGAACCGACGAACCACCTGGACCTCAAGACCAAGGACATCCTCAAGCAGGCCCTGGCCGACTTCGACGGCACTCTGGTCTGCGTCAGCCACGACCGCGACTTCCTCGACGGCCTCGTCAGCAAGGTCTATGAGTTTGGCGGTGGCCGCGTGCGCGAGCACCTCTGCGGCATCTACGAGTTCCTGCAAACAAAGAAGATGGAAGAACTCAACGAACTGGAGCGCCGCAACGGTTAGCCCCACACTGCGCCAGCGCGAACCAACCCTTCATCAAAAATGCGCCTGCCTCACACGGAAGCAGGCGCATTTTTGCTGAAGCGCTCTATCCGGCACACATGCTGCTTGGTCTCCCTGTCGTAACTGATGCCCACAAGCAGGATGTCGCCCGTATATTCTGCTATCTTCGTGGGATAGCACCGGCGCTTAATCTGATCGATAGCGGTGTCGGCCGAGCGGTTGAACTTCAGTTCGATGACCAGGGCGGGCTTTGCCACGTTGCGCCGCGGTATCATCACTAGGTCGGCATAGCCCTTTCCCGTGGCATACTCGCGGTGGATGACATACTCGTTTCTGGCCCAAATGTAGGCCATGGAGAGCACACAGGCCAGGGAGTTCTCGTCGTTGTACGACAGGATGCTGGTGTGCTCGTCGTGAGCCAGGTCGATGGCACGCTCCACGGCCTGCTCGTTGCCCGCAATGGTGGCGTTGAGCAGGGCGCGGCTCTGCTGTATCGTCCTTACCAAGGGCGCCCACGATGTGGCCGTGACGGCATTGTTCATCTCGTCCGCCACCTCCTTGTTGGGGATGTAACACTCCTGCTCGGTGCCGTCATAGGCCAGATAACCCAGATGGATGAGCACCGTGAGTACGTCGTTCCTGCTCCTGACGATGTGCATATCGTTGGTAAAGCCTGTGGTTTCCACATAGACGCGCTCGCCCGAGAGCATACGGATGACATCGTCCTTCAGCCCTTCAAAGTTCATCTGGATATAGGTAATGACACGGTCGTAGGCGCCGGTGGTGGTCCAGTAACTGCAGCATGTACCCCGCTGCAGGGCTTTCATCACAGAATAGGGATTGTAGATAGATTTTTCTCTGCCAATCGTATAGCCGTCATACCACGTCTTGAGGCTCTCCAACGACACCTCATGCTGTGCCGCCAACACCTGCACCTCGGCCTCCGTAAAGCCGAAGCAGGAGGCCAGTCGGGCAGGGTCTATCATGGAGTATTCGTTGAAGTTGTTCAGCGCCGACTCGGTGTTGTACTTCTTGATGGGCAAGATGCCCGTAAGATATGCGCCGGCAAAGACACTGTCCGAATCTTGCGTCTTGAACAGACGGTGGAGCAGCATGACGTATTCGTCCAGTATGGTCGGGACAACGCTATCGGGTTCACCCTTCATCTTCTGCCGGTCGGGAAACTCGCGGCAGATGGCATCCCACTCGTCAATGATAAAGAAAAACTTCTCGCCCGTGGCATGGTGAATGGCGGAGAGGATGTCCATGAGGTCGGAATTATCGCTGTAGGGCACATTGGGAAACGCGCCCTTCAGTTCCATAATAATTTTCTCCTGAATGTTCCGCACGAGATTCTTTGTCAGTTCGGGGCGAGCGGTAAACGACGTCACGTCCAGATAAATGACGCTGTATTTGTTGAGGTAAGTCTCGAACGTCGGGTCCTGCTCGGCCTTCAAGCCGGCGAAGAGTTCGCGCGAGGAGCACGACTTGTCATAGTAGGCACACAGCATCTTCGCCGCCATCGACTTGCCGAAACGGCGGCAGCGGGTGACGCAACTGTAACGGCTCTCAGAGTTGAGCGTCGCGTTGATCAAGGGAATCAGCGACGACTTATCTACATACTCGTGTGCGACGATGTCTCTAAACTCACTGTTTCCTCTATTAATATATGTACCCATAGTGTGTTGTCTTGCGCGGGAGAGCAAACTACTCCCCGTTTCCCTTGCAATGTTACGAATAATTTCTGAGACAGCGCCTCTGCGCAAGGACAATTCTGTATGTCGCGCTTCGTCCACCACCCCTCGTCGGCGGTCCACGTTCGGATATCTTCGGCCATTGGGGAGAATTGCTTAACTTGATAGAAAACTCTTGCTCCCAGGCAAACTATTTTCGGGGGAGGGGGCGAAAAAGAGCGATTTGCATTTCGCACGAAAATGTTGTATCTTTGCTTTGCAAAGTGCATAGGGCTCCCATCGGGGCCCTTTTTTCGTGGCCAAAAGGCCAAAAAACAACTTGGGCGACTGAAAAAACGGTCGCCCAAGTTGTTTTTTCAGTCGCCCAGGTCATGTTTCGCGTCGCCCAGGGAGTGTTGTCAGACACCCAAGGGGCCTTGATTATGGCCCGAAGACCGTTAAAGATTCCTAAAGTTTTCACCTGAACGACGGGCGATGATAGAAAACTCGTGTGCAAAACGTGAAGTGGTCGCACCCCCCTGTTCGGCATAAACTGGCAAGAGGAAAATGCAGGATGACTTTGAGCCCTCCGAAGCGGGGGTGGAAGGGGCAGACCTGGCCAAACGCACCCATGACGTGGCGCATTATCGTGGTCGGCCACTCCATGAGCCATTCCAACGGGTAAAACCATAGATAATTGGAGGCGAAAAATTGGGGAAATACGGGCCGTTTGTGAAAAAAATTGTATCTTTGCAGCCGCTATGCCGAGTGACCCTCACATACAGATAGACCTTGCCGCCATGGCAAAAAGCGGCTCCACAGCCAGTTACACCCTGGACGACGCCTTCTTCGGCGCGCTAGACCAGGAGGAACTGACGGGTGGACAAATTGTCGTGGAGGCCAGTGTGCGCCAGAAATACGGCGAAGTCTATGAGGTGCGCTGCCACATCGAGGGCGAAGTGCGCACCCCGTGCGACCGCTGCTTGGAGGACGTCACCTACCCCGTCAGCATCGACGAGACGCTGAAGGTTTTCCCTGAGGGCGAGGCGCCGGCCGACGACGACATGGCGCGCGAGTGCGCCGGGCGCAACCCCATGCTGGATTTGGCGTGGGACGTCTATGAAGCCATCATCCTGTCGTTGCCCATGCAGCGCGTACACAACGATGGCGACTGTGGCGACAGCGTGCCCGACATCTACCTGCGCGAAAGCGATGACGAGGCTGACGACCTGACGGACGACGAGGCTGACGACGAGGCATAGCACCCACCACCACGAAACCTACATACCGCGCTACCCCCCGCGCGCAGCGGCAATGCCGCTCCACGGCCTGGCAACCATTGACGGGGGCACGCAGACGGTGTGACACCAACAGATATTTAACCACCAAAATACATTTTGCAAAATGGCACATCCTAAAAGAAGACAATCGAAAGCACGTACCCTCAAGCGCAGAACCCACGACAAGGCTGTAGCCCCCACGCTCGCAGTATGCCCCAACTGCGGTGGCTGGCATATCTACCACACCGTATGCCCCACCTGCGGCTACTACCGCGGCAAGCTCGCTGTCGTTAAGGAAGAAACCGTAGAGGAATAATTACGGGCCGGCCCGAGCGGAGAAGCGACATCCTCTTCTCCGCTCGGGCCTGTTTTTTTATAGCAGGTTGCGGCGTCACAGAAGGCTGGCGACCTGCACTCCCCCAGTGGCCTTAGCGGCCGCACACAGAGAGGACCGCCCCGCAAGCGAAGGGCCGTAACGGCCCATGCCGGTTGCAGCACGCGGCGGCTGCGGCACGCGGCGCCCCTCCACCAATCCCAACAACGAAACCACTGAATCCACCTTTATGGAAAAGATAAATGCTGTCATCACGGGCGTCGGCGGCTACGTGCCCGAATATGTGCTCAACAACGACGAACTGTCGCGCATGGTCGATACGAACGACGAATGGATCATGACGCGCATCGGCATCAAGGAGCGCCGCATTCTGAACGAAGAAGGTCTGGGCACCAGCTACATGGCCCGCAAGGCTGTGAAGCAGTTGCTGCAGAAGACGGGCACCGACCCCCAGGAAGTGGACTGCCTCATCGTGGCCACCACCACCCCCGACTACCACTTCCCCTCGACGTCGTCGATTGTCATCGGACGCCTGGGCATGAAGAACGCCTTCGCCATTGATATGCAGGCTGCATGCTGCGGCTTCCTCTTTGCCATGGATGCCGCCGCTGGCATGGTACAGAGCGGCCGCTACAAGAAAATTGTGGTGTGCGGCGCCGACAAAATGTCGTCGATCGTGGACTACACCGACCGCGCCACCTGCCCCATCTTCGGCGACGGTGCTGCTGCCGTGATGGTGGAACCCTCCACCGAGGACCTGGGCTGGAAAGACAGTTTCCTCCGTACCGACGGCAAGGGCCTTCCCTTCCTCTGTCTGAAGGCCGGCGGTAGCGTATGCAGCCCCTCCTACTTCACCATCGACCACCGCATGCACTACCTGCATCAGGAGGGCCGCACGGTGTTCAAGTTTGCCGTGACCAACATGAGCGATGCCTGCGCCCTTGTAGCCGAACGTAACGGCCTTGACCACGACAACATTGCTTGGGTCATCCCCCACCAGGCCAACGTCCGCATCATCGAGGCCGTAGCCAACCGCCTCGAACTGCCCATGGACAAGGTGATGGTCAACATCCAGCGCTACGGCAACACCTCGGCCGGCACACTGCCTCTCGCCCTCTGGGACTACGAGAAGCAACTGAAGAAGGGCGACAACCTCGTGCTCTGCGCCTTCGGCGCCGGCTTCACCTGGGGTGCAGCCTACCTGAAGTGGGCCTACGACGGAAACAAGTAAATCGCTTTAACCACTCGCATTACTGACCGGGAGAAGCCGGCGGCAGAAGCCATACGCTCCGGCCACCGACTTCTCCCGGTATTGTCTTTCTCCCACGGGCCGACAGCCCATACCTATATATACTATGGAGCATAAAGCAGGCTTTGTCAACATCGTCGGCAACCCCAACGTCGGCAAATCGACGCTCATGAATCTCCTCATGGGCGAGCGCATCAGCATAGCCACCTTCAAGGCGCAGACCACGCGCCACCGCATCATGGGCATCGTCAACACGGACGAGGCCCAAGTGGTCTTCTCGGACACGCCGGGCGTGCTCAACCCCGATGGCTGCAAACTGCAAGAGAGTATGCTGGCCTTCTCGGAATCGGCCCTGCAAGACGCGGACGTACTGCTCTACGTGACGGACGTCATCGAGAAGCCCGAGAAGAACAGTGCCTTCCTTGAGAAAGTGCAGAAGATGGACGTGCCCATCCTGGTGCTTATCAACAAGATAGACCTGTCCAACCAGAAAGACCTGGAGCAGCTGGTGGCCGAGTGGCACGAGCGCATACCGCGCGCCGAGATATTCCCCATCTCGGCCAAGGTGAAGTTTAACGTGCAGAATGTCATGCAGCGCATCATGCAGCTGCTGCCGCCGTCGCCGCCCTATTTCGGCAAGGACCAGTGGACGGACAAGCCGGCACGCTTCTTCGTCAACGAAATCATCCGCGAAAAAATACTGCTCTACTACGACAAGGAAATCCCCTACTCCGTGGAGGTGGCCGTGGAGCAGTTTAAGGAGAAGGAGCACAGCATCCACATCCACGCCGTCATCTTCTGCGAGCGCGAAAGCCAGAAGGGCATCCTCATCGGCCATCAGGGCGTGGCCCTCAAGAAGGTGGCCACCGAGGCCCGCCGCACGCTGGAGAAATTCTTCGGCAAGAGCATCTATCTGGAACTCTTCGTCAAGGTGGAGAAGGACTGGCGCAACTCGGTCAAGCGACTGGAACAGTTTGGCTATATGCAAGACTGAGACACATGCAAGACTGAGCGCCGCTCCACCCTTTCCTTATCAATTGCAATCATAATATATGTCAAGAATAGTAGCCATTGTGGGCCGCCCGAACGTGGGCAAGTCCACACTCTTCAACCGTCTGACGGGCACCCGCCACGCCATCGTGAGCGATGAAGCCGGCACCACGCGCGACCGCCAATATGGCAAATGTCAGTGGGGCGACAGCGAATTTTCGCTCATCGACACGGGCGGCTGGGTGGTCAACTCGGACGACATCTTCGAGGGCGAGATACGCAAGCAGGTGTTGCTCGCCACACAGGAGGCCGACGTCATCGTCTTTCTGGTCGATGCCAAGAACGGCGTGACCGACCTGGACGACCAGGTGGCCAAGATACTGCGGCAGACCAAATTGCCCGTCATCCTCTGCGCCAACAAGGTCGATTCGCCCACCGACCGCTACAACGCGGCCGAATTTTACAGCCTCGGCCTGGGCGAGCCCTACTGCGTAGCCTCTATCTCGGGCAGCGGCACCGGCGAACTGCTGGACCGCATCATGGAGTGCTTCGGCCCCGACAAGAAACAGGACGAAGAGGAGGACAACATCCCCCGCTTCTCCGTGGTGGGCCGCCCCAACGTGGGCAAGAGCAGTCTCATCAACGCCTTCATCGGCGAAGACCGCCACATCGTCACCGACATTGCCGGCACCACGCGCGACAGTATCCTGACGCGCTACACCAAGTTTGGCTTCGACTTCTTCCTGGTCGATACCGCCGGCATACGCAAGAAGAACAAGGTGACGGAAGACCTGGAGTTCTACTCGGTGATGCGCTCCATCCGCGCCATCGAAAACTCCGACATCTGCATCCTGCTCATCGACGCCACCCGCGGCATCGAGGGTCAGGACATGAACATCGTCCAGGTCATCCAGCGCAACGGCAAGGGCCTGATGGTCGTGGTGAACAAGTGGGACCTGGTCGAGGACAAGTCGAAGGAGGTGGTACAGCACTTCGAGCAAGCCATCCGCGAGCGCATGGCACCCTTCACCGACTTCCCCATCATCTTCGCCTCGGCCCTGACCAAGCAGCGCATCTTCAAGGTGCTGGAGACGGCCAAGGATATCTACCTCAACCGTAAGCGTCACGTCGGCACCGCCAAACTCAACGAGGAGATGCTGCCGCTCATCGAAGCCTATCCCCCACCCTCCATCAAGGGCAAGTATATCAAAATCAAGTACTGCGCCCAGTTGCCGGGCACGCACATCCCCTCGTTCGTGTTCTACGCCAACCTGCCGCAGTACGTCAAGGAGCCTTACAAGCGCTTTCTGGAAAACAAGATACGCGAGCGCTGGGACTTCACGGGCACACCGATAAACATCTACGTCCGCGCGAAATGAGCAGTCAGCAGCATCACGCTCTGCGCCACCCGCTCCACGCCCTGCTCGTCCTGCTCATGGCCGCAGCCATGGGACTGAGCACAGCGGCATGCGGCGGCGCCAACGCCAAGGAGACCGACACGCCGGCCATAGCCGGTAAGCCGGCACCCATCACGGCCGAGGAGGTGGACGCCATGTATGCCCTGTACCTGGGCGGGCGCTACGACGCCTATGTCGCACTGATGCTCTCGTGCGACGACAAGCCCGAAAGCTACCGCAACGACATGGTCAACCTCTACAAGCAGCACGCCGCCGACAGCGCCGGCGACGACAGCAGCCGCGCCGTCGGTGCCCACACACAGCGCGTGGAGCACACCGACGACGGACGCGCCGCCACAGCCTTCATCTGCGTAACCTATGCCGACAGCTCGCACGAAGAGCTCATGCTCGAACTGCAGCACGACGGCCGGCGCTGGAGGCTGAGATAACCACACACGACACACACACAACAACCTACATCATGAAAGCATTGTACAAAATCAAGAAAGGCCTGGACCTGCATCTCGAGGGCGAAGCCGCACACAAGGTGCGCACCATCAAGCCCTCGGCCGTGTACGCCCTCTCGCCCGACGACTTCAACGGCATCGTGCCCCGCGTCGTCGTCAAGGAGGGACAGCACGTCGATGCCGGCGATCCGCTCTTCGTGGACAAGGCTACCGAGAAGATTCACTTCGTCTCGCCCGTCAGCGGCACCGTGGCGGCCATCGTTCGCGGCGACCGCCGCAAACTGCTCCACGTCAGCGTACAGAGCGACGGCAAGCAGACCTGCCGCCAGGACAGCCCCATCGCCATCGACAAGGCCAGCGGCAGCGACATCCTGGCCAGCCTGCTCAAGGCGGGCCTCTTCGCCTTCGTGCGCCAGCGTCCCTACGACGTCATCGCCTCGCCCGAGGTCATGCCCAAGGCCATCTTCGTCTCGGCATTCAGCAAGATGCCTCTGGCAGCCGACTTCTCCTTCGCCGTCGAAGGCCATGAGGACGACTTCAAGACGGGCCTCCGCGCCCTGGCCAAAATGGCACCCGTACACCTGGGCATCAGTCCCGAACAGATCAACACGCCACTGCTCCCCGTCAAGGAGGTGCAGGTGAGCGTCTTCGCCGGTCCCAACCCCGCCGGCAACGTCGGCGTACACATCAACCACGTTGACCCCATCAACAAGGGCGAGGTGGTATGGACGCTCGACCCCGGTGCCGTCGTCATGATCGGCCGCTATGTGGCCACCGGCCGCGTCATCATGGAGCGCCGCATCGCCGTCGCCGGCTCGGGCGTAACTGAGCCCGACTATGCCGACGTCCTCGTGGGCACGCCCATCGCCGACCTGCTCGACGGCCGCCTGGCAGAGACCGACCGCCACATGCGCATCATCAACGGCAATCCCCTCGTTGGCTACAAGAGCGAGAAGGACGGCTTCCTCGGCGCCTTCTCGCGCGAGGTCTGCGTCATCCCCGAAGGCGACGACGTGGACGAGGTGCTGGGATGGATTATGCCCCGCACGAACGACTTCTCGACCAACCACAGCTACTTCTCGTGGCTGCAGGGCCGCTCGCGCCGCTACAACCTGGACTGCCGCATCAAGGGCGGCGAGCGCCACATGATTATGAGCGGCGAGTATGAGCGCGTCTTCCCCATGGACATCTTCCCCGAACACCTCGTCAAGGCCATCATCACCGGCGACATTGACAAGCAGGAAGAACTGGGTATCTACGAGGTGGCCCCCGAAGACTTCGCCGTGGCCGAATTTGTCGATTCCTCCAAACTCGAACTGCAGCGCATCGTCCGCGAAGGGCTTGACCTGCTGAGAAAAGAGAACGCCTGACGCTGTTTCCTCTCCCCATGCCCTTCCCCCATACACCGCATTATACTATACGCCGTATAGGCAGAGGGGATAAAGGAGAGGCCCATCCATCCTACACACATCATACATCATGATAAAGAAATTCTTCGACAAAATCCGTCCCTCGTTCGAGGAGAATGGCAAGCTGCACGCCTTCCATTCCGTATTCGAGGGTATGGAAACGTTCCTCCTTGTGCCGCACACCACGTCGCGCTGCGGCGCCAGCATCCATGATGCCATCGACTCGAAGCGCATCATGTCGTTCGTCGTCATTGCCCTGCTCCCCGCGCTGTTCTTCGGCATGTACAACATCGGCTACTGGAATGCGCAGTATTCGCACATTGACGCCAGCGCCCTGTCCATGTTCTTCTATGGCCTGGCCGTGACCCTTCCCAAGATTATCGTTTCTTACGCCGTGGGCCTCGGCATCGAGTTCATCGTGGCCCAGTGGAAGAAGGAGGAGATTCAGGAGGGCTACCTGGTGACGGGTCTGCTCATCCCGATGATTGTCCCCGTGGGCTGCCCGCTGTGGATGCTGGCCCTTGCCGTGGCCTTCTCGGTCATCTTCGCCAAGGAGGTCTATGGCGGTACGGGTATGAACATCTTCAACCCCGCCCTCGTGGCCCGCGCCTTCCTCTTCTTCGCCTACCCCACCAGCATGAGCGGCGATGCCGTATGGGTGGCCAAAGACCCCATCCTTGGTCTCGGTGGTCAGGTGCCTGATGCCGTGACGAAGGCCACGCCCCTCGGCGAAGCTGCCGCCGGCCACCCCATGTCCTTCCAGTTTGGCGACATGGTGAGCGGCCTCATGCCCGGCTCCATCGGTGAGACCTCCGTCATCGCCATCGCCATCGGCGCTGCCATCCTGCTTTGGACCAAGATTGCCTCGTGGCGCACGATGGCCAGCGTCTTTGTGGGCGGTGCCGTCGTGGCCTTCCTCTTCAACGTGGCAGGCTTCGAGAGCAACCAGGTGGCCAACATCCCCTGGTATGAGCACCTGGCCCTGGGCGGCTTCTGCTTCGGCGCCGTCTTCATGGCCACCGACCCCGTGACCAGCGCCCGCACCCAGAGCGGCAAGTATGTCTATGGCTTCCT
This sequence comes from uncultured Bacteroidales bacterium, assembly GCA_946055775.1. GTDB lineage: Bacteria > Bacteroidota > Bacteroidia > Bacteroidales > Bacteroidaceae > Alloprevotella. The sequence continues at coordinate 10,509 of CAMGHE010000022.1, forward strand.
CATCGGTGCCCTGGCCATCATCATCCGCGTGCTCAACCCCGGCTATCCCGAGGGCATGATGCTGGCCATCCTCTTCATGAACATGTTTGCCCCGCTTATCGACTACTGCGTGGTGCAGCGCAACATCAACAAGCGTCTCCGCCGCGCTAAAACCCAAAAATAATCCGCGCCATGAAACTCAACACCAACAGCAACTCATACACCATCCTCTACGCCTGCGGCGTGGTCGTTGTCGTTGCCTTCCTCCTGGCTACGGTATCGCAGGTCCTCAAACCCGCCATCACGGCGAACGAACGCATCGACACCAAGAAGCAGATCCTCTCGTCGCTCCACCTCAAGCCCGCACAGGCCGAGGTAGAAGACGTCTATGCCTCGGTGGTCACCAGCGCCATCATCGTCGATACCGCCGGCACCGTGGTTGATACCACCGGCGGCTTCGAGGTGAAGCGCAAGGAAATCAGCGACACCTGCCTGCCCGTCTTCATCTGCCAGACGAACGACGCTACCAAGTATGTCCTGCCCATGGTGGGCAAGGGCCTCTGGGGCGGTATCTGGGGCTACATGGCCGTCAATGCCGACTGCGAGACCGTCTATGGCATCTACTTCGGTCACGAGAGCGAGACCGCCGGTCTGGGCGCCCTCATCGCCACCGACGACTTCTCCAACCAGTTTGTCGGCAAGCGCCTGACCTCGGCCGACGCCAGCCACGCCCTCTCTGTCGTGAAAAACGGCAGCAAGAAGGACGACGAGACCACACAGTGTGACGGCATCAGCGGCGCCACCCTCACGGGCAACGGCGTGAGCGACATGCTCCAAAGCACCGTGGCCAAGTACAAGAACTATCTTTTGAACCTGAAAAACAACGAAACGAAATGAGCCAGTTATTCTCCAAAGCCAACCGTCAGGTCTTTGCCGCCCCTCTGGGCATCGACAACCCCGTGCTCGTTCAGGTCCTCGGTATCTGCTCGGCTCTGGCCGTGACGGCGAAGCTTGAGCCGGCCATCGTCATGGGCCTCTCCGTGACGGTCATCACGGCCTTTGCCAACGTCATCATCTCCCTCATCCGCAAGACCATCCCCCTGCGCATCCGCATCATCATCCAGCTGGTCGTCGTGGCCACCCTCGTCACCATCGTCAGCATGGTGCTCAAGGCCTTCGCCTATGACGTCAGCGTGCAGCTCAGCGTCTATGTGGGCCTCATCATCACCAACTGTATCCTCATGGGCCGCCTCGAGGCCTTCGCCATGCAAAACGGCCCCTGGCCCAGTTTCCTCGACGGCGTGGGCAGCGGTCTGGGCTACGCCTACATCCTGGTGATTATCGGTGCCGCCCGCGAGTTTTTCGGCGCCGGCACCCTGCTTGACATCACCATCATCCCCGGCTATCCCACCAACGGCATGATGGTCACGCCCGCCATGGCCATGATCCTGCTGGGCTGCGTGGTATGGGCACACCGTGCCATCCTCAAGGAGGACACCAAAAAGTAATCTGTCACACATCCCATCCGAACAGTTATACCTATTTATATGGAACATACACTGAGCCTCTTTGTCCGCTCCATCTTTGTGGACAATATGATTTTCGCCTCGTTCTTGGGCATGTGCTCCTACCTGGCCGTGAGCAAGAATGTCAAGACCTCGCTCGGTCTGGGCATCGCCGTCACCTTTGTGCTCCTCGTCACCGTCCCCGTCGATTATCTGCTTCAGAAATACGTCCTGGACGAGAGCGGCATCTTCGGTGTCGATCTGACCTATCTTTCGTTCATCCTCTTCATCGCCGTGATTGCCGGCATTGTGCAACTGGTTGAGATGATTGTGGAGCGGTTCTCGCCCTCGCTCTATGCAGCGCTGGGTATCTTCCTGCCGCTCATCGCCGTCAACTGTGCCATCATGGGTGCCAGCCTCTTCATGCAGCAGCGCATCCAGATGGACCCCGCCACCAGTTCGCAGGCCATCGGCGGCATCGGCGACGCCTTCGTCTATGCCCTCTCGTCGGGTATCGGCTGGATTCTGGCCATCGTCGGCCTGGCCGCCATCCGCGAGAAGATGGCCTATACCGACGTGCCCCGCGCACTCCAGGGCCTGGGCATCACGTTCATCACCGTGGGCCTGATGGCCATCGCCTTCATGTGCTTCTCCGGCCTGCGCATCTAAATCCATTCATCTTCTATCATCCTAAAGAACAATGGACATTCACTTCATATTAGCAAGTATCGGCGTCTTCCTCGCCATCATCCTCGTGCTGGTCATCATCCTCCTGGTGGCCAAGCGCTACCTCACCCCCGGCGGCGAGGTCACCCTCACGCTCAACGGCAAGAAGAAAATCAGTGTGGAACAGGGCGGCTCGCTCCTCACCACCCTCTCGGCCAACGGCGTATTCCTGCCCTCGGCCTGCGGTGGCAAGGGCTCCTGCGGCCAGTGCAAATGTCAGGTGCCCGAAGGCGGCGGTGACATCCTCGACTCCGAAAAGGGCCACTTCACCCGCAAGCAGATTAAGGAACACTACCGTCTGGGCTGCCAGTGCAAGGTCAAGGGCGACCTGGCCGTCACCGTGCCCGACAGCGTGCTCGGCGTCAAGGAGTGGGAGTGCGAAGTCATCTCCAACAAGAACGTCGCCACCTTCATCAAGGAGTTCATCGTGGCCCTGCCCAAGGGCGAGCACATGGACTTCGTCCCCGGCTCGTACGCACAGATCAAGATTCCCGCCTACGAGATGGACTACGACAAGGACATCGACAAGAGCCTCATCGGCGACGAATACCTGCCCGCATGGCAGAAGTTCGGCCTCTTCGGCCTGAAGTGCCGCAACACCGAGCCCACCATCCGCGCCTACTCCATGGCCAACTACCCCGCCGAGGGCGACCGCATCATGCTCACCGTGCGTATCGCCACGCCGCCCTTCAAACCCAAAGACCAGGGCCCCGGCTTCCAGGACGTCATGCCCGGTATCGCCTCGTCCTACATCTTCACCCTCAAGCCCGGTGACAAGGTCATCATGAGCGGCCCCTACGGCGACTTCCACCCCATCTTCGACAGCAAGAAGGAGATGATGTGGGTGGGCGGCGGCGCCGGTATGGCTCCCCTGCGTGCACAGATTATGCACATGACCAAGACCCTGCGCACCACCGACCGCAAGATGTCCTATTTCTATGGCGCCCGCGCCCTCAACGAGGTGTTCTATCTCGAGGACTTCCTGCAGCTGGAGAAGGAGTTCCCCAACTTCTCCTTCCACCTGGCCCTCGACCGTCCCGACCCCGCTGCCGACGCCGCCGGCGTGAAATATACCGCAGGCTTCGTGCATCAGGTTATCTATGAGACCTACCTCAAGAACCACGAGGCCCCCGAGGACATCGAGTACTACATGTGCGGCCCCGGCCCCATGTCGAAGGCCGTTGTCAACATGCTCGACAGCCTCGGCGTAGAACCCGAAAGCATCATGTACGACAACTTCGGCGGATAGTCTCTACCCCGCCGTCGCAAGACCACGACCTATCTCCAGCGAGCCGCCTGTACCCATCTCCGCGCACAGGCGGCTCGCATTTTTTCCGAAGGTGCACTTTTTTTTCCGCATCCTTTTTTACTTTTGCCCACATAGCAGGTCTTATATATGTCGAACGACAACACAATCATCGTTAAACCCCAAGGCGAAACCGCCTTATCAAAAACACATCACACATTATGAGAACCTCTATTCTTTGCAAAAGCCTCCTGACGATGGCCCTGACCATCGCCTTCACCTCTGCACAGGCCCAGACCACGACCACGTGCACCCAGTGTAACGACGGCATCCGCGACGCCAAAGCCTGCACCGCCCGTCCCGGCGAACAGTGCGACACCTGCACCCACAAGGCTGGCGCCCGCGTGCGTCCCGCCGTCCGTATGCGTCAGGCTGCCGGCCGCATGCAGCGCGTACAGCGCCCGATGGTGCGCCAGGGCCAGCACCTCACGCCGCGACAGCAGCACCTCATGCAGCAGCGCATACGCGGCATGCAGCGCCGGCACATGATGGCTCAGGCCCAGTGCGGCAAGGCCAAGTGCAAAGCCTGCAAGGCCAAGTGCAAAGCCTGCAAGGCCAAGAAGCACACCTGCAAGGCAACGAACCGCTACACGCCCTTCTCGCGCATGCAGCGTCTGGAGATGGCCAAGGCTTACATCAAGGGTCACGGTGCCATCAACGCCAAGGCTTATGCCAAGATGACGGGCCTCAAGCGCGCCATGGCCGAAGGCGAACTGGCCGCATTCTGCAACATGCCCAATGCTGGCATCAAGGCCAAGGCCGAAGGCAAGAAGACCGTCTATGTACTGAAATAACAACGGGACAACGGGGTCGTGGCGCCAATATCCCTAATTACCGGCCCACGGTCCCATCCCCCTACTCCCTTTCTCTCCTCCCGACGCTCATCCCGCAATGATCTCAGACAGCGACATAATCGCCGCTATGACGCAGGCACCCGCCGAGGGCATACGCCTGATGATGGTCCAATACAGCGAGCCCGTCTATTGGCACATCCGCCGCATGGTGGTGGACCACGAAGACGCGCAAGACGCCACGCAGGAGACCTTCGTCCGCCTGTTCCGCGCCTTCGACACGCGCCGCGACGACGGCAACCTGCGCTGCTGGATCTACACCGTCGCCACGCACGAGGCACTGCGCATCATCGGCCGCCGCCGCACGGACGTGGTGTCACTCGACGATGACGAGGGCGAGGCGCAGGCCGGTCGCATAGCCGACGAGGCTATCGACGACGCGGCCGAAGGCGACGCCATCCTGCTGCGCCTGCAACAGGCCATACACCGCCTGCCCACCAAGCAGCAACTGGTGTTCAACCTGCGCTACTATTCCGAGATGAGTTACGACGAGATTGCCCAGGTGACGGGCATCCCCGCCACCAGCGCCAAGGCCAGTTTCCACGTGGCCAAACAGAAGATTACCGAATATATGACCGCCCACGAAGCCCGATAAGACCATGACCGAATTTAACCTTGACTCCCTGCCCAAGCGCATGCCCTACCGTATGCCGGAGGGTACGCTCGAACAGATTGAGCGCAACGTCATGCTGCGCATTGGCGAAAGCAAGGGCGACGGTCGCCGTCCCGATGTGGCCGCCTCCCCTACCGCCGCGACGCCTGGTGGTGCACGCACCATCAGCCTGCGGTGGCGGCGATGGACGGAATGGGCCGTGTCGGCAGCTGCAGCCGTAGCCGCCGTCTGCGTGCTCGGCTTGCGCCCCGCCAGCGTAGCGTCGTCCACCGAAGCCGACGTCGAGGCCGCCTTTGCCAACCTCTGCGACGACGACCAAGACTTCCTCATTGCCCTCTACCAGGACGACCCCTTCATGGACAACTGACACACGCGTCCGCTGCCCGAATCCCCCTCATTCTCCAACCATCCTTCCCACCCCTCTCACCATGTCCCTCTTCCCCCACCTCAGTCTCAACCCGCGCCTTTGGTTCACCGCTCTCCTGCTGATGCTCCTCACCCTGCCCGGCCTGGCCCAGAAGCCTGATGCCCAGCGCCAAAAACGCCGCCAGCAAATGGCAGAGACCCAGGCGCGCCACATCGCCCGCCAGGTGCCGCTCAACGACAAGAAGACGGCCCGCTTCATCCCCGTGTATTGCCGCAAGCAGCAGGAGATATGGGCACTCGCTCCCCAACGGCGCCGCCAGAGACAGCAGGGCTACGGCAACGACGAGGCCCAGGCCGACATCGAAGCACGCTTCAGCCGCTCGGAGAAGGTGCTGGCCATACGCAAGAAGTATTATAAGGAGTACCGCCGCTTCCTCACCCCCAAAGAGATAGAGCGCGTCTATGAACTGGAAAAGCAGCTCATGCAGCACATGCGCCAGCGTCAGGGCGGCCGCGGGCACGCGCAATGACCCACGCCCTCGGTGCCCGGCATCTCCCCGACCCCACCGGCGCGCGCCCCATTCCCCTACATCCCCTACAACGCAAACACTCCCCTACAACACAAACATCCGCAAGGCCCTGAGCAGGCATTGCGGATGTTTCGTATTTATTGAAGTGCTGTTCGTTGACGTTCAGGCGGGGCTCACTTGCCCTCCTCCTCGTCGAAAGCCTCGTCGGCCATCGCGGTATATCGGCAGCGGCGTTCCTGCACGGGCATGGCGCCACATTCGGGGCTTTGGGCTTCTTCCTGCTTCATCTCCGAGAGACGGTGGAAGAAGTTCATGCGCGTCCGGCTGTCCTTGCTCATCGTGTCGCGCGTGCCCTCGTTGGTGTAGGCAAAGTTTCGCGAATTGCGGATAGACAGTTCCGATGCCACCTCCACGGCGTTCTGGTTGGCACCCATATAGGTGAACGTCCAGCCCTCGCTGCGCAGACGCTCCACGAGCGCCTTGATGTTCTTGCCGCTATACTCGCGCGAGGCGTTCTCCATGCCGTCGGTGATGATGGTCACCACCACCACGCAGTCGTCCATCTTCTCCACATGGCGGTGCATGGCGGTGAGGGTGCAGCCCATGGCGTCATACAGCGGCGTCATGCAGCAGGGGCGGAAATCGTTCATCGTCAGCGGCCGAGCCTCGGCGGCGGGCTTCTTATCCATCACATATTCGGTGCCGCAACCGCAGAACGTCACCAGCGTAACGAAGTGGTCCTGCGTGACGGCAAATTTCTCCTGTGCCTTCTTGATGCCCGCCAGCGTTTCGTTGAAGCCATCGACGGCGGCCTGACGGATGCTCTCCATCGACCCGCTGCGGTCAAGGATAATCACGTTAAATACTTGCGTCTTCTGCAAAACTTTCTTTTCCATAATTTTTACTTCTTATTTTAAGGTGAATACTCACGCCCCCACGGCCTACACTCCGTGCTCCTCCCCGCTTTCTCATCAGTGGTAGGCCTTCTGTGGTGCGTTTGTCACGTTATACACTGCGGAGGACCTTTGTCCCCCTTCTTAGCGTCTTTTGTTCAGTTCTCTTTCGGCCCTCCGCATATACTCCTGCGCACGCTCGCGGGCTTGGTGGGCACGACGAGAATAGGTTTCGGCCTGATCGATGGCGCGACTGGCACGCTGTTGGTACACTCTCACCTGGGCATAGTCTTTGCGTCGCGACTGGCGCTCCGCTTCCCGCAGATGCCTTTGCGCCTCCAGATTGTAGCGGTCGGCCTCACGCTCGTAGTGTTCGGCCTGACGTGTGTAGCGGGCAGCCTCGCGCTGGTACGTCTGTGCCTGCCGGAGATGATAATCGCTCTGCGCCTGAATGGTCAAGCATCCCAGCAGGAAGAAAAGGAGCAACAAGATTCGTTTCATACCTTCATATTTATCTTCTTCAATATGCACTTAATGTCGTCGCGCAGCAAATAGTAACCCTCAGCCGCGTGGTTGTTTTACATTCCGTCTGCAAAAAAGCGGAGGGGCGTCTTGGCCCATCGGCGGCGTTTCATTACTTTTGTCTCTTAAAACACGACTACCCGATGAAAGAGCAGCATTTGTTTTATGCCCCCGAGATAGCCCTGACGGGCACCCTGCCTGCCGACGAGAGCGCCCATGCCGTGCGCGTGCTGCGCATGCGGACGGGCGACAGCCTGTGGGCCATGGACGGTAAGGGCCGGTTTTACGACGCCGAAATCACGGAAGCCTCGCCGCGCGCCTGCGTCGTCGAGGTGACGGGTTCGCGCCCCGAACGCCCCACCCATCGCGGCAGCATACGCCTGGCGGTGGCGCCGACGAAGAACGCCGACCGCATGGAATGGCTGGCCGAGAAGGTGACCGAGACGGGCATCGATGCTCTGCATTTCGTGCTCTGCCACAACTCCGAACGCAAGGCGCTCAAGGACGAACGCATCAGCCGCATCATCGTCTCAGCAGCCAAGCAGAGCCACAAGGCCACGCTACCGCAGGTAGATACTATGCACCCGCTGAAGCAATTTCTCAGGGACGAGGCTGGCCGGCCTGGACAGAAACTGATTGCCCATTGTTTAGACATGGGCGAGGGCGATGACGCAACAGCGCCAGCGGCACCTCATCTAGCCGACATCATCCAGGCCGATGCCGACACGGTGGTGCTCATTGGCCCGGAGGGCGACTTTGCCCCAGATGAGGTGGCCGAAGCGCTACGTCTGGGCTGGCAAGCCATATCACTGGGGCCCTGCCGCCTGCGCACCGAAACGGCGGCCCTGGCGGCCGTCACGCTGATGGCAACGGCCAAACGCCTGTAGGTGGCCTGCCGCAATACAACCATAAAAAGCGCCCATCGGCTGAAGCACCTGCCCACAATCGTTAACCTTTCTTTCCCCACTCTCTTCTCCATCCTCCTCATGGACCAACTCGTCGAGCTCTACCGCAAATACAGCGGCGCCTCACCGCTGAGCATCGAAGCCCTGCCCAAGGCGGGCAGCAACCGCCATTACGTTCGCCTCACGGGGCAGGACGGCACGACGCTCATCGGCGTCATCAACGGCAATGCCGAGGAAAACCGCTGCTTCACCTACCTGAGCCGCCATTTTGCCGAGCGCGGCCTGCCCGTGCCGCAGATTATGGCCGAGACGCCGGACGGCCTGCGCTACCTGCAGACCGACCTGGGACGCACCTCGCTCTACCACGCCCTCTCGCATGGACGGCAGGCGGGCGGCCATTACAGTGAGGACGAAAAGGCGCTCATCGAGCGCACGCTGCGCCTGCTGCCCCACCTGCAGGTGGAGGGGGCATGCGACCTGGAGGCGTCGCGACTGTTGACGCCGCGCGAGTTTGACGTGCAGGCGGCGATGATGGACCTCAACTATTTCCGCTACTGCTTCCTACGCACCCACGACATGCCCATCGATGAGGTGCGCCTCGAGGCGGACCTGCTGCGTCTGGCCACACGCTTAGCCACGCCGGCGGGACAGCCGCACGACGACAATGGCCGCCCCCTGCGCACGTTCCTCTACCGCGACTTCCAGGCGCGCAACGTGATGCTCTGCGATGGGGAGCCGCACTTCATCGACTATCAGGGCGGACAGATGGGCCCGTTGCAGTATGACGTGGCGTCGTACCTGTGGCAGGCGTCGGCACAGTACCCGCACGACCTGCGCCAGCGCATGGTGGATGCCTATACCGACGAACTGCACACCATCTGCGCCTTCGACGAGGAGGCCCTGCGCGGGGGCCTGCGCCTCTTCGTCTTCTTCCGCACGCTGCAGGTGCTGGGGGCCTACGGCTTACGCGGCTACTTCGAGCGCAAGCAGTATTTCCTGGACAGCATCCCCCTGGCCATCGCCAACCTGCGCGAATCGCTGGCGCTGGGCGTATGCCGTCCCTACCCCTACCTGCACGAGGTGCTCACCGCGCTGACCGAACTGCCGCAGTTTGGGCGGAGCCCGGAAGCCCCGGAAGCCCCGGATTGTCCAGATTGTCCGGATTGTCTGGATTGTCCGGATTCTCCGGAAAAGCCGGAATTTCCGGCGGCCCCCCACCCCGCGCTGACGGTGCGCGTCATGAGCTTCTCTTATAAGAAAGGGCTGCCCGCCGACCCCTCGGGCAATGGCGGCGGCTACGTCTTCGACTGCCGCAGCACGCACAACCCCGGCCGCTACGCCCCCTACCGCAACCTGACGGGACGCGACGAGGCGGTCATCCGCTTCCTCGAGGACGAGGGCGAGATTCTCGTGTTTCTCCACCATGTCTTCGCCCTGGCCGACGCCCACGTGGAGCGCTACATCCAGCGTGGCTTCACCCACCTGATGATTGCCTTCGGCTGTACGGGCGGACAGCACCGCAGCGTCTATAGCGCCGAACGCCTGGCCCACCACCTGCACGACAAGTACGGCGTCCGCGTCGTGCTGGAGCACCGCGAACAGGGCATCCTCGAAACGCTGGCCTGACAACGCCCGCCGACATCCTCTCACTTCTCCCTCCTCATGCGTCATCACCTTTCCCTCACCACCTTCTTCATCCTGCTCCTCGCCATGCTCCCCCTGACCCTGGCGGGGCAGAACCGCACGCGCATCTTCGGCACCATCAGCGACCAAACGGGCGCCCCGCTGCCGCTGGCGTCGGTCCGCGTGGTAGGCACGGCCATCACCACCGTGAGCAACCTGCAGGGCCACTACACGCTCTACTGCACCTCGGCCGACACCATCATCCTGTCCTACTCCATGATTGGCTACGACGCGCGCCGCCGCCTGCTGCGCAACCCGGCCGACTCGGTACGCCTGGACGTGATGCTGCCCGAATATGGCGCACAGCAGTTGGGCGAGGCCGAGGTGAAGGGACGCGGCGTGCAGACGGGGCAGATGGGACGCATCGATGCCGAGAGCGCCAAGCACATGCCCTCGACCACGGGCAATGCCGTGGAGGAACTGATTGCCACACAGGCGGGCGTCTCGACGCACAACGAACTGTCGTCACAGTATAACGTACGCGGCGGCTCGTTCAGCGAAAACTGCGTCTATGTCAACGGCGTCGAGGTATATCGCCCCATGCTGGTGCGCTCGGCCGAGCAGGAGGGACTCTCGGCCATCAACCCCTACATGGTTGATCGCATCAACTTCTCGTCGGGCGGTTTCGAGGCGCGCTATGGCGACCGCATGTCGTCCGTGCTCGACATCACCTACAAGCAGCCCGAGCGCCCGGAGGCCACCGTGCAGGCCTCGCTGCTCGGCGCCGACGCCTACGGCGCCTGGGCCAACCGCCACCTGAGCGTCATGTCGTCGCTGCGCTACAAGACGAACAGTCTGCTGCTGGGCACCACCGACACCGACGCCGAATACCGCCCGCGCTTCCTGTCGTGGCAGACGGCGATCAGCTGGCGCCCCAACCGCCGCTGGAGCGCCGACGTCATCGCCGACATCGCCGACAACCGCTACCACTTCACGCCACACAACCGCGAGACGTCCTTCGGCACGATCAACGAGGCCAAGACCTTCACGGTCTATTTCGACGGACAGGAGAAGGACCGCTTCTGCACGGCCTTCGGCGCCGCCACCCTGACGCGCCATTTCACGCCGCAGTCGTTCCTGGCGTTGCAGTTCTCGGCCTTCACCACGAACGAGCGCGAGACCTACGACATCAGCGGCGAGTATTACCTCAACCAAGCCACCTCGCAAGAGCAGATTGGCGTCGGCGCCTACCTCGAGCACGGCCGCAACCGCCTGCGCTCCGAGGTCTATGACGCCGCACTGCGCTGGCGCACACGGCTGGGCCGCCACACGCTGCTGGCTGGGGCCGACATCAAGTGGCAGCACGTCAGGGAGAACGCCCGCATGTGGGAGATGCGCGACTCGTCGGGCCACTCCCTGCCCATGCAGCCCGACCGTCTGGCGCTGGCCTACAGCGAACGGTCGGCCTGCACCCTGAGCAACCGCAGCATCGAGGCTTACGTCCAGGACACCTGGCGCACGACGGGCCGTCTGGGTCTGCTCAACGTCACCTACGGCATGCGCCTGACGCACCGTTCGGCGGGCAGCGAGACGCTCCTGTCGCCGCGCGTGTCGGTGGGCTTCCTGCCGGCCGCCGCGCCGTCGTGGACGCTGCGCGGCGCCGTGGGCCTCTACTACCAGGCACCGTTCTACCGCGAGATGCGCGATACGACGATGCAGCAGGGCGTGGCCCAGGTGCACCTCAACGAGAAGGCGCGCTCGCAGCGCTCGCTCCATATCGTGGCGGGGGCCGACTATACCTTCCGCGCTGCTGGACGCCCCTTCCGCTTCACGGCCGAAGCCTACTACAAGGCGCTCTCCCGCCTGCTGCCCTACAGCGTCGAGGGCATGCGCATCGTCTATGACAGCAGCCGCCCCACCACGGGCTATGCCGCGGGCATCGACTTCAAAATCTTCGGCGAGTTTGTGCCGGGCACCGACAGTTGGCTGACGTTCTCGCTGATGCGCACGCAGGAGCGCCTGAACGGCGAGTGGGTGCCGCGCCCTACGGACCAGCGCTACAACGTCTCGCTCTTCTTCACAGACTATTTCCCGGGCACGGACCGCTGGAAATTTGCCCTCAAGGGTGCCGTGGCCGACGGCCTGCCCTTCGGACCGACGCACAGCAGCACCGAAGCGCGGCAGTTTCGCGCCCCGGCCTACCGCCGCGTGGATATCGGCATGAGTTACCGCCTCTATCCCGGCCGACAGGCCGACACCAGGTCGGCACGCGGCATGCGCACGGCATGGCTGGGCTTGGACTTCTTCAACATCATGGACTTCAAGAACGTCAACAACTATACCTGGATTACCGACGTGACGGGCGTCCGCTATGCCGTGCCCAACTATCTGACGGGCCGTCTCATCAACGTCAAAGTGACCATCGACTTCTAAGAGGCCAACCTATGCCCTCTCGTTTGAGACGTTGTGCAGCCCACCGCAACGCCGGTTTCTCTTAGGTTTCTCTTAAGTATATTATATGTATATGCGCTGCCTTGCCATCTGTCTGCTCATCGCTGCCGCCATGGCGAGTGGACTCACGCCCATGGCCTCGGCACAGGCTGGCGCGACGGCGCCCGACGACGAGGCGCTGTGGGCCTCCTTCACCGAAACCTTCTTCCCCGACATCGACGACAGTGGCGAGGGCAGCACCGACCATGTGCTGTACGACCGCCTGTCGCTGTGGCGCCAATGCCCGCTGCCGCTCAACCGCGCCTCGCGCGACGACCTGATGGCCCTGCCCTTCATGACCGAGGCCATGACCGACTCGCTCATCGCCTGCCGCAGCCGCTGGCGGGGCTTCACCAGCATGGGCGACCTCATGTTCGTCCCTGGCATGGGGCGCCGCGAACGCCAGTGGATGACGCTCTTTGCCGTGCCGGGCGAGCGCTCCGACAGCATGACGGTCGCTGCTACCACACGCTATGAGGAGCCGCCCTACCGCCTGCGCCAGATGGTGGCATGGACGGCCTCCGTGCCGCTCTACCGCCGCCAGGGCTACACCGCTCAGGCCACCGAGGCCCAGCGCTATGCCGGCGATGCCACGGCACACACGCTCAGATACCGCGCAGAAGACAGCCGCGGGACGGCCTTCGGACTGACGGGGCAGAAGGATGCCGGCGAACCCTTCGCCCGCCAGGGCAACAGCCCGTTCGACTACCTCTCGGCCTATGCCGACTTGCGACTGGAGCGCCGCGGCAGGACGCGCCTGCTCGTCGGCGACTACAACGTCTATGCCGGCCACGGTCTAGTATGCGGCCGCTCGTCCTTCGCCTCCATCCTGACTCTGGCCCAGCGTCTGCCGCGCGCCGGCAGCATCGTGCAGCCTCACACCTCGGCCACCGAGAGCCGCTACCTGCGCGGCGCGGCCTTTGTGCAGCGCTGGCAGAGTTACAGCGTCAGCGTGTTCGCCTCGCTGCGCCACATCGACGCGCGGACGGAGGGCGACACCATCGTCACGGTCTATACCGACGGCATGCACCGCACGGCGGCCGAGCGGGCGCACCGCGATGCAGCACGGATGATGACGGCGGGGGCCATGCTGCGCCACGAGACGGGACGGACAGACTGGGGACTGACCGTGGTGGCCGACCGTTTCAACCACCCCTTAGTGCCGCCCCTGCGCGCCGACAACCGCTACCTCCTGCGCGGACAGGACGCGGCGGCCTTCAGTGCCGACTACACCCTGCGCAGCGACCGCTGGATGGCCACGGGCGAGGTGGCGATAGACCGCCAGGCACACGTCGCCACCACCCACATGCTGCGCACCATGTGTACCCGCCACACGGCGCTCACCCTGCAGGTGCGCCACCTGTCGCCCCGCTATGTGGCGGTACATGCCGACGCCATGACGCAAAACAGCCATACGCAGAACGAGACGGGACTGCTCGCCGCCCTGCACCTGCGCCCCACGGGCAAGGCCGAGACCACGCTGGCGGCCGACGCCTTCGTCTTCCACCGCCCCACCTTCCGCACCTCCCATTCGTGCGCCAAGGGCGCGCAGTTGTACGCCCAGGTCACGGCTCTGCTGGCCACGGGCACCGAGGGTCTGTGGCGCTACCAGGTGAAGACGCGCCAGCAGGACATTGCCGGCCACAGCGACCTGATGGAATACGTCACCACCCACCGCCTCAAGGCCCAACTCACGCTGCACCCCTCTGAACGATGGACGCTCGTCCCCGGCGCCGACGCCACACTGCGCCACAGCCAGACGGAACGGACTGCCATGGGGTGGATGCTCTCGCTGCGCACCGCCTGGCGCCCTCGGCAGCAGTGGACCATGTCGGCCTTCACCTCGGCCTTCTTCACCGACAGTTACGACGCCCGCGTCTATGCCTACACCCCGCAGATGCGCTATGCCTTCACCAGCGCCGCCTTCGCCTATCACGGCATCAGCGGCGTCGCCCTGGCGGAATGGCGCCCTCTCGGCACGGCCCTCCACCTCTCCCTGCGCTACGCCACGACGCGCCTGTTCAACCGCCACGAGACGGGCAGCGGCGCCCAGCGCACCACAGCCCCCTGGCGCACCGACCTCAGCCTCCAGGCCATCTGGCGACTTTGAACCCCGGCGGCG
>CAMGHE010000023.1 GCA_946055775.1 uncultured Bacteroidales bacterium
GCGACGGCGGCGCCGATGCCGAAGATGGCCAGCAGCAGGCGGCCATTGACATACTTCATCAGGAAGGTGGCGATGAAGCGCGAACTGAGGAACAGCGACATGGCTACGATATTGTACATCTGCGCCGTGGTCTTGTTGATGCCCAAGTTGTCGGCATAATGTATGATGAACGTCCACACCATAATCTGCGCGGCTACGTAGAAGAACTGGGCAATGACGCCCTCGCGGTAGATGGTGTTGTGGAAGAGGTTGGACAGCGTGGTGCGCAGGCTGTGGTGACCCTCGGTAGTCGTGGTCTGCTGGGTCTGCGGTATCTTCATCAAGGCTATGACAATGAGCATAATGAGTACGACGAGGCCGATGCAGACGTAGGGGTCGCGGATGACGGCCAGGTCGTGCAGGCGGATGTTGGCCTTCTCAGCCTCACTCAGACTGTCGAAGATTATCTTGCCTGCCGCATCGCGGCGGTCGCTCCACAGGTTGGGCAGGACGATGAGCGAGGCCACGGCCATGCCGCAGAGCGACCCCATGGGGTTGAAGGCCTGGGCCAGATTGAGGCGTCGCGTGGAGGTCTCGCGCGAACCTAGGGAGAGGATGAAGGGGTTGGCCGTCGTCTCGAGAAAAGCCAGACCGAAGGTCAGGATATAGAGTGAGCAGCAGAAGAAGGTGAAACTCTGCAGGGACGCAGCGGGAATGAAGAGAAAGGCACCGGTGGCATAGAGGGCCAGGCCGAGGAGGATGCCCGACTTATAGTTGTAGCGGCGGATGAAGAGGGCGGCGGGGATGGCCATCGTGGCGTAGCCGCCGTAGAAGGCAAACTGGATGAGCGAGGCTTGGCTGGCGGGCAGTTCCATGACCGTCTGGAAGGCGGCGACCATGGGATTGGTGATGTCGTTGGCAAAGCCCCACAGGGCGAAGAGCGACGTGATGACGATGAAGGGCACCACATACGAGACGCCGTTATGGCGGAAGATGGATGATTTCTGACTCATGGGAGGAGGAGGAATATACGCATATAATATATATAAGGAAGGGAAGGGCGGACGGAGGAACTTTCAGCAGTAGGCCACCTGGTCCTTACCAGCGATGTCGCCCATGGCGATGGCCTGCACCAGGATGTTGCCGATGGCCGTGGCCTCAGCCGGTCCGGTATAGACCTCGAGCCCTGTGGCCTCGGCCGTGAGGCGGTTAAGCAACGTGTTGCGGCTGCCGCCGCCGATGATGCACACCTTTCGGACGGGGGCGGGCAGCAGGGCGTTGAGTTGGGCTATGCCTTTGGCGTAGCGCCGGGCCAGACTGTGGATGACGCAGTAGCACATCGCGCCGTGGCTGGCCGGCACGTCCAGACCGTTACGGCGGCAGTAGTCCGTGATGGCCTGCTCCATGCTCTGTGGGTTGGCAAATGCCGGGTCGTCCACGTCGATGAGGGTTGGGCAGACATGGGCCTCGGCCATCTGCACCATCTCCGCGTGAGAATAGTTGCAGCCCTGACGCCGCCACTCGGCCTGCAACTGCTGCAAGAACCACAAACCGGTGATGTTTTGCAAGAAGTTGACGCCGCCGCTCACACTGCCCTCGTTGGAGTATCCGGCCTTGCGTGCCTCGGGCGAGAGGACAGGCTCGGGCAGGTCGATGCCGAGCAGAGACCACGTACCGCTGCTGAGGAAGGCCGTCGTGGCGCTCTCAGCGGCAGGTATGGGAGCCGCAAAGGCGGCACTCTGCGTGTCGTGGCTGCCCACGGCAATCACCTGCACGTCCGGCGCCAACCCCAGTTCGCGGGCCACATCAGGCATGAGCGTGCCACGCTTCGTGCCCGGCATGACGATGGCGGGGAACATGTCGGAGCGCAGCCCGAGGCGGCGGATAAGCGGTTCGTTCCACCAGCGCGTGCGGGCGTCGAGCAGTTCGGAGGTGCTGGCGATAGTATATTCGCAGGTAGCGCTGCCGCAAAGGTAGAAGGCGAAGAGGTCGGGCATGAACAGCAAGTGGCGGGCTATGGCGAGGAGGTCGGCCTGTTCGTGCTGCATAGCCAGCAGTTGGTAGAGGGTGTTGATGTCCATTGTCTGCAAGCCCGCCTCAGCATAATGGGCATCGGCGTCGCAGGTGGCCATAAACTGCCGGCTCAGTCCCTCGGTGCGCCGGTCGCGATAGGTCACGGGCAGAGCGAGCAGATTGCCGGCGCTGTCGGTCAGGGCGAAATCGACGCCCCAGGTGTCCACGCCGATGCTGCGGATGTGCAGGTCGGGACGGTGGGCGGCCTTGCGCAAGCCCTCCTTCATCTCGGCAAAGAGCGAGGGGAAATTCCAGTAGGTGTACCGGCCTATGCGCACCTGCTGGTTAGAGAAGCGGTGTATCTCCTCGGTCTGCAACCGTCCGTCCACGATATATCCCGCCATGACGCGCCCCGAGCCGCCTCCGAAATCGACGGCCAGGTAAGTATTTTTCTGTTCCATGTTAGGTTTATGGGAAATGTAGAAACCCCGGCAGCACAGTTTGCCGTAAGGCATACCATACTGCCGGGGAAAGGCGTGGGGTTTAGAACAGACCGTCCTTGGTGAGGTGGCCAATGAAGTGCATCTCCAGGGCATCAATCTCCTCTTCGGTGAGCAGATTGGGCTCGAGGCCTGCGGCCAGGGCCTGCCATACCGTGCGGCTGGCCATCTCGAAGAACATGGCGCGCTGGAAGACGTCGTCAAAGTCGCTGCCGCACACCACCTGCCCGTGCTTGAGCAGTTGGACGGCGTTGCGGTTGCGCAAGGCGGCGACCACGGCTTCGGCCAGTTCAGGACTACCGGGCGTGGTGAAGGGAATCTCGGGAATGACGCGTCCCACATGCAGGGGTATCTCTGCCGTCACGGCGATGCTGGCGGGGCGGTTCTTGCAGCAGGCCAGCATCGTGGCATAGGGGCTCTGGAAGTGGAGCACGACGTTGACGTCGGGGCGCTTGAGCATGACGCCGCGGTGGAAGACGCTCTCCATTGAGGGCTTCACGCCGTTCAGCACCTCGCCCGTGGCCAGGCGCAACTGTGCCACCTGATGGGCGGCGATAGACGGCACCCAACTACCCGTGCCGCTGACCAGCACTTCATCGCCCAGGCGCCAACTCAGGTTACCGCTGGAGCAGATGGTCAAGCCGGCATCGCCCACGCGATGGGCCTGGCGTACGAACTCTTCTATGTGATATTTCGTAATCATGGCTGTGTGGTGTGTCATGAAAGATTATTTATACGTCGGACCGAAGTTCTGGCAGGCGCGGAAGTCGGCACCCTCCTTGTCCATGCCGAAGGCGTTCCATGCCGCCGGGCGGAAAATCTTGTCCTCGGGCACATTGTGCATGCAGACGGGGATGCGGAGCATGGCGGCCAGGGTGATGAGGTCGGCGCCGATATGTCCGTGGCTGATAGCACCGTGGTTGGCGCCCCAGTTGTTCATCACGCTATAGACGTCTTTGAAGCAGTCTTTTGTGGGGTCAAGACGCGGCACGAACCATGTGGTGGGCCATGTGGGGTCGGTACGTTTGTTGAGCACCTCGTGGATTTCGGGCTCCACATCGGCCGTCCATCCCTCGGCAATCTGCAGCACGGGACCGAGGCCCTTGACCAGATTGAGGCGGGCCATCGTCATAGGCATGCCGCCGCGGGTGAGGAAGCAGCTCGAGAAGCCGCCGCCGCGGAAATAGTCGCGATCGGCCGGCGGCCACTGGGTATGCTCCAGAATGGCGGCCTCGTCCTTGTCCGTCAGGTCCCACCAGTGCTTCATCGTGGGTTTACCGTCAGCATCCTCGGCATAGCCGTTGGCATCGAGGGTGGTGGCACCCGAGTTGATCAGGTGAATCATGCCCTGCGCAGCCACACCCGTCAGGCGCTTGCCCGTTACGCGTTCTACGGCCTCGGGGCTCCAGTAGGTGCGCACGTCCGAGAACATCTGCGCCT
This sequence comes from uncultured Bacteroidales bacterium, assembly GCA_946055775.1. Lineage (GTDB taxonomy): Bacteria > Bacteroidota > Bacteroidia > Bacteroidales > Bacteroidaceae > Alloprevotella. The sequence continues at coordinate 3,933 of CAMGHE010000023.1, forward strand.
TCTGCGTGAGCAGGTGCATGAAGAGCATGGTCACGCCGTTGAGGGCATCGTTCTCCGTGGCCACGATGATGGGCTCGCGGCGTCCGTTCCAGTCGAAACTGGTGTTGAGCAGCGCCTCACAGAAGTCGCCGTTGGGTTTCCAGTCGGTCCACTGACGCTGACCCTGGAAGCCGCCGGCTATCGCGTGGTGGCCGAGGCTCTCTTCGGCGAAGCCCATCTCACGGAGTTTGGGGTTGCCTTGCATAAGGTCGCGCATGATGAGGAACATTTTGGTGACGAAGTCCCAGTCCTGATCCTTCTCCTCGCGGGTCTTCTGCTTCTCGGGGCGGTTCTTGTCCCAACCCTCGTTGACGCGGCAATGGGCATCCACCCATGCCTTGGCCTTCGCGTACTCTTCGTGGTCGTATATACCCTCATCCATGCGGCGGAGAATCTCAGTCTCATCCACCTGTTCGTTGCGCATACCCAGGTATTCCTGGAAGAAATCGGGATTGACAATACTTCCCGCAATACCCATCGCCACGCTGCCGAAGGAGAGGTAACTCTGGCCGCGCATGTTGGCCATGGCCATGGCAGCGCGTGCCCAGCGCAGAATTTTCTCGGCCACGTCGTCGGGAATGGTGTTGTCGGCCAGGTCCTGCACGTCGTGACCATAGATGCCGAAGGCGGGGAGCCCCTTTTGGGCGTGTGCAGCCAGCACGGCAGCCAAATAGACGGCGCCGGGACGCTCTGTGCCGTTGAATCCCCATACGGCCTTGGGCCAGTGGGGGTGCATGTCCATCGTCTCGCTGCCGTAGCACCAGCAGGAGGTGACGGTGATGGTGGCGCCGACGCCCTCGCGCTCAAACTTCTCTTGGCAGGCGGCGGTCTCAGCCACGCGGCCAATAGTCGTGTCGGCCACAACGCACTCTACGGGGGTGCCGTCGCCATTGCGCAGGTTGGTGGAGATGAGGTTGGCCACGGCATGGGCCAGGGCCATGGTCTTGTCTTCCAGACTTTCGCGCACACCACCCTGACGGCCGTCAATGGTGGGGCGAATACCAATTTTGGGGTATTTCATGTGTTTTAGGTATTAAGATTAAGTTGAGGGTAGCATACGCCACGTGCGGTGGGTGCTACAACCGCAAAGGTAAGCAAAGTTATGTAAGCGACGAAAAGCCACTCCTTAAAAATCTCTGTCCGCCATGACATTCTCCCCCCGTCGCTGGGAATGGTGTTATCTGAGGGTTGTCGGCATGGTCTGGCAAGCGGTCAAGGCGCGGGAAAAGCGCGGCGCACGACACTGCGGAAGAGAAGCCACTGCATAGCACCGCGGCACGCCAGATAGAGCAGAAAGGCCAGCCACAGCGTGGTGTTGCCCCAAGGCAACAGCCAGAGAAGCATGAAAAAGATGGCTGCGGCAAAGCCCATACTCTGAAGCATGGCGCGCGTGGCGGTGGCACCGATAAAGAGGCCGTCAAAGAGGAAGGCGGCGACACTGGCCACGGGGATAAGGCAGGCGGCGGGCAGATAGCGGCAGGCGGTGTCGAGGACGGCGGACTGGTCGGTAAGGAGGGAGAGGAAGGGGCGGCCGACGACGACGTAGAGCAGGGTGAAGGTGACCGTGGGCCACAGACTAACGACAAAGAGGCGGCGCGTGAGCACTAAGTAAGCGGTGCGGTGGCCACCGCCGACATACTTGCCGCCCAGGGCTTCACCGGCATAGGCGAAGCCATCCATGAAATAGGAATAGAGGATGAAAAGCTGCATCAGCAGGGCGTTGGCCGCGAGGGTCAGACCGCCCAGCGCCGTACCGGTGGCGGTGAACGTGGTGGTGACGGCCACAAGGCAGAGGGTGCGCAGGAAGATGTCGCGGTTGACGGTGAAGAAACGACTTAGGGCACCGTCCGTCCACAGCCGTCCGCGCCCAGCGGTCAACAGTCTGACGCCGTAGCGGCGGGCATAGAGGACGAAGGCCATGGCGACACCGGCATACTGGGCCACGAGGGAGCCCACGGCCACACCGTCAATGCCCCAGCCGCAGCCCACGACAAGGGACAGACTGGTCAGGACGTTGACAACGTTCTGGGTGATGGAGACGGCCATGGGATAGCGAGCATTCTGCATGCCCAAGAACCAACCGGAGAAACTGTAGAGGGCCATGACGGCGGGGGCGCCCCACACAAGGAGGCGGAAGTAGCGGGAGGCCCAGCGGGCTACACCGGGCTCGGCGGCAACGGCGTCGAGGGTGAGGCGCAGCACCACTTCCTGCAGGGCGATGACGGCGAGGCCGATGACGAGGGCCACAACGAGCGAGCGGCAGAGCATGCGCTGGCATTCGTCGGCATCGTGGGCACCATAGGCCTGAGCGGTCAAGCCGCCGGTGCCGGTGCGCAGAAAACTGAACAGCCAGTACATCATATTGAACATCATACCGCCCAGAGCAATGGCGGCCAGATAGACAGCATCGCCCAGATGACCGGCGATGGCTGTATCGGCCAGACCCAGAAGGGGGACGGTGATGTTAGAGACGATGCTGGGCAGGGCGATGGCCAGGATGGGACTGTGGCGCTTCATGGGGCGGGGATGACAAACTGCACTTCCTTGAACCAGTAGTGGCGTTCGCGGCCGTCGCTGTCGATGAGGTGCAGGCGGCCGTCGGGCGCCACATCGGCAATGCGGGCCGTGAAGGGACCGGCGGCGTCGGTAAAGGGATGGAAACCGGTGCGGCGGTAGAGGGCGGCCATATAGCGGCGGTGCAGGTCGCGGCCGCCGTCGGCAGCCAGCAGGCGCATCTCGTCGGCAAAGGCTTCGGCGATGGCGCCCATCAAGGGAGCGCGGGGAACGTCGCGCTCCAACAACTGGCAGAGCGAGACGGGATTGGGGGCGTCGGAATGGAATCGGCGCTGGTTGACGTTAAGGCCAACGCCGGTGATGGTGGTGCGGATTTGCGCTCCGCAGAGGTCGTGTTCGAGAAGCATGCCGCCCAGTTTGGCATCGCCCACATAAATATCGTTGGGCCACTTCACCCGGGCTTCGATGCCGATTGCCCACAGAGCACGCAGCACGGCCATGGCCTGTGCCTCGGAGAGGACAAACTGGCGGGCGGCGGGGATGGCCTGCGGATGGAAGCGGATGCCGAAGAGCAGATTGCTGCCGGCCTCGGCCTCCCAGTGGTTGCCGCGCTGACCGCGACCGGCGGTCTGGTGGTCGGCGGTGACCAAGAAAAACAGGCTGACGCCTTCTTCTTCCGGCGCCTGGCGCAGGTAGAGCATGGTGGAGTCGGTCTGGGGCAGATGGCGATGAAGCCAGCAGGGGGGCAGGGTGAGGTGGAGCATTTACTTGCGTTTGGGTCTATGGTGCTCGCGCCGCCAGACTTCGAGGCCCCAGGGCGTGAACACGTTGACATAGTGCTTCAGGTGGTATGGTGGCTGTTCGCCCACGATGGTGACGACGTCGAAGCGGAAGGTGGGGCATTCGTCGTAGCGCGAGAGGTAGGCAAAGGCGGCCGACATGAGATGCATCTGCTTGATGCGGTCCACATCATCGAGAGCCCTGGTCAGACGCTCGTTACGGCGGGTCTTAACCTCGACGAAGACCAGTTCGCCAAAGTCGTCGGCAATGATGTCGATCTCCTCATGACCACAACGCCAGTTGCGCTCCACGAGGCGGTAGCCTATGGTGGTCAGGTAGAGGGCGGCCTCTTCTTCGCCCAGTCGTCCGAAGGCATTGTGATCAGCCACGTCCGTCAGCGTTTACGTTGGAAGAAGTTCTTCATCATCTGCCCGCACTCGTCGGCGAGCACACCGCTGCACACCTCGGTCTTGGGGTGCAGGGCCTGCGGCGCAAAGCGGGAGTAGCCGCGTTTAGGGTCGGCTGCGCCATAGACCAAGCGGCCCAACTGAGCCCACCCCAGGGCGCCGGCACACATGGTGCAGGGCTCGACGGTGACGTAGAGGGTGCAGTCGTCCAGATACTTGCCGCCCAGAGCGTTGGCCGCAGCGGTGACAGCCTGCATCTCGGCATGTGCCGTCACGTCGGTCAGCGTCTCGGTGAGGTTGTGTGCGCGGGCTATGATATGGCCGCGACACACCACGATGGCGCCCACCGGCACCTCGTCGGCATCAAAGGCCAGCTGGGCTTCGTCCAGCGCGCGCCGCATGTAGGCTTCGTCGGTATTCATAAGGATTTCGTCTTGGTTCAACGGGAGGGAAAACAGGGGGGAAGCGTAAACGATGATGTTAGGACATTGGTATGTTTGGTGCGTCCTTGTTTTTTGAGCATTAGAGTTCGCGGAGCCATTTCTTGCCTGATTTGGTGTTGGTCCAAATGAGGATGCCTATGGCTATGATGGCGATGAGTGTGTATCCGAAGAGAGCTATCATGATGGGGTTACCGTTCTATTCCACGCCGCGCAGACTCAGGCCGATGCGGCCGCGCTCGACGTCGATGGAGAGGACGCGAACGCGCACTTGCTGGCGGAGGTGCACCACCTCGGCGGGGACCTTGACGCGGCGCTGGGCCATCTGCGAGATGTGGATGAGGCCCTTGACCTTGATGCCCAGGTCCACAAAGCAGCCAAACTGCGTGATGTTGGTCACCACGCCGGGCAGCACCATACCCTCGCTCAGGTCGTCGATGGTGCGGATGTTGGGGTCGAAGGCGAAGACGTGGGCCACGCCGCGCGGGTCGCGTCCCGGGCGGTCCAGTTCGCTCATGATATCCTGCAGCGTGGGGCGCCCGACGGTGTCCGAGCAGTAGCGGTCAAGGTCGATACCGCGGCGCACGTCGGCACTGGCGATGAGCGTGCGCACATCGCAGCCGGCATCGCGCGCCATACGTTCCACCAGCGCATAGCGCTCGGGGTGAACGGCGGTGTTATCGAGGGGATTGTCGGCCTCGGGAATGCGCAGGAAGCCAGCACACTGTTCGTAGGCCTTGGTGCCCAGGCGCGGCACGTCAAGCAACTGACGGCGCGAGCGGAAGGGCCCGTGCTCGGTGCGATAGTCAATGATGCGCGCTGCCAGGGCTGGTCCGAGGCCCGAAACATAGGTAAGCAGGTGGCGGCTGGCGGTATTGAGGTTGACGCCGACGGTGTTGACGCAGAGGGTGACGGCCAGGTCGAGGGCCTTGTGCAGGGCACCCTGGTCCACATCGTGCTGATACTGGCCCACACCGATGGCCTTGGGGTCTATCTTGACCAATTCGGCCAAGGGGTCGGCCAGACGACGGGCTATGCTCACGGCGCCACGCACGGTAACGTCCTTGTCGGGAAACTCTTCGCGGGCTATGTCGGAGGCAGAATAAACCGAGGCCCCATCTTCGCTGACGACGAAGACCTCGACGCCGTCCAATTGCGCCTCGCGCACCAACTGTTCGGTTTCGCGACCAGCGGTTCCATTACCCACAGCCACGGCCTCAATGCCATAGGTGTCGGCCAGGGCAGCGATGCGGCACACAGAGCGTCCCCATTCGCGTCGGGGCTCGTGGGGATAGATGGTCTCGTTGTGCAGCAGGTTGCCCTGTGCATCGATACACACCACCTTGCAGCCCGTGCGGAAGCCGGGGTCGATGCCCATGATACGCTTGGCGCCGAGGGGCGGCGAGAGCAGCAACTGGCGCACGTTGGCGGCGAAGACGGCGATGGCCTCCTCGTCGGCCCGCACCTTGGCGGCAGCGGCAAACTCGTTCTCCATACTGGGCTTGAGCAGGCGCCGGTAGGCATCTTCTACGGCCATCTGCATCTGCGGCGCTGCTGGCGTGCCGGGCTTCACATAGGGGCGTTCCAAACGGCGCAGACTGTCCTCCTCGTCGGCGGGGGCGATGGACACGCGCAGATAGCCCTCGGCCTCGCCGCGGCGCATGGCCAGCAAGCGGTGGGATGAGCAGCGGCTAAGGGGCTCGGTGGCGTCGAAATAGTCGCTGTACTTGCGGGCTTCGTCGGCACGGCTCTTGACCACCTTCGAGGTGATGCGGGCCGTGCGAGCGAAAGAGGTGCGTAGCGTCTGGCGCGTGCGTTCGTCCTCGTTGACGGTTTCGGCAATGATGTCGCGTGCACCTTGCAGGGTAGCCTCTGCATCGGGCACCTCGTCGCCGACATACTTGGCGGCGGCGCGCACGGGGTCGGCATAGGGGTTGTCCATCATGAGGGCGGCCAGCGGGCCCAGTCCGCGCTTGCGGGCCACCTCGGCGCGCGTCTTGCGCTTGGTCTTGTAGGGCAGGTAGAGGTCTTCCAGCACCGCAGGGTCCCAGCAGGCGGCCAGACGGCCGGCCAGGTCGTCGGTCAGTTTTCCCTGCGCGGCGATAGCCTCGGTGATGTACTCACGGCGGAGCACCAGTTCGTTCAGTTCGTCGTTGAGGCGTTGCACCTGTGCCACCTGCACCTCGTCCATCCCTCCAGTGGTCTCCTTGCGGTATCGGCTGATGAAGGGAATGGTGGCGCCCTCGTCCAGAAGGGCTATGGTGCGCTCGACGGGGCCCTGCTTAAGACCCATGCGCTGGGCAATGATTTCGGCTATTTCCATGGGGTGACGTATTGTGGAGGGGAGAGTTCTGCGGCCTACAGGGCACCCTGGGCGGGGTCCTGACCAGCAGCGCGCAGGGCAAAGTATTTCCAGAGTGGGGCTGCCATGAGCGACTGTTTGATTTCGTCGTTGACCAGCAGACGGTGCACCTCGTCCTCACTGAGCAGATGCACGGTGATGTCTTCGGTGGGCTCCAGGTGACGCTCGCCTTGAGGGGTGACACCAAGAGCGAGGAAGCAATGGCTCACGTTGTTGCAGGCCGAGGCGTTGGGCGAGAGCACCGTGAAGGGCAGCCAACGGCCGCCGCCGTAGCCTGTCTCTTCCATCAGTTCGCGGCGCGCGGCCTCCTCGGGCGTGGCATCGGTGGGGTCCATGACGCCGGCCACCAGTTCGTAGCACGTGCGTCCCAAGCCGTGGCGGTACTGGCGTATCATCACCATCTTCCCCTCGGGGGTAATGGCGATAACCTTGATCCACGTGGGATATTCCAGGACGTAGTATTCATCATTGATGACGCCCGAGGGCAACTGCACGCAGTCTTTGCGGGCCGTGAGCCAAGGGCGGCGAAAGAGGTACTCGCTGCGGAGCACCTTCCAAGGTTTGGGGTCTTCTGCCATAATGCTTTGTTTATGTCAATGAGTGTTGGCGGCCGACGCATCGCTGGGCATGCCGCAGCGGCAGTCTTCGATATAGCGTGGCCGGCGTTTCACTTCGCTGTATATCTTACCTACATATTCGCCAATGACGCCCAGAGCGGTGAGTATGGCGCCGCCGATGAACCATACGCTGACCAGCAGCGAGGTCCAACCGGGCATACTATGACCTGAGAAGTGGACGGCCAGGGCCCAGACGATAACGGCGAACGACACCAGGATGAAGGCCAGACCAAGGCCAATGAATAGACGCAGCGGACGCACGGAGAACGAGGTGATGCCGTCCCAGGCAAAGGCCAGCATCTTCGACAGCGGGTATTTCGACTCACCGGCCATGCGCGGCTGGCGGGCGTAGGTCACGACGGCCTGACGGAAACCGAGCTGCTTGACCATGCCGCGCAAAAAGAGGTTACGCTCGGGAAAGGCTAACAGCGCACGCACGGCACGGCGGGTCATCAGGCGATAGTCGGCGTGGTTATAGACCAGGTCGGTGCCCATGGCGCGCATCATGCGGTAGAAGCCCTGCGCCGTCACGCGCTTAAACCAAGTGTCGGTGCTACGGTCGTCGCGCACACCAAACACCAAGTCGGCGCCCTCCATCCAGTGGTCCACCATCTGCAGGATGACATCGGGGTCGTCCTGCAGGTCGGCGTCGATGCTGACGATGGCGTCGGCATGGGACACGGCGACTTCCAAGCCAGCCCACAGCGCATGCTGATGCCCAGCATTGACGGCCAGTTTGAGTCCCCACACTTCAGAGTGGGCGGCCGACAGGCGACGGATGAGTGACCATGTGCCGTCGCGGCTGCCGTCGTCTATATAGAATAGGTGTGTCCCTACTTGTCGTTCTTCCAACCGAGCGGCTACGCCCAGCAGGCGCCGCGTGGTTTCTTCGAGCACGGCTTCCTCGTTGTAACAGGGCACCACGATGACCAGGTGCTGCTTTGTCTGTTCCATGCGCTATCGTTTTGCTTTCTGCAAAGGTAACGTTTGCCTTTTTAACCGCCAAGCGTATAACCCGAAACTATCGCCTGATACGCGGCTCATTCGCCATTTCAAGTGGGTGTTCGGCGGCCGGCCTCTGCATTCTCAGCGTGACAAGCCTCCCTGCCAGCCGTTGCTCTGATATTGGACAGCACAGCCCAGCACTCCCTCGACCAATGGCATCTTTGCCGACACATCAAGCCTGGCCAACGCAACGGCAACAATCTTTCAAAACGTCATTTTCTTTGTTCGTTTAACTGCCTTTTGCTTTGTTTGGGATATATTTTAGAGTAAATTGTAAGATTTTCTTGAAAAACCTTTGCGTGATGTCAGGGAATTTATACCTTTGCAGCCGAAACGCCACAACAGAAGGCGTTGTATCTTCCAGCACAGGCCTCTCGACGTCACCTTTGGGTGGGCCAAGGCAAGGCACCCTGGAACACGATTTGAAAAAACATTCCTATGCAGCATACCATAGAATTCACGAAAATGCACGGCGCAGGTAACGACTACATCTACGTAGATACCACGCGCTTCCCCCTATCGTGCCCCGAACATCTGTCGGCGCTGTGGAGCGACCGCCACAAGGGCATCGGCGGCGACGGCCTGGTGCTCATCGGCCCATCGACCGTGGGCGACTTCTCCATGCGCATCTTCAACAACGACGGCTCGGAGGCCCGCATGTGCGGCAATGCCTCGCGCTGCATCGGCAAATACCTGCACGACCACCATCTGACCACGCTAACCGACATACGCTTAGAGACGCTCTCGGGCATCAAGGTGCTACACCTCCATCTGGGGGCCGACGGCTTGACGGAGAGTGTCACTGTCGATATGGACGTGCCGGCGCTGGCTGTACCCTCACAGATGGGCACGCCCGACGGCAGCATGACGGAGGGAGAGGTGACGGCCACGGATGGTCGCACCTATACGGGCACCTTCGTATCGATGGGCAACCCCCACTTTGTCATCTTTACCACTGGTGTAGAGGAGGCTGACATCGCTGCCATGGGCCGCTCGCTGGAGATGGCGCCCATCTTCCCCGAACGCTGCAACATCGAGTTTGCCGAGATACGCCCGGACGGTAGCATCCGCATGCGCGTCTGGGAACGGGGCTCGGGCATCACGATGGCTTGCGGCACAGGCGCTTGTGCCACGGCGGTTGCGGCCGCACTGACACACCGCGCTGCACGCGAGAGCGACATCATCATGGATGGCGGCACGCTGCACATCGCATGGAGCAAAACAGACGGCCACGTATATATGACGGGGCCAGCCACTGAGGTGTTTACCGGCACCATAACCTATAACGAACCATAACGGCGGACGACCACGCCCGCAACGAGGGCTGTCCGGCTGCCACGCCTACGGGCGGCCCTCGCGGCTTACAGAACATCCTCCGCACGATAATTATTGCCTCACAGACCTATGACTACCATCAACGAGAACTTCCTCAAACTACAGAAAAACTACCTCTTTGCCGACATAGCCCAGAAAGTGGCCAACTACCGGCAGGCCAACCCCGACGCGCGCCTCATCCGCCTGGGCATAGGCGACGTCACACGCCCGCTGCCGCCGGCCGTCATCAGCGCGCTGCACAAGGCCGTCGATGAGATGGGGCACGCCGAGACGTTCCGCGGCTACGGACCAGAACACGGCTACGAATTTCTGCGACAGGCCATCGTCGAGGGCGACTTCGCCCCGCGAGGCATCAGCATTGACCCGGACGAGATATTCATTAACGATGGCGCTAAAAGCGACACAGGAAACTTTGGCGACATCCTGGGTACGGACAACACCATCTGCGTCACCGACCCCATCTATCCTGTATATATTGACTCGAACGTTATGGGCGGACGCGCCGGCGACATCAAATCGGGAGCCTGGAGCCGTGTCACCTACTGTCCATGCACGGCCGAAAACAACTTTGTGCCCGAATTACCGCAAGGTAACACAGATATTATCTATCTTTGCTACCCGAATAACCCCACTGGCACAACGCTCACACGCGACGAACTGAAAAAATGGGTTGATTATGCTCTGAGCCACGAGAGCCTCATCCTCTTCGACGCGGCCTATGAGGCTTACATCACGCGGCCGGAGATTCCCCATAGCATCTACGAGATTGAAGGGGCACGGCACTGCGCGGTGGAGTTTCACTCCTACTCGAAGACGGCGGGCTTCACGGGCCTGCGCTGCGGCTACACCGTGGTGCCGAAAGATCTCACCGTAACGTTGCGCTCGGGCGAGGAGGTGGCGCTCAACCCACTGTGGAACCGCCGCCAGTGCACGAAATTCAACGGCACGGCCTACATCGTGCAGCGCGCGGCCGAGGCCATCTACTCGCCCGAAGGCCGCGAGCAGGTGCGCGAGGTCATCGATTACTACATGACGAACGCCCGCATCATGCGCGAGACGCTGGCCGAAGTGGGCTTCCGGGCCTACGGCGGCATCGACGCGCCCTACATCTGGCTGCGCACACCCGAGGGCGAGGGCAGCTGGGCCTTCTTCGAGCGTCTGCTGCATGAAATCAACGTGGTATCAACCCCGGGCGTGGGCTTCGGACCGGCAGGAGAGGGTTTCATACGCCTCACGGCATTCGGCACGCGCCAAGACTGCGAAGAGGCCATGGAACGCCTGCGCAAACGCTTCGCCTGACGCCGGCACAGAGGGCATAGGCTGCGCCACAAGCACCCGGGCATGGCCCAACACTAATTCTGAGAAAACAACATATAAACCATATAGACCTATGAGCAAGTTGAGATTCAAAGTTGTCGAGGACGCTTTCCGCAAGCGCCCCGTCGAAGTGAAAACCCCTACTGAGCGTCCCTCGGAATACTTCGCCAAGTATGTATTCAACCAGGAGAAGATGTTCAAGTACCTCCCCCTCAGCACCTACCGCAAACTACGCCAGGTGATCGAAGAGGGTGCACCGCTCTCTATCGAGGTGGCCGATGAGGTGGCCAAGGGCATGAAGCAGTGGGCCATGGATATGGGCGTGACACACTGCACCCACTGGTTCCAGCCCCTCACCGAGGGAACGGCCGAAAAGCACGATGCCTTCGTTGAGCACGACTTCAAGGGCGGCATGGTGGAAAACTTCAGCGGTAAGGAACTGGTACAGCAGGAGCCCGACGCCTCGTCGTTCCCTAACGGCGGCATTCGCTCCACCTTCGAGGCCCGCGGCTACTCGGCATGGGACCCCGCATCGCCCGTCTTCATCGTGGGCGACACGCTGATGATTCCTACGGTGTTCATCTCTTACACGGGCGAGGCACTCGACTACAAGGCTCCGCTCAAAAAAGCGCTCGCCGCCGTCGATAAGGCGGCCACAAAGGTAGCACGCTACTTCGACCCCGAGGTGACGCACGTTCACGCCAACCTGGGCTGGGAGCAGGAATACTTCCTCGTAGATGAGGGCCTCTATGCTGCACGTCCTGACCTGCTGCTGACGGGACGCACCCTCATGGGCCACGACTCGGCCAAGAACCAGCAGATGGAAGACCACTACTTCGGCGCTATTCCCGAACGCGTGGCCGAGTTCATGCGCGATCTGGAGATTCAGGCTCTCGAACTGGGCATACCCTGCAAGACACGCCACAACGAGGTGGCCCCCAACCAGTTTGAACTGGCACCTATCTTCGAAGAGTGTAACCTGGCCGTGGACCACAACATGCTGCTCATGTCGCTCATGCGCAACATTGCCCGCCGCCACGGTTTCCGTTGCCTGCTGCACGAGAAGCCCTTCGCCGGCATCAACGGTAGCGGTAAGCACAACAACTGGAGCCTCTCGACCAACACGGGCATGCTGCTCTACGCGCCGGGCAAGACGCCGGAGGACAGCCTGCGCTTCATCACCTTCGTCGTAGAGACGCTGATGGCGGTTTATAAGCACAACGGCGTGCTCAAGGCGTCCATCATGAGCGCTACCAATGCCCATCGTCTGGGTGCCAACGAGGCACCGCCCGCTATCATCTCGAGTTTCCTGGGCAAGCAGGTGAGCGAACTGCTCGACAAGGTGGAACATTCTACTAAGGAGGAACTCTTCACCATGGAGGGCAAGCACGGCGTCAAACTGGACATTCCCCAAATTCCCGAACTCTACATCGATAATACGGACCGCAACCGCACGTCGCCCTTCGCCTTCACAGGCAACCGCTTCGAATTCCGTGCCGTAGGCTCTATCGCCAACTGCGCCAGCGCCATGATTGCCCTCAACGCCGCTGTGGCTGAGGCACTCGAAAACTTCTACACGCGAGTAGAGGCACTCATCGCCAAGGGCGAGAGCAAAATTGGCGCCATCCTCGACGTTCTGCGCGAAGACATCAAGACCTGCCGACCCATCCACTTCGACGGCAACGGTTATAGCGACGAATGGAAGGCTGAGGCCGCACGCCGCGGACTGGACTGCGAGACGTCGTGCCCCCTCATCTTCGACCGCTATCTGGACGACAGTACAGTCAAGATGTTTGAGAGCACACACGTCATGAACCGCCACGAACTGGAGGCCCGCAACGAAATCAAGTGGGAGACGTATCAGAAGAAAATCCAGATCGAAGCACGTGTGCTCGGCGACCTCTGTATGAACCACATCATCCCCGTGGCCACGAAGTATCAGAGCGAACTGGTGGACAATGTGCACAAGATTCAGCAGACCTTCTCCGACCCCGAAAAGGTCAAGGAACTGACGGCTTACAACATCGACCTCATCGAGAAAATCAACAAGCACACCAGCTTCATCGCTGAAAACGTGGAGGAAATGGTAGAGAAGCGCAAGGTGGTCAATAAGATTGAAAACATCCGCGAACTGGCCATCGCTTACCACGACGAGATTGCGCCCTACTTCGACGCCATCCGCTACCATATCGACAAGCTCGAACTCATCGTCGAAGACGAAATGTGGACGCTGCCCAAGTATCGCGAACTGCTGTTCATCCGCTAAGGCATCGATCACGACAAGCCCATTATGCAATCTCCCGCCCCACCCTTTTGGTGGAACGGGAGATTTTTACTGCTGTACGCTCAGACAAAACCATGGGGCGGCACTACAATGGATTCCCGCAGGCTGGGAACATGATTCCCAAGGGCTGGGAATAAGATTACCCGCGGCTTGTGCCGCGGTCGTTGATATAGAAGCCCGTAGCCCAAACCTGACATAAGGCTTGGACTACGGGGATAAGGGGATAAAAAACGGTTGAAAGGGGCGGCGTTAGTCGCGACTTTCCTGAGAACGGAAGGTGATGGTCTGCGTCTGCCAGTCCATAGTCTCGACGATAGCCACCGACTCGAGGCGGTAGCCCTCCTGTCTGAGCAGACGGCCGCCCTGCTGCCAGCCCTTTTCGATGGCGATGCCGATGCCTACTACCTGGCCGCCAGCCTGACGCACCAGGTCGATGAGGGCATGCGCGGCCTGCCCGTCGGCCAAAAAGTCATCCACGATGAGGACGCGGTCGGCTGCCGTGAGATAGGGCCGCGAGACGAAGATGTTGTTGTGGCGGCGGTGGGTGAAGGAGTAAGCCTGAGCCACATATTTATCGTCGGTGCAATTGGTCGTCTCGCTCTTCTTGGCAAAGACCACGGGGACATCAAGCAGGTGGCCCAACAGGGTGGCGATAGCAATGCCGCTGGCTTCGATGGTAAGAACCTTGTTGACCCCGGCGTCGCAGAAGGCGCGCATGAAGTGGTCGGCAATGCCGCGCATGATGGCCATGTCGATGCGGTGGTTCAGAAAACTATCGACCTTGAGTACATTGCCTTCCTTGACGACACCGTCAGTGAGTATCTTTTCTTCCAGAAAATTCATGGTATAGGGATGGGGAAGAGTGGTGTGCCGGGCGTACCGGCCTCACGATACCGCCCGCTGTGCGGCTCAATACACCTCCACGTAGGCGGCCAGACGCTTGGCTTTGTCGCGCAGGGCGTCGAGGTCGGCGTCAAGCGGGCCGTTGCATACGACGACGCCCATACGGCGGCCTTCGCGCGTGGTGGGCTTGCCGAAGATGCGAATGTCGGCATCCTCTTCGCAAGTCTGCTCAATGCCACGGTAGCGCGGCTGCTCAGTGCTGGCGATGGGCGAGAGGATAACGGCGCTGGCGCCGATGCGCAGGGGTTTGATGCAGGGGATGGGCATACCCAGGACGGCACGAGCGTGGAGCTCAAACTCGTTGAAGTTTTGCGTACCAGCGAGGGTGACCATGCCGGTGTCGTGCGGACGCGGCGAGAGTTCGGAGAAATAGACGCCATTTTCATGACTTAGGAAAAACTCTACGCCCCAGATGCCGGCGCCAGTGAGGGCTTCGGTGACCTTGGCCGCCATGCGCTGAGCCTCTGCCAGGTGTTCGGGGGCAATATGGGCGGGCTGAAAACTTTCGCGATAGTCGCCGCCCTTCTGCACATGACCGATGGGGGCGCAGAAGAGCGTGGGACCGTTCTGCTGCGTCACGGTGAGCAGGGTAATCTCGCTGTCGAAGCGGATGAACTCTTCGATGATGAGTTCGTGGATGTCGCCGCGGCTACCTTCGTTGCCATACTTCCAGGCGTGGGGCAGATCGTCGGCCGTGCGCACGAGCGACTGTCCCTTGCCCGACGACGACATGAGGGGCTTGACCACGCAGGGGAAGCCTATTTCCTGGGCCGCACGACAGAGTTCGTCATAACTCTTGGCATAGAAATAGCGGGCGGTTTTGAGACCAAGTTCCTTGGCGGCGAGGTCACGAATGGCCTTGCGGTTCATGGTGTAGTTGACGGCGCGTGCCGAGGGTACCACCTGAATGCCCTGAGCCTCGTAGTCGTAGAGACGTTCGGTGCGAATGGCCTCAATCTCGGGTACGATGACGTCCGGCTGATGCCGGGCGACGGCAGCGTCAAGGGCATCGCCATCGAGCATGGAAAATACTTCGCTGGCATCGGCCACCTGCATGGCAGGGGCACCAGCGTAGGAATCGCAGGCCACCACATAATGGCCCAGACGCTTGGCGGCAATGACAAACTCCTTGCCCAGTTCGCCAGAGCCTAACAGCAATATCTTCTTCATGAATAATGTTTTTGGGCGGGTACCGCGGGCACTTCGTCTCGGGATGCCGCCACGATGAAATATCTAAGAAATGAGGGAGCAACGCCATCCGAGTGAATAAGCCCTACGGTAAGGCGCGCCATGTGTGTGCAAAGTTACTTATAGCCCTCCGAAGGGCCAAACAATTGGGCTGGCGATTTGCCGTGCCGCGCCCATAGCGGCCAAACGGCGAATTGTTTGCGGGGCTATCTATGCCCAAACGGTTCCAATAGAGGCCAGCACGCGACGACAGGTCTAGTGCTGGCCTCTCAAGTTTTCAGCCGTTGCCTCGAGGTAGCGGGCATATATTATAACGTCTTCTCAAAGATTGTTTCGCCGTTGGCATTGATAGCCTTAACGCGCATCACCTTGCCACGCTTCTCAACGACCGTCATGACGGCGCTCTTGAGCGAGGGGCCACCGCCGATGAGAGTGGGATAGGGATTGGCATACTTCCCAGTTTCGTAATACTCGAAACGATGGGTGTGGCCGCTGATGCCCAAATCAATCTTCGCCTTGGTCAGAATATCGGTCCACAGGGCGCGGCAGAAGCGACTGACGCCACCCGGATCTTTCTCCTCCTGACTAAACCAGAGGGGAATGTGGTGCACGACAATGTGGCGCTTGGCCTTGCGATATTCACGGCTGGCAACGGTCTGTTTGAGGAATGTGGCTTGGTCTTGGCGGAAGGCCTGGAAGTCGTTTAGCCCGTAATAAACCCAGGTATCATCGGGCTTGTCCTCGCCGCAGTCGAGCATGACGAGATAGGTATCGCCCCAGCGAATGTTATGGTAGGTCTCGCCGTTGGTGCCGTAGTCGAAGAGGGTGGGCATGCCCGACGAGTAGGCGTTGCGTATCTCGTGGTTGCCACGCATGAAGACGCAGGGCTTTTGGGCGGCATCGAAGCGGCGCACCAGGTTCTGTACGTTATCAATAGCCTCTTGGCGGTTACGCGGTTCAGGCAGACAGTCGCCGTTGAAGATGACCAGATCGTGGGGTGTCTGGGCAGCCAGTCGGGCCATGGCGTCCATTACCTGAGGCTGGCAGTGCATGTCGTTGAAGACGAGCAGCGTGAAGTGGGTGGTGGTGTCGGCGGGCAGGGTAAAGCGACGGAAAGGCGTGCGCTCAGTGCGGCCGAAGACTTTCTTGTAGGCCTGGTTCAGTTCTATTTTCTGGGTGCAGAGACGATAGTAGTAGGTGGCACCGGGGGTGAGGCCGTTGAGACGGATGCGGTGTTCGGCATCGTGCACCACCTCCTGACCGCAGAACAACTGGCGCACGGTATCGACGTGGAGCGAGTCGCGGCCCACCTCCACCCAAGAGTGGACGCTACAGGTGGATTGGAACATCACACTGACGCCATCGGATGTCATGTGCTGTAAGTAGGGGCTACCGCATACCAAAGTGCGGGCACTGTCGCCCGGGAAGGGCTGCTGGGCGTGGCCTACGAAGGCTGCAGCCACCAGACCGGCTGCAGCGAAGAAAAGTTTTCTAAGCATGGATGTGTGGATAGTTTGGGAAATAGTATGGTTAGGAAAAGTAGTTATTCTGCTTGGCCATGTGAGAGACAGACGTTCCCTTACTCGGTCTTCTGCTGGGTCAGACCTTCTTGCCAAGCTATACCTTCTTTCTGCATTGCGGCGGTTTTACGCTGCTTGTAATAGGCTCGGGCGCGTGCCTGACGCTTAGCGCGCTCAACGAGCTGGTGTATTTCGTCCTCACTGATGCGCTCGTGCAGACTGATGAGCAGCGAAGGCGAGAAGATACGCTTGCGGGTGAAGTCGCTTAGCCCGCAGAAGTACTGCATATAGGGATTCTCCTGGATGAGGGCGATGGTCTCACCAGCAGTCAGCCGTAGTTTGCGCTTGATGATACAGGCGGCCACCACCATACGCGCGGGCTTATTGTCGGCCCCGCGATGGCGGTTACGCAGGCGGGCATTATATGCCAGTTCGATGTAGCGCCAGGGCAGGCGTTTGGCCAGTTTAACCCAACGGTTATTGGGATCAAGGTCATCGAAGAGTGAAGGGAAGAGCCCAAGGCTGTCGCCCTGAAACTGCGAGTAGTACTTTATCATCGGTCGGATTTAAGGTGTCTTGGGGTAAGGCCTCCGCGACCCAGCAGCGCGTCACGCTTACAGCACGTCGGGCAGGGTGAACAGGCGTGTGCCGTTGCTCCCCTTGATGAGCACCAAACTGTTGCTCAGTGGGTGGGCAGCGAGGTGGCCCTTAACGGCCTCAACATCGGCAAAGGCGCGGCATCCTGCGGCATAAGGAGCAAAGCAGTGGCCCACGAGCCATACCTCGCTACATCCGCAACCAAGGGCCATCTGTGCCACTTCGGCATGAGCCTGGGCCGAGGCATCACCCAGTTCGCGCATCTCGCCAAGGATCGCCACCTTGTGCGGATGAGCCATGCGGCGGAAGTTATCGAGGGCGGCGCGCATACTGGTCAAATTGGCGTTGTAGGCATCCACGATGAGCGTATTGGTGGCCGTGTGCTTCAGTTCGGAGCGGTTGTTGGTGGGCACATAGGCTTCAAGGGCAGCATTGGCCTCATCCTCAGCCACGCCATAGTGCAGACCGACGGCCAAAGCGGCCAAAGCGTTGGGCAGGTTGTAGCTGCCGATAAGGCGGGTGGTGGCTTCATGCCACGTTCCCTGGCGATAGCGCCACCGCAGGCACAGGAAGGGCGAGCAGTCGGTCACCTCACCCTCGACGTCGAAGCCGCTGCCGGGGGCGCCGTAGGTGACGGCGGACAGGCCGGTGGCCATGGCGCTGAGGTCGGCATCATCGGCATGGAGGAAGATAAAGGCACCGGAGCGCGACCGCAGGTCGTCATAGAGTTCGCCCTTGGTGCGCTTGACCCCCTCAAACGAGCCGAAGCCCTCGAGGTGGGCCATGCCGACGTTGGTAATCAGACCGCTGTCGGCCTGCACCATACGGCAGAGGAAGGCTATCTCGCCAGGGTGGTTGGCACCAGTCTCGATGACGGCGAAATCATCGTCGGGTCGCACGGTGAGCAGCGTGCGTGGCACGCCGATATGGTTATTGAGGTTGCCGCGGGTGGCCGTGACGCGTCCCTTGCGGGCCAAGACGGCGGCGACGAGTTCCTTGGTGGTGGTCTTGCCGTTGGTGCCGGTAATCTGGATGACGGGCATATGCAGGTGACGGCGATGGTAGGCGGCCAGGTCCTGCAGTGTTGTCAAGACATCATCCACCTGGATGAGACGGGGGTCGTAGGGAAGCGTGGGGTCGTCCACGACGGCGCGGGCGCAACCAGCCTCGAGGGCCTGCAGGGCAAAGGCATTGCCATCAAAATTGGCACCGCGAAGGGCGAAGAAGAGCGACCCGGGCGTCACGGCGCGCGTGTCGGTCGTTATCGAGGGATACGCGCAATAGGTTTCGTAGAGTTTGGCTATTGGCATCGTTTTCATAAGCAGTAAGAATGGGGGCTGCACGGACGGCCATAGGGTGTCACCATGCCGGCACAGGGTTCGATGGACAGCGGCCGGCGGAGCCCGCTCTGTTCTGTGCAAAAGTAAGTAAAAAAGGGGAAACGGGACGCCCATGCCAAATATAATATGTAATTTTGTCCGTCTCGTCAACGTCCGGACGGCTTCATCGTTCAGCCAACTCTGCCGCAGGGCGACCGACAGGCATTCTTCCTCCCCCCATATCTTCATCCTTATGCAGATTTTCGCTCCCCTACCCTATACGCTCAACATCAAAGGCCGCCTGTTCTCCTTGGATAAACCGCAGGTGATGGGCATTGTCAACGTCACGCCCGACTCGTTCTACAGTGCCAGCCGCACCCAAAGCGACGAGGCGATAGCAACACGCTGCCGCACCATCCGCGACGAAGGGGCCACCATCATCGACATCGGGGCCTACTCCTCGCGACCGGGGGCCGACGACGTGTCGGCGGAAGAGGAGATGGAGCGCCTGCGCCACGGCCTGCAGGTGGTGCGCCGCGAATGCCCGGACATGGTCATCTCGGTCGATACGTTCCGCGCCGACGTGGCGAGGATGTGCGTCGAGGAGTACGGCGCCGACATCATCAACGACATTTCGGGCGGCACGATGGACCGCCAGATGTTTCGCACGGTGGCCCGTCTGGGTGTGCCCTATATCTTGATGCACATGCAGGGCACACCGCAGACCATGCAGGATAACCCGCAGTATGCCGACCTGATGCGCGACATCTTTGTCTATTTCGCTGAGCGCATCAACCGCCTGCACGACATGGGCGTTGCCGACATCATCCTCGACCCGGGCTTCGGCTTCGGAAAGACGCTCGAGGACAACTACACGCTGCTGGCCCACCTGAGCGAGTTCCGCGATTTCGGCCTGCCACTGTTGGTAGGTGTATCGCGCAAGTCGATGATTTACAAATTGGTGGGCGGCACGCCGGCCGAAGCCTTGAACGGCACGACAGCCATCCACACGGCGAGCCTCATGCAAGGCGCCGCCATCCTGCGCGTCCACGACGTCAAGCCAGCGGTAGAGGCCGTACAGATTGTTCAGGCCATGCGCACTAACGCCTAACCCTCATCACCGCTGCACCATGGTTAACTTCGGACTGATAGACCTCATCGACATTCTGTCGGTGGCCTGCCTGCTCTACTACATCTATAAGGTGATGAAGGAGAGCAGTTCGGCAAACATATTCTATGGCATCCTCATCTTCGTCTTCACCTGGCTGCTGGTGACGCAGATTTTCGACATGCGCCTCATGGGCAGCATCATGGACCGACTGGTCAACGTGGGCGCCCTGGCCCTCATCGTGCTGTTTCAGGAAGAACTGCGCCATTTCTTCTCCGAACTGGGTACGAGCCGCCGCAACAACCTGGTGGTGCGCTTCCTTTCGCGTGGCAAAAAGGCGGAAAAGCCGCACCGCGAGGAGATTATCCCCATCGTCATGGCCTGCCTCAACATGAGCAAGCAGAAAGTGGGCGCACTTATCGTCCTGGAGCGCGGCGTCAACCTGGGCGACATTGTCCGCACGGGCGACGTTATCAACGCCGACATCAACCAGCGCCTCATCGAGAATATCTTCTTCAAAAACAGTCCGCTGCACGACGGCGCCATGATTATCAGCCACAAACGCATCACCGCGGCGGGCTGCATCCTGCCCGTATCGCACGACCTGGACATCCCCAAGGCGCTGGGCCTGCGCCATCGCGCCGCCCTGGGCATGTCGCAAAAGAGCGACTGCGTGGCCATCATCGTATCGGAAGAAACGGGCGGCATCAGCATCGCCGAGAACGGGCAGTTTCACCTGCGCCTGACGGCGGAGTCGCTGGAGCGCAAACTCACCGACCTGCTCGACGACTGAGGTGAGAAGGCCCGATGACTGAGGCGCCAAGGCCCGAAGGCCCATGCGGCCACACCCCCGACGGCGCGTTGCACACGCAACAAACAACTTGTGTTTTGCGACCAACAATGTGAACGGCCTCAACCCCACGAACAGAAGACCCGAAGCGCGGCGGAGGGCATAACCCGGGCTTTGTCTGTACACTTTGGGCGATAGAAATTCCTGTTTGGGCGGCAGAAATAATCCCTCATCCTCATACAAGCATCAAAACGCCGAGAGATTTTGGGATATGGGAACAAGGACTTCCACAATATGCCGGCCAAGGTTGTCGAGAAGCGATGGGCCTTACAGTACCGGTTCTTATCCGCCTTGGCAGACAATGAAAAAAGTCCTGCCGAGCAATGCTCAGCAGGACTGTGGTAGCGCCTACGGGAATCGAACCCGTATACCATGCGTGAGAGGCATGTATCCT
>CAMGHE010000024.1 GCA_946055775.1 uncultured Bacteroidales bacterium
TATATCATGGCCTGTATTTCAGGCGAATAGTTGAGATACGTCATATATGCCTTGTAGATTGACTCTATAGATTGACTCTATACGTAGATAAAAGTCTAAAATTTAGATGAAACACTTGGCCGTTACAGAAAAAGGCCGTATCTTTGCGCCGCAATTTTGCAGAAATATAATAAAACAAAACACGAATCACCCTATGATGAATCAGTACGAGACCGTTTTCATTATGACTCCCGTTTTGTCTGACCAGCAGATGAAGGAGACGGTCGAAAAGTTCAAGGGCGTTCTCACCGCCAATGGCGCTGAGATTGTCAACGATGAGAACTGGGGTCTGAAGAAGATGGCCTATCCCATCCAGAAGAAGAGCACCGGTTTCTATCAGTTGCTCGAGTTCAAAGCCGAGCCCGAAGCAGTTGCCAAGTTGGAAACGGCTTATCGCCGCGACGAGCGCGTCATCCGCTTTATCACTGTGAAACTGGACAAATATGCTATCAAGTACGCTGAGAAGCGTCGCAACCTGAAAAACAAGAAGGAGGACTAAGCCATGGCACAAGCACAATCTGAAATCCGCTATCTCACCCCGCCCACCGTTGACGTCAAGAAGAAGAAGTACTGCCGTTTCAAGAAGAGCGGTATCAAATACATCGACTACAAAGATCCCGAGTTCCTGAAGAAGTTCTTGAACGAGCAGGGTAAACTGTTGCCCCGCCGCATCACCGGCACTTCGCTCAAGTATCAGCGCCGCGTGGCTCAGGCCGTTAAGCGCGCACGCCAGCTCGCTCTGCTTCCCTTCGTAACCGATCTGATGAAATAACAAAAGGAGGTAAAGACTTATGGAACTCATTCTCAAAGAAAACGTACACGGCCTTGGCTACAAGGACGATATTGTCAACGTGAAGAACGGCTACGGCCGCAACTACCTCATCCCTACGGGCAAGGCTGTCATCGCTTCGCCTTCGGCCAAGAAGATGCTTGCTGAAGAACTGAAGCAGCGCGCCCACAAGCTCGAGAAGATTAAGAACGATGCTCTGGCCCTGGCCGAGAAACTCGGCGCTATCGAGCCCATCGTCATCGCTACCAAGGTGAGCGCCACTGGCGTTATCTACGGTTCGGTGAACGCTCTGCAGCTTGCCGACGAATTGGCTAAGCGTGGTTTCGAGGTTGACCGCAAGATCATCGACGTGAAGGATGTTAAGGCTGTAGGCAACTACAAGGCTGTCGTGAAGCTCCACAAGGAGGTTTCTGTAGAGATTCCCTTCGAGGTGGTAGCCGAAGAGGCTTAATCGCCAATATCCACATGAAATATATGTCCGCAGAGCCTGTGCTTTGCGGACTTTTACTTTTCTATCCCCACGTTAGGGCCACGCTGCCCCTACGCTGTCCTAACACATCCCTCTGCGCCTGGCCGACGGCGGCTTCCTCCACACATTCACTATGCGTTACTTCCTCCAGTTTTCCTACGACGGCACAGCCTATCACGGCTGGCAGGTGCAGCCCAATGCCGACACCGTGCAACAGCGGCTCAACAGTGCGCTGACCCTGCTGCTGCGTCAGTCCATCGAGACCGTCGGCGCTGGCCGCACCGACACGGGCGTTCATGCCGACATGATGGTGGCCCACTTCGACGTGCCCGAGCCTTTGGCCACCGACACGCTGGTGCATAAGCTCAACCGCCTGCTGCCACAGGACATCGCCGTGCAGAGCCTGCGGGCCGTACAGTCCGAGGCCCATGCGCGCTTTGATGCCACGGCACGCACCTACCACTACTATGTCTATACGCGCAAGAATCCCTTCCGCCGTCACTTTGCCCTGCGCCTGTTCTATACGCCCGACTATGCCCTGATGAACGCTGCCGCCGAGCACCTGCTGGAGGTCAGCGACTTTACCAGTTTCAGCAAACTGCATACGGACGCACACACCAATATCTGCCACGTCAGCCACGCACGCTGGGTACAGGTCGAAGACGACCTGTGGCGCTTCGAGATTACGGCCAACCGCTTCCTGCGCAATATGGTACGCGCCATCGTCGGTACCCTGCTCGACGTGGGGCGTCACCGCCTCACCCCGGAATCCTTCATGCAGGTCATCGCCCGCAAGGACCGCTGCGAGGCAGGCGACTCCGTCGCGGCAAACGCCCTCTCATTGGTACATATCACCTATCCTGACAGCCTATATTTGCCATAATGGCGGTATTGTTTGCTATATTTGACAATTATTTGGCTAATTGCTGCGTTTTGGTGAGAAATTCCGCGGCAGGCTTGTCCGTTTACTTTTCTTTTGCTATTTTTGCGGGGAGACCTACTATTCCATGCTGTAAAGAAAAGAAAACGAGATAACTATTCCGCGGCTCCCCGAAAGTCGTGGGCCAAATGAATTGCTTATGGTTCTACTGCGAAAAATCTTCAACTGGTATTTCGGCCGTAATGCGTTGCCCTATTGGTGTATCATCATCGTGGACCTGCTGGTATGCTTTGCCTGCGGATTTTTGGTGATGCTTCTGCGTCATACGCTGAGCGACGTAATGGAGCACGGAGCCGCCCTGACAAAAGACTTCCTGGTCTTCGGGGCATTCAACCTCATTGCCTTCCGCCTGTTCCACACCTATTCGGGCATTCTGCGCTACTCCCAGTTTATCGACCTGATGCGCGTGCTCTATGCCAACGCCTTCTCGTTCCTTTTGGGTTTGGGCTTCATGTTCATAGCCGAGCGTTGCGGATGGGACAATCACTTCCACCTGCTCACCGGCCGTATGGTCTTTATTATATATGTGTGCTCGGCGGCTGCCATGTGTACGCTGCGTGTGCTCATCAAGACCCTCTTTGATAATGCTTTGGTGGCCAGCACTGCACAAAACGCCCTCATCTATGGTACCCACGAGGGGGCTATCGCTATGACCAACGAGGCGCGCAACAACAAGCCGGTACAGTTCCTTATTTGTGGCTATGTGGGCGACAGTAAGGATTTCTACTCTGAGCGCCTCATGGGTAAACGCATCTACTCTACGCAGCAGGACCTGCTTCCCATCATCCGAAAGAAGGGCATCAAGGCCATGCTCATCAGTCCGCTCAAGCACGAAGCCTTTCTCAAGAACAAAGACTTCCAGAATATGCTGCTTGACGAGGGCATCAAGATTTATATTGCCCAGAATGCCGAGCAGTGGACACCTCAATCGAAGGGCGGCGTGCAGTTGCGTCAGGTCAACATCGAGGACCTCCTGCCCCGCGACGAGATAGAGGTGGATATGGAGAAGGTCGGCGCTCTGCTTCGCGGCAAGAAGGTGCTTATCACCGGCTCGGCCGGCAGCATCGGCTCCGAGATGGTCCGCCAGATAGCCATCTACACGCCCGCCGAGATGATGCTTATTGACCAGGCTGAGACGCCCCAGCACGACATTCGCCTCATGATGCAAAACAAGTATCCCGGCATCAAGGCGCACACTATCGTCACTTCTATCTGCAAGGAAGACCGCATGGAGGAAATTTTCCGCACTTTTCGCCCCGACTACGTCTTCCATGCTGCCGCCTACAAGCATGTGCCCATGATGGAGGACAACCCCAGCGAGAGCGTGCAGAACAACGTGTGGGGCACCAAGGTCATCGCCGACCTCAGCGTCAAGTACGGCGTCAAGAAGTTTGTCATGATTTCTACCGACAAGGCCGTCAACCCCACCAATGTCATGGGCTGCTCGAAGCGCATCTGCGAGATTTACGTCCAGAGTCTCGACCATGCCATCAAGGCCGGTCAGGTCAAGGGCGTCACACAGTTTGTCACCACCCGCTTCGGCAATGTCCTGGGCTCGAACGGCTCCGTCATCCCCCTCTTCCGCAAGCAACTGGCTAAGGGTGGTCCGCTCACTGTCACGCACCCCGACATTATCCGCTTCTTCATGCTCATCCCTGAGGCTTGCAAACTGGTCCTTGAGGCCGGCACCCATGGACAGGGCGGAGAAATCTTCGTCTTCGACATGGGCGAGCCCGTCCGCATCGCCGATTTGGCCAAGCGCATGATTCAGTTGAGCGGTGCCAAGAATGTGGAAATCAAATACACCGGCCTGCGCGAGGGTGAGAAACTCTACGAGGAGGTGCTCAACGAGAACGAGAATACCAAGCCCTCCTTCCACAAGAAGATACGCATTGCCGAGGTGCGCCACTATGCCTACGACGACGCCTGCCGCCAACTGGAGGAGATGCGACAGATAGCCTCCCGCTACGACGACATGGCCACCGTCCGCAAGATGAAGGAGATGGTGCCCGAATATGTCAGCAAACACTCGCGCTACGAAGTGCTCGATGCCAAATAAGGCAGGCTTGGCCCGACAAGACTCCGCCATACCTATTTATATATAGTCCCCCCTACGCCACGCGCGCCCGCCCTCTATACACGAAGGCTGGCGCGCGTGGCGCTGTTGTGCGGTGGGGTAGGGTGGAGCGGGGCCGGCAGGGCGCGCCGGCAAAATATGTTTAATATCATACTTTGCGCTTAATTCGCCTTTGGCATGGGCCGATTACGCCTTTTCTTCTTACATTTGAGGCAGTAGAGGCAGGGCCTGGAACGGCGCTGCCAGTTAACCTAAACCTATTGCTTATTCATGAAGACTGAACAAATTCTTTCTGCGCTTGAAGCCAAGCACCCTGGCGAGCACGAGTATCTGCAGGCTGTGCGTGAAGTGCTGCTGTCCATTGAGGACGTGTACAACCAGCATCCCGAGTTTGAGCGTGCGAAACTCATCGAGCGCCTTGTTGAGCCCGACCGCATCATCACCTTCCGCGTGCCTTGGGTCGATGACAAGGGCGAGGTGCATGTCAATCTGGGTTACCGTGTACAGTTTAACAACGCCATCGGCCCGTACAAGGGCGGCGTGCGCTTCCATCCCTCTGTGAACCTGAGCATCCTCAAGTTCCTCGGTTTCGAACAGACCTTCAAGAACGCACTGACCACGCTGCCTATGGGCGGCGCCAAGGGCGGCTCCGACTTTGCGCCGCGTGGCCGCAGTGATGCCGAAATCATGCGCTTCTGCCAGGCGTTCATGCTGGAACTGTGGCGCCATGTCGGCCCCGATACCGACGTGCCTGCCGGCGACATCGGCGTTGGCGGCCGCGAAGTGGGCTATATGTTTGGCATGTACAAGAAACTCTCGCACGAACATACGGGCACCTTCACCGGCAAGGGCCTGTCGTTCGGCGGTTCCATCCTGCGCCCCGAAGCCACCGGCTATGGCGCTCTCTACTTTGTCAAGCAGATGCTCGCCGAGCGTGGCGACAGTCTCGAAGGTAAGACGCTGGCCGTCTCGGGATTCGGCAATGTGGCCTGGGGCGCTGTGAAGAAAGCCGTCGAATTGGGTGCCAAGGTGGTCACCCTCAGTGGCCCTGATGGCTATGTGTATGATCCTGATGGCGTGAGCGGTGAGAAGATTGACTATATGCTCGACCTTCGTCTCTCTGGCGAAGATATTGTTGAGCCCTATGCCGAGCGCTATCCATCGGCCACCTTCGTTCCTGGCAAGAAGCCGTGGGAGGTGAAGGTCGATATTGCCCTGCCCTGCGCCACGCAGAACGAACTCAATCTGGACGATGCCCGCATGCTTACCGCCAACGGTGTCATTCTGGTGGCAGAAGTCAGCAACATGGGCTGCACCGCCGAGGCTGTGGATCATTTCATCGAGACGCGCACCGTCTTTGCCCCCGGCAAGGCTGTCAACTCGGGCGGCGTGGCCACGTCGGGCCTGGAGATGACGCAGAACGCCATGCACATCGCCTGGGGTGCCGAGGAAGTGGATGCCCGTCTGCACAAGATTATGAGCGACGTCCATGGGCAGTGTCTGGCCTATGGCCGTGAAGCCGACGGTTACATCAACTATGTGAAGGGCGCCAACATCGCCGGCTTCATGAAGGTGGCCAACGCCATGATGGCGCAGGGGCTCATATAAGGGCCATGTGTTAGAAAGAGACAACGCTTGGTAAAGCGTCCATATATATTAGCAGGAGGCAAATGCTGACCATGAGCATTTGCCTCCTGTGTTATAGGTGTCGATTGAACGATGGGGCGTAGCGCGTTTACTCCTTTTCCGTGCCCTGACGCACAAGGATGTCGGTACTGATGCCGCCCGATGTCAGGCGGATGACGCCGTTGCGGGCCGTGGTGCCATTGTTGGCATCAACCAGCACTTTGACGGTGTGGTCACCGGCATCGAAGGTTTCGCCGTCCAGATGAATCCACTCGTCCGTCGTCTTGAGCGTGGCGTTGTCCTGATAGACGGTGAAGACCACGGACGTATCGGCAGCCGTGTACTTCAGGTCCATGGGGAAGGCCACCTTCATATCCTTGATGTCCTGAACCTCGCCGACGTTGGTCGTGATGGCGGCCGGGCGTCGGATGTTGAGCCACGAGTACTGCGTCACGGGGCGTGTGATGACGTCGAAGGTATAGGCTTGGGCGTAGGCGCGGCGCGGATGTCCCGTGGTGTTGGCCTCGTAGCCGAAGGTTATCAGCGTGTTGATGGCTTTACCGTTGGAGGTGCTGGCCTCGTTGGGCGTGGCCGTGAGCCATGTGTCTGTGGTCTTGAGCGTCCAGCTGTCGAGAGAGTAGAGGCGGATGGTGTCGGACAGTTGGTCGGCGTAGGCTACGGTGCCTTCGCTTGTCAGCGGGAAGAAGAAGGTCTGGTGCACTTCATACTCATCGTTGCCGCAACTGTTCATACTCAGCAGGCCCATTACGGCTGCCAACGAAAGAAATAGTTTTTTCATGGTTTGGGTTTATGAATTGTGGATATTAAAGCGCCGTCCTTTGTGGCGGCATGTCTGTGGTAAACTTTGTGATAGTGGTTTCTGTTTTAGTCGGTAGGTGGATGGCTGCCACGCCCTCCTTTACTTAGTACCACTCCACGTTCGAGCTGTACGAACTGCGTTTGTCCCATTTCAGGGCGTCGGCCAGTTCGGAGGCTCGGGCGCGGAAGGTGAAGTTGAACGACGAGTAGGGGCGCAGCACCACGTTGCACGACATGTCGAAGCAGTGGAGGTCGCGCGACACTGAGGCCGTCGTCATGGACAACTGGTGGTAGTTGAAGTCGTAGCCCGACGAGAAGGAGATGTTCCATCCCTCGGCGATGCGCACATAGCCCGAGAAGTTCATCGTCTGTGTGAACGAGTAGGGGTAGCGCATGGAATGCACGTTGATGGGCTTCGAGCGGTCCTCCGACATGGTGATGCCGTAAGATACGGTGAACGACCATGGCATGGAGAAGGCCAGGTAGCCGTCGTCGTCGATGCTGGCCTTTTCTGTCTTGCCCTTGCCGCCCTTCTTGCGGCTGCTCTTCAGGTCTGGGTCGATGTTGGCGTCGTCAATGTCACTGTCGTCATCGCTGTTATCATCCGCTGTCTCGCTGTCGGTGCTGCGATCCTTTTTCTTTCCGCCGAAGAGGCGGCTGAAGGTGTTGTTGTCGAAGGTGTACGACAGGTTTTGCGACATGCCCTGGAAGCGTCCGAAGCGACCGTAACTCCACTCTGTGCGGTCCGATACCACCACCTGTCCGTTGTCGTTGAAGGCGTAGGCATAGGTGGCGAAGGTGGCCGCCATGGAGAAGGTGTATTTCTTGCTCAGTTTCAATCGCAGGCGTGTGCTCAGGTCGCTCCATGGGCGCACCTTGGCTGCCAGGTTGTACGACATCGAGGCCGACAGTTCGTCGATAATGCTTATCTTGCGGTCGGCCGTGTCGCGGGCGGTGCGCACCTTCATCTCGACGTTATTTGAGATGGAGAAGCTGACGTTGCCCTGCTTTGTGCCCGAGGGATAGCCGAAGGCGCTGCCGGCGTAGGGCGAGTAGGTCACGGTGCTCACTTCGCCATTGGCGTCGGTGCGGACGTACGAGCGGGTGTAGCCGTAGCTTTCTTTGGTAAAGTCGGGCGCATAACTGAAACTGATGTTGGGCTTGAAGACGTGGCGTATGCCCACAATCTTGTCGCCGAAGAGTTTGCGCCATGGCTTGTACATACCGTAGAGCGTGGTGTTCATGCTGACGCTCATGTTCCAGTCGTAGAGGTTGTAGAAACCATAGGTGGTATCGCGCACCTCGGTCTGGCTTTCGGTGTCCCACGAGCGCATGACGCGCTTGCTGTACATCAGGTCGCGGAAGGAGAACGAGGGCGAGATATTGATGTACTTGAACACCTGGAATGTGGCCTGTATGGGGATGCGGTGCTGCATGCCGTTGCGCCAGTCCTTGATGAGGTTCGACTTGAGCAACTGGTCCTCGCGGGTGTTGATGCTGTTCGTCATCTGCCCCGTATATTGCAAGGAAATCTTCTCGTACCATTTCTCCTTGCCCGCCTGGCGCTTGCGGCGGAAGGGATAGAAGCGGTTGAGCGAGATGGACAGGTCGGGCAGGGTCATGGCAATCGAACTGTCGCGCATGTTCTGCGTCAAGTTGCTGCTGCCCGAGATGGTCAGGCCGATGGAGGGGAAGGTACGCGAGAAACTTACCGAACTGGCACGCGTGCTCTGCGTATAGGCCAGAGGGTTGTACATGCTCTCCAGATTGGAGCGCTCGTAACTCTCCGAGGCAAAGTTGACGCGGGCCGAAAAACTGCTGTTGGGCGATGCCTTGGGGTCTTGACTGTGCGTCCACTGCAGTTTGAGCGACTTGGTCACGGCATAGTCCGGCATGTTCTTCTCGCCCTCCACCGTGCGCAGGAAGCTGGCGTATATGTTGCCGCTGTAGCGGTAGCGCTTGCGGTAGTTCGTCTCGCCGCTCAGGCCCCACGAGCCCTTCGTATAGACTTCGCCCAGCACCTTCAGGTCCATGTAGTCGTTCAGGGCAAAGTAGTAGCCGCCGTCACGCAGGTAGAAGCCGCGGTTCGTCTCGTCGCCGTAGGAGGGCATGACGAAGCCGCTGGAATACTTCTTGTTGATGGGGATGAATGCGTAGGGAATGGCGATGGGCAGAGGCACGTCCTCCACGACGAGGTAGGCCGGTCCCGATACCGTTTCCTTGCCCGGGCGGGCTTTGGCACGCGACAGCGCGATGTAGAAGTGCGGGTGCTCGGCATCGCAGGTGGTATAGGTGGCGTGCTCGAGATAGAGGGTGCCGTCGGCCGAGCGCTTCGAGCGCTGGCTGGTCAGGAAACCGTCGCCTTGTTTTGTGGAAACATTCTGTATAAAGCCCTTCTTCGTCTTGAAGTTGAACGCCATGCGTTCGCTGGTATATTCGTCCGCGCCCTGATGATAGACGGGGATGTCCTTCGGTACGCCCGTGCTGTCGGCCAGACCTTCTGCCGTCACCTTGTTGCTGTCCATGCACATGGTGATTTTGGCGGCATCCAGCGTCATGTCCATATACTTCACCTTGGCTTTGCCGTAGAGGTGTACCAGTCCGGTTGTTGCGTCATAGACCAGCGAGTCGGAACATTCGTAATCGACGGGCGCGTCGATACCCGGTTCGCGCTTCTTGATGGTGTCCGTCCGTGCCGTGTCGGCCGCTGCACTGTCGTAACGCAGTCCGCGCCGGCGCGGCGCTGTGGTGAGCGTCGTGTCGGCGGCAAGCCTTCTTAGCGTGGCGGTATCGGCCTTGGCAGCTGACGGGGCTATGGTGTCGCTGTCGGCCTGGTGGGTGTTGCTTTCCCTGTTGTCTGATGCTGTGGTGCCTCCTGTCGGCACGTTGCCGGCATAGACGCAGACCATCATCAGGAAGGAAAGAACGAAGAATATGAGTTTTCTCAACGGTGTGAAGTATTCGTATGATTCGTCGTGGTGTGCAAAGATACAAACATTTTTCGGGGCGGCCCCTTTAGCCATAGTGAAAAAGCGCTACATACGCTTTGGGGCAAGTTTTACGGGCGGAGGTAGCAAGCCGGGGTAGCATACTGCACGCCAAGATGCCCCGCTCCCTGACGAACAGGGGGCGAGGCATCCGAACGTGTGCACACAGACTATCCACGGATCCGGTGCACAGATGTATGGTGCGGCGGTGGAACGGGGCGGGCAGAATGCTGCCGGTCCTTGGAAGCCGCCGTGTGTATAGGCTTAGAAGTTGATTTCCACGCCGATGCCGAACACATCGTTCGTGCGGTGGAAATTGTCGAAGCCGGCCGTGCTGTAGCCTGCCATACCGTTGGTGATGGCGCCAAGCGCACCCAGTTCGCCCTGAATGATGCCCAGTTTCTGACCGGCGACGATGCGGTCGGCTTCGCTGGCGTTGGGGTTATTTACGATGGCCTGCAGTTGTCCAGCAGCCGTCTCCAGTCCGTTGCCCATGGGCCTGAGCATCTTGCCGAAGGTCGTCTTGAGGTCGGCATAGTCGGCCATGTTCTTGCGGTAGTGGCGGTAGAAGGTCTTGAAGTAGGCTACGTTCAAGCGCACCTTGGGGCTCACGCGGAAGGCCGTACCCAGACCTACGGAGTGGGAGTTGGTCACAAAACTCAGGTCTCTAAGGAAGCGGCTGTCGTTGCCCAGACCGTAGTTGGTGGTCTGCCATCCGGCGCTCACCGTCCACTTGTCGTTCAGGTCATACTCCAAGCCTGCCAGTACCTCCCAGCCGTCACCATCCAGATGCTCCTCCCTGCTTTCATACTGTGTGGCCTGTTTGTCGAAGTAGTAGTGGAAACCGGCGCTGGCGCGCAGGCCGTCCATGATCTCATACTGTGCACCCATGGTGAGGATGGCCGGGATGTCGGCAGCCACCTTCTTGCCGTCGTCAAACTCGTCCAGACCGCTGGTATTCTCGCCTGAGCGGTTCTTTAAGCGCAGACGTGTCTTAAACTCATATTTGGCGGCGAAGTTCCAGCGTCCGGTTTTATAATCAACGCTGATGATGGGCGTGAATCCCCATCCCGTTTGGTCGCAGTTGAGTTCGCGGTCGGAGGCCACGGCGGCGAAGTGGGGCATGTTTTGGCTTTCAAAGAACTGTGCAGCAGGCATCGTCATGCTGCCCGTAGGTGTGTTGACGCTGACGCTGATGTTGCGCACGTAGCCGTAATAGTTGCAGTCGGCATACACCACGCGGCCGCCAGCGCTCACGCTCAGGCCCGGCAGAAGTTTGTAGCCCACGCCAAACTGTCCGCCGAAGTAGTACTGGCGGCCCTGCATGTGTGTGTCAATCTCGTAACCATTCACCACGCCCGGAGCGATGGTGCCAATCAGTGCGGGCAGCATAGCCACCTGACCCTCGAACGAAGGCAGGCCGTCGTCAAACTTGCACTTGCCGCCGCCGCCTGTGACGCCGAAGTGGAACGACATAAACCAGCGGTCGCTCACCTTGGCCAGGTCGAACGAGGGAAGGACTGGTGCTGCGGCCTTACCATTGAAATGCTTGCGGCCCGACGGGTCGTTGGCCACGCCGTTCACCGTGCCCAGGCGGAAGGGACCGTCGGCATACCACGAGTCGATGCAGCGTGTCTGGTAGGCGCTCTGCACGTCGAAGGCAAAATGCCAGCCCTTCGACATGAAGCCGATGCCCGCGGGGTTGGTGTAACAGCCCTCAATGCCGAAAGTGGCATCGCGTGCCGGGTTGCGCAGGAATATCACGCTCTGGTTCGTATTCGTCAAGTAGCCGCCAGCCATAGCCACGGCGCTCTGCGCTGCCACCAGCGCGGAAAAGAATAGTTTTTTGCTCATATTTCGGATATGATTGTATTGATGGCGGCAAAATTACATCTTTTAAGCACATCGACCAAACGTTTGTGCAACTTTCCTGCTTTTACGGACGTTTACCCTGTGCCACACCTACTATATGTCATCCCGTCTGTGCAAAACGCCGCCGATGAGGTGGTTCAGATGAGCCGCTTGCTCTTGCTTTATGTGGTCATCCCATTGTGAGATGGCAGGCTCTTCATTGAAGGGTCTGTCCCCCCCCCTATAGGTCATGTTGTAAAGAAACTGTCCATCGCATTCCATCGCGCTTCCATCGCGCTGACCGCTGCCACCATGTCTGCCGGCTATCTGTTTTGTTGCACCGCAATTAATCGCTACATTTGCCGACTAAATCCGCCAGATGGTGCAGGAAGTCATCGGCTGGTACAAGCGCTACCGCGACATCCTCAACAGCGACATCATCCACCTGCGCAAGCCCGATGCCCGCGACTGGGACGGCATCATGCACGTCAATCCCCGCCTGCGCGAGAAGGCTTTGGCCATGTTCTTCAACCCCACCGACACGGAGATGGTGCGCACCGTCCGCCTGCCCCTCTACTACACCGGCCTGCAGCGCAAAGCCCGTGTGCGCGAACAGGAAGGCAAGGCCAAGACCTACCGCCTGACCGCCGACCACGAGGTGGAACTCACCGTGCGCATCCCCGCCCGGGGCTTCACGTGGTATGTGGTGGAGTAGTTGCCCAATCCTCCACCGAGCCTCGAACCGAGTACAGCGAAAAGGTCTTCCTGTAGCCCGTATAACAAAAAGAGCAGGCCCGTGAGCCTGCTCTCTGTGATTCCGCAGGGATTCGAACC
Source organism: uncultured Bacteroidales bacterium (assembly GCA_946055775.1). Classification (GTDB taxonomy): domain Bacteria; phylum Bacteroidota; class Bacteroidia; order Bacteroidales; family Bacteroidaceae; genus Alloprevotella. The sequence goes on from CAMGHE010000024.1 coordinate 12,433, forward strand.
CTGGACCCACGCCTTAGAAGGGCGTTGCTCTAATCCTACTGAGCTACGGAACCAAACCGCGTGCAAAGGTAAGGGATTTGGGGCGAATGCGCAAGTTTTTGCCCGTATTTCTTCCAATGACCGCGGATGAGGGGCAGAAAAGGCGGCTACAGGGGGGTGGCACTCAGGAAATCGGCTGCTGCAGCGAGCGTGTCGGTCTTTCCTACGTCCCCGCCTTAGCCCCGTGGGGAATGAAGCAGAATCCCTACCGCGTCAGCGGCCGCTGTCTGTATGGCCTTGTTCTTGAGATAAAGTTGAAAAAACTGCGCCCTGAAGGTAGCGCTACGCCGGTAACGTTGTATAATAGGTATGATGGATGAGCAAACCTACATAGCGTTGGTGCCCACAGTACGTCACGTCGTACTGCGGGAGGCTGCGCGCTATCTCCCCGACGAGGACGATGCGGCCGACGTGGCGCAGGAGGTGATGCTGAAATTATGGCAACTTCGCGGCACGCTCTCCGGCGACAAGAAGATGCTCTATGCCTATGCCACCGTGCTCAGCCGCAACCTCTGCCTGAACAGGCTCAAGGCCAAGCGCCGCCATCCGTTGCTCCGGCTCCACCACAGCGATGCCGATGAAGGCGACTGCGCCGAAGAGGCCGCCTATGTCCCCGCCACCCCCGGGCCCGACGTCGCATTGGAGGCCCGCGAAGCCTATAGCCTCTGCCAAAAGGCGGTGAGGCAACTGCCCGAGAAGTGGCGGATTATCCTGCACATGCGCTCCGAGCAGCACATGGAAACCGACGATATTGCCCGCGCCCTGGGCACCACGGCCGGCGCCGTCAGGGGTATGCTCAGCAAGGCAAGGGCACGATTGCTCACACTGATAAATCAGCAGAATGAAATACGAAGAAGCACACATTGAAGACATGCTCCGCCGTTTCATGAAGGGTGAAACGACGTTGGAGGAAGAGCGCCGGCTGGCCGACTATTTTGCGGCTGCCCCGTCCATTCCCCATCGCTGGCGGGCCTTTGCCGTCCTCTTTACCGGCATTGACGGCGGGGCGCTCGAAAGCGCCGGCCCTGCGCAGCCTGTTGAAAAGCCCGGACGCCGCCGCGTGTGGCTGAAGGTGGCGGGCGTGGCTGCCGTGCTTTGCCTCTGCTACGTGTTGGGAAGCGTGGCGTGGCACGCCGACGAGCACGCTATTGACGCCAACGCTGCCATGGCCACCGCCACCGCGGAAAGGCCGTCGGCGCCCGCGTCAGACCATCAACCCGCAGCGTCCTCTGCGTCCCCGACCACCGCACCGCAGGCCGCCATACCGCCGCAGACGTCAAGCCACGCTCGGCACAAGCGTGCCCTTGCCCGGCATACTGAAGAAGCATCGCACAAGCAGGACCAGGCTCAGTTGGCTCAAAATGAACCTCAGCCAAAACCGCAGTCTGAACGGCAGCGGGAAGCGCCCTCCGCCCCCTTGTCCGACAGTGACGCATCCGACCTGACGGACCATATTGTCTCTGCCGCCTTCACCTATTCCGAACATTCGCAACTGGATGAGCGCGCCATCCGCGGACGCGACCGAGTGAGGGCCCGGGTGATGGAGCAGTATGCCCACTTAGGTCTATAATCCATCCCGCCAAACATCCAATCTATTCCGGCAAAATCCCTAATCCATGAAAAAGACCATCCTTATCGTCAGCCTGTGCATGGCCGCCCTGCAGGTTTCGGCGCAAGAAACGTTGCGCGGCCTCAAAACCTATGCCACGGGAAAATTCCAAAACCACGCCACCGTCATGGAGAGTTTCGACGGCGAGAAGCACAGCGAGTTCTTCTTTGTACGTGTGCCCAAGGACAGCGTGGCGCCGAGCGACCTCTACACCATCCGCTCCGCCTACAACTCGGCCATGAGCGAGGCCGACGAGGCCAATCTCTACGAAACCCACCGCGAGGCGGGCTGCGACACCGTGTCCTACTCCATCGTGAAGGGCGGACGACTGACGCAGGGCACCATGGAGCGCGAAATCTACGGCCACGCCTTTACGCGCAGTTCCGAAATCATGGCGATGCTCGACATCAACTGCCGCCAGATGGTGATGGGCGTGCAGTTTGAAGTGCCCAAACTGCCGGATGAGGTGGTCCGCCCGACAGACAATGCCCCTATGGAGCAGTTTCTGGCCGCGTTGGTGAAGCAGAAGAAATGCACCACGCGCCGTGTGACGTACCGCAAGCGCAATGGCGGCAACGCTGCCATTGCCTACAACCTCAATGCCGACGACGTGACGCAAGGCATACGCTATGACGTGACGTCGGACGCGGGCCGGGCGATGGACGAACTGCGGAAGTTGATGCTGTCCTACAGAAATCGCGGCCAGGTCTATTCCTATGTGGAGGGTGCGCTCTGGGGAATGGACGTGTGTTTGAAACTGGGCGACCACGACCACTGCTACCTGATCAATATGTCCGCGCCGGGCGTGCTGAAGGTGCTGCATGTGGAGAGGAAGCAGAACCGGGGCGTCTTCGTGCCGGCCGAGTGGCCCGACATTGTGTCGTATGACGACGGCGTGACGCGATAGCCGTCGTGCGGCCTTGCCGTTTCTCTTCTGTACTCATCGGCAAGGCCCCATCCCTTTATTATTGCCTTTTGCAGAGGTGGCAATGCGCGGTGCCCCGAACCGCCGCTCGTGGCCACTATGGGCGCACTGTGCCCTGACGGCAACGCCTCTGAGAACTATCAACGCCTCTGAGAACATTTACGAAAGAATTACCTCTAAAGCATACTTGAACATCATGCGTACAATCACCCTTATCCTATCCTCCCTCCTTTTCACCCTGTCCGCCCACGCCCAAGACGCCCGCGACAGCGTGGCCGTCTATGGCAATGTCACGGACAGCTTTACCTATGAGCCTCTGAAAGACGTGCACGTAGAAGTCCTGCGCGCCGACAGTTCGCTGATCTTCGATTTCCACACCGGCCCCATCTACGGCTACGGCGGTTATCCGCACAACATCGAGAAAGTGGGCTACCTCTATGTGCCCCGCCAGACGTGTGTGTTCCGCTTCACGAAAGAGGGGTACATCCCGCAGTGCGTCACCCTTGACAAGAAGCACATCGGCCGCCGCGAGAAGCGCGTGTTCATCGGCGAGGTGCGCCTGAAGAAGCAGCCCGCGCCGCGCAACCGCGATTTGGACGAGGCCGTCGTCACAGCCTCGAAGATACGCATGGTGGTCAAGGGCGACACCCTGGTTTACAATGCCGACGCCTTCCAACTGGCTGAGGGCTCCATGCTCGACGGCCTCATCAAGCGGCTGCCGGGCTTCTCGCTGCAGGGTGGGCAGATTCGCGTCAACGGCGAGTATGTCAGCAGTCTGCTGGTCAACGGCGAAGACTTCTTCCGCGGCGACCCCCGCGTGGCGCTCGAAAACCTGCCCGCCTATATGGTGGACAAGGTGCAGGTCTATCGCAAGGCGCACGACTACAGTTACATCACCCGCGAGCGGGACAAGAACGAACTGCCCTTGGTGGTCGATGTGAACCTCAAGCGGCAGTATGCCATCGGCTGGGTGGCCAATGCGGCCGCCGGCTACGGACTGGCCGACCGCTACCAGGGGCGCCTCTTCGCCCTGCGCTTCACGGACAACTCGCGCCTGGCGCTCTACGGCAATGCCAACAATACCAACGACACCCGCGAGCCCGGCGTCAGCGGCGACTGGAAGGCGCAGGGCACGGCCACGGGGCGTACCGAGATGCAGACGGGAGGCTTCGAGGCGCTGGTGAAGGACAAGAAGGGCGTGTGGAAATACACGGGCAATGCGCAGGTGGCCCATCGCCGCACGGACGACCATACTATTGCCTCCACCGAGACCTTCCAGCCGGGCCTGACGCAGAGCTCCTTCTCGCGGATGAGCCGGCAGAACAAGGGCAACGACGTGAGCGTGCAGACGTCGCACCAATATACCTACCGCCGGACGCACGCCCACCTCACGCTCACCGGCAACGGGGCGTACCGCCACAGCCGCAGCCGCGCCGCCCACTTCGGCGCAGAGCTGATGGGCGACCCGAAAGATGCCTACCGCGCGGCCTCGCTCGACAGTCTGTTTCTCGGCACGAGCAGCCGCCTCGCCGCCATGATGCTGCACCGGCAACGCGAGCAGCAGAAAGCCCTGACGGACCATTGGAGCGGCAACGTGCAGATGAACAGTTTCTTTGAAGTGCCTCACACCCCCGACTACGTCAATCTCTCTGCCAACGTCCGGGTGGAGAAGCAGCAGGCCACGTCCTTCTCCGACTACGCCCTCGCTTACAACCCGGCCCTCACGGCTTCCGGCAACGACCACCGTCTGCGCTACGCCACGTCGCCCTCGTTGGCGGTCGATGCCGACGTCGATGTGACGTACAACTATCGTCCCGATTGGGGCTTCGTCCTGCCGCGTTACGCATTTAAGGAGAACTATCGCGACGCCGACCTCTCGCACTATCGTCTGGAACGCTTGGGAGAAGACGCTCCGGCGTTCGGCCAGCTGCCTTCAAGCGTGGCCGCGCTGATGCAATGTCTGGATGCGCCAAACTCCTACACCTCTACGATCAACACGCAGACGCACCGCGTAGGGGCGGAGATTGCCGTGTGGCTGCCGGGTAAACTGCCCAGCCATCGCATCTCGTTCACGCCGCAGGTGGAATGGCGCATCGACCACCTCGCGTACCACCGCGACCTGCTGCATGCCAAACCGCACCGCAGCAAGGCCGTCTTCGTGCCCGCGCTGTCGTGGGGCTTTGATAACTGCTACGTCAACTACAAACTGACGTCCGCCTACCCCGACCTCCTCAGCCTCCTCGACTATACCGACAATGCCGACCCGCTCAATCTCTACAAAGGCAATCCCGACCTGAAGCGCAGCGTCAGGCACAGCGTCGATTTCAGCCGCTCGTTCAGCAACTGGGAAACGGGATGGCACTTCTACCTGACAGGCGGGTGGAGCACAACGCTCAACGCCATCGCCCACGCCATGGCCTACGATGCCGCCACGGGCGTACGCACCTTCTCGCCGCGCAACGTCAACGGCAACTGGGGAGCAAACCTCGCCGGCGACTATCAGCAAACGCTCGACCGCAAGAAGCGGTTCATCCTCAACGCCGTGACGCAGGTCCGCTATCAAAACAGCGTGGATTACGTCACGGAGCGCAGCAGCGTGCGCAACCTGAACGTTGGCGAAAACCTGCATCTGAACACGCGTCTCAAGCAATATGTCATAGACGTGAATGTGGCCGTCAACTATCTCCATGCCACCTCGCCCAACGCCCGCTTTGAAACCATCAACAGCCTCGATGTCAAGTACGGCGCCTCGGCCCAAATCCCCCTGCCTGCCGGCATCGCCCTCAGCACCGACCTGACGCTCTACCAACGTACAGGCTATACGGACAAGAGTCTGAACAACTGCCACTTCGTCGCCAACGCCCGCCTCACGAAGGCACTGCTCAATGGCCGGTTGGCACTGGCGCTCGACGCCTTCGACCTCTTTCACGGACTCAGCAACGTGACCAAAACCATCAATGCCCAGGGCATCACCGAGACGTGGCACAATGCGCTCCCGTCGTACGCCCTGCTGCAAGTGGTCTATAAGTTCAGCAAGCAGCCACGCCAACGTCAGTAGCGTAAGAGCGAACGCCGCATGAGGGTGTGTCAAAATGAAGATGGTTGAAATGAAGATGTTTGGACGATGGGGCCCGCTAGGAGGTGCCGTCCATTGACGGCACCCCGCCGCAGTTTCAACGCTATTGCACTGATTTTCATCGCTCAAGATTCTCCCATGGTACCGTCAATGGACGGCACCTCCTAGCGGCAACCCACCGCAGTTTCAGCGCTATTGCGTCGCTGTGCCCCGATAGTGGTCCCATGTCCATTGACGTGGGACTCAGCACTGTCGCGGCGCCAGCCGCGACGCCTATTCTTTGCCGACGAATCGCGGCTTGCGCCGCGAAGTGCCACGCGGGTGGACATGGCACCACTATGCGGCCCACTGCCGCTCAAACATCTTCATTTTGATACACCCTCCTCCTAGCGGCGTCATCCCGCAAATTCCCCGCTTGTGAGCATTTTGATACACCCTCATCCTATTGCCAAGGGCCGGCAATCGCATTGCCAAGGGCTGGCAATCGTATTGCCAAGGGCTGGCAATCGTATTGCCAAGGGCTGGCAATCGCATTACCCGCGGCTGGCAATCGTATTGCCAAGGGCTGTGGCAATCGTTGCCAAGGACAATGGTATTTCCACCCGGCTTGGGAATACGATTCCCAGCGGCTGGGAACATTATTCCCACGGGCCGAGGGTGTATCAAAATGCTCACAAGCGAGGAATTTGCGGAGCGGCGCCGCTAGGAGGTGCCGTCCATTGACGGCACCCCACCGCAGTTTCAGCGCTATTGTGTCGCTGTGCCCCGATAGTGGTCCCATGTCCATTGACGTGGGACTCAGCACTGTTGCGGCGCCAGCCGCGACGCCTATTCTTTGCCGACGAATCGCGGCTTGCGCCGCGAAGTGCCACGCGGGTGGACATGGCACCACTATGCGGCCCACTGCCGCTCAAACATCTTCATTTTGATACACCCACAAGTGCCGGCACATCGAGTACCGGCATAGATGTCATTTGTACCTTCGCTTCATGGGCGATGTTTGATGCTCAGAGCGGCGGTGAGGATGGCTGAATTTTTACTGGTCAGTAATGATAAAAACAGCGCCTTGTCCGGCCCTTCATTGGGCAGAACAAGGCGCTTTGTGCCGTCGTGGAACATTGTCAGTGTGTGCCCTTCCGGGCCTTGGCGTCGAAGTTGTAGGTGAAGGTCAGGCTGAGGTAGCGGTGCAGGGTCTCGGCCTGATAGTTGAAGCGTGAGGTGGGGGTCATGTGTGAGACGATGTGGGCCATCCGGTTGAAGATGTCCTTCGCCTTGAGTTCCAGTTGGCCCTTGCCGCCGAGCGTCTTCCATGTGATGGCGGCGTCGAGGCCTACGCGGAGGCGGTTGTAGTAGGGCGAGACGTAGCCCTCGTGCCCGATGAACGAGGCGATGACGTAGTAGGTCCAGTGGTCCGTCTTGTATTTGCCATGCAGTTCGGCGGTGTAGTCCCACATGTTGAGGTTGGTCATCGAGGGGTCCGAATAGCTCACGCGCTGATACTGGCCCTGTGCTTTGGCCCGGGCCTCAAAGTGGGCGGTACTGGTGCCCACGTTGATTTCCTGCCATACGTAGGAATCGGTCTGCCTGAACATCTGCCGGGGCTCTTCGGGGCTCGTTGCCGTGCTGATGCCCCATCCGCGGGTCGTCTTTCCTTCGGTGCGCGCCCTCAGGTTGAAGCCGCCGCCCAGGTCGCGGTCGTAGGAGATGCGTCCCTGCACGCTGTGGCAGGTGTTGACGTTGACCTTGGTGTGGGTGTATGCCCCCGTGGTGGCGTCATAGATGCGGGCCTCGGTGGTGGGGTGCGACGTGCGGCTGTAGGCCACGTAGGTCGTGAGCATCTGCTGGTGGCGGGGCATCATGAGGCTGTAGGTGGCCGAGGTGAAGAAGGTACGCGCTGAGCGCAGGGCGGGGTTGCCCAGGCGGATGTGCATGGGGTTGGTGTCGTCGGTATAGTCGCTGCTCTCCAGGAGGTCCGTCAGTTCGTAGCCCCATGTGGCCGACGCCTTGAGTTCGTTGAACTTGCTTATTTTCCAGCGCAGGTCCATTCGGGGTCTCGGAAACCAGGTGTTGCGGGTGATGGCCGTGTCGAGGCGTCCGCGCCGGTAGTCGAGGCGTTCGTCACTGTTGTGCATCTCCATGTCCACACTCATATAGACCGGTCCGAGGTCCGTCTCGAGCGAGACGTACGGCTGGTGGCTCATCCGGCGCGTGCGGCGGTCGTAGCTGTTGGCGTCGTCGGCCATGCCGTCGCGTTCGGCCATGCTGTGGCTGCTGTTTCGGCTGTAGGCCGTGCGGTAGCCGGCGCCCGTCTTGAGGCGCTTGGGCACAATCTCGTAGCGCACGGCGGCTTGCGCCTTGATGCTGTGCACCGTGTTCTCCGTCTGCGAGGTGCGCGTCTCGTCCACGTGCGTGCCGAGGTCGAAATAGTCGTAGGCCGTGTGCCGCTCGGCATGTTCCTCCTCCCGGCCCCATTTGGGGACGATGGAGATGGCTATGTCGCCGCCGTCGAAGACGTGCTTGAACTCCATATTGGCCTCGGCGTTGCGGCGGTCGCTGTGGCGTTCCTGCTTGGACGTGGTGGCGTTGACGGCGATGCGGTCGGCGTCGTCAAGGCTTGTGCCCTCAAACTGCTCCGCTTCGGACCTGGTTCGGGCGTCCTCCGATCCCACCTTGCCTGATGCCCCGACGCGCAGCCAGGTGCGGGGATTCAGATGGACCGTCAGACCCGCGCCGACGGGCAGGTCCGTGCCGTGGCTATAGTAGTAGCTATGGTCCGTCTGAAAGACCGACAGCGGGCCGCCTGTGAAGTTTTCCGTGTCCGTCCGGATATTCTGGCGGTCGTCGTGGTGCTCGGGCGAGAAGTTGACGTCCCAGTAGTCTTCCTTATATGACGTCGTGACGCCTTTGGGAATCCACGAGTGCTTGTACGAGGCCCGGCCGTATTGCTGGCGTTTGGGAACGAGACTGATGTAGTCCATCTCCGATTCGCCCGACACGCCGTAGGTCTGCGACTCGCAGTCGGACGCCCGGGCATAGACGTTGAAGGGGTCGCTGTCCGTGAGGTAGTGCAGGTTGGCCGAGGCACGGTAGTTTTTCGAGGCATAGGCCCCCGTTTTCGTCTGGCCGTACCATTTGTCCATGAATCCGGGCTTGATGATGATGTCCAGCACCTGGCTCTCCTGACCGTCGTCCATGCCGCTCAGTTCGGCCACCTGACTTTTCTGCTGATAGGCTTTGATGTGCTGTATCGCCTCCGCCGGCAGCAGCGCTGTCAGTTCGCTGTCCGTCATGTCGCGGCCGTTCATCTTCAGTTGTACCTCCTTTTCCATGAAGAATATCTTGCCCTTCTTGATGCTCACGCCTGGCAGTTGGGTGATGAGCGCCGACATGCGTTCACCCTGTTCCAGATGGAACGCCTCGGGGTTGAAGATGATGGTGTCGCCGTGCATGGTGAAGCGCCGGGCACGGGCCTTGACCACCGCCTCCTTGAGCAGGACGTCCGAGAGCGGCAGCACAATGTCGCCCACGTCGATGGTGTCGGTGCCGCCGGCCGCGTTATAATGCTTTCGCACCGTCTTGTAGCCGAAGTAGGAGAAGTCGATTTGTATTTTCGAGATGAGGTTGGTGTGTATGGCAAAGCGCCCCGTGCTGTCGGCCGTCATCTCGTCGAGGCTGACATAGTTTTCGTTGATGGGAATCACAAAGACCTTCATGCGCGCCTCAGCCAGCGGTTCGTTGTTGTCCGAACCCACGACGCGGCCCGTGACGACGTCGGCGCCGGCGGTCGGCGCAAGCAGCAGAAAGAGCGCGAGAAGCAGGCTCAGGCGCGCCATGGTAAGCGCCGCCGCGGGGTGGGAGAGCAGAGACCTTCTCATAGGTGGAAAATGTGCTGGCGCATGGCCGCCTGCATGTTTTCAGGAGACTGCCGGGCCGCCTTGCATTTTTCAAGAATGTGCTGTCTCAAGGCTTCGGGAAAGTTCGCCGCCTTCTGCCACGACACGATGGTGTTTTTCCATCGTCCGCCGAACGTTGTCCGGCTGGTCCAGCCTATGTTGACCGCATCTCGGCCCATCTCGGAGTATCTGCCGTTCTTGAGCGTATAGGTGCCGTATTCGTGGGGGAAGATGGTGCAGAGGCCCTTGTCCGTGCGGGTGATTTCGGCGCAGGCATATTCGCCGTTGGCGCCGTATATCTTGACCTGCGTATAGTTTGCGCTGACGTATTCGCGGTCTTCGCCATCAAATCTCAACGTTTTCAGTAGCCATACGCCGACGATTTCGCGGTCGGGCACTTTGAGCGGCGCCTGAGCCACGGCATGGCCCGCCGGAAGGAGCAGCAGGAGCAGCGCCAACCACCGGGCGGCGGCCAGAGCATGAGTTGGGGTGGTGTTTGTCATAAGAACGAGAGGATAGATTAGGGGGGGGACAACTGCGGTTTCCATGCCGTCAGTGCCGGGCCTGCTGCGGGCCTGCACCCGACTGGAGGATTCCGTCCGCAAAGATGGGGCGAAGGGTACAAAGAACTCCCCTACGCCACTTGGCAAATAGTTGGCAAGGCGGCTGGCAAGTGGTTTGCAAGGTATTGGCAAAGCCTTTGCACGGGAGCCGGCGCTACAGCGTGCGGATGAAGTCGTCCCAGTCTTTGCTGCTGCCCTTCTTTCCAAAGACCTTGTGGTACAGACGGCTGCGTATGCTGCTGATGGTGCTGGCGTCCTTGCACATCACGCCGGCAATCTCCGAGGGCGTGGCCTTCAGTTTGAGCAGCAGGCACACCCTGTACTCCACGTCCGACATGCTGTGGAGCGACAGCAGTTTGTTGCCGAAACCCGGATAGACGCCCTGCATGCGGCTGTCCACCTCAGCCCATTCGTCGTCCGTCAGGTGCTTGCCGCCAGTGATGCGTCGGCGCAGGTCCATGTAGAAGTCGCTCTGAAGAAAGTCTGCCTCCACGCTGTCCAAAGCCTGGCGCACCGGCTGCGGCATGTTCAGGCGCTCCTGCTCAATCTGCCGTAGTTCCTGCTCAATGCGCCGCTTCTCCTTCTTCAGGTTCCGCAGGTGGACGGCCAGCAACAGCAGCACCACGGTGATGCCGATGCCTGCATAACCCAGGCGGCGGTTGGCGGTGGTGAGCCGCTGTTCGGCCTCTGAGAAGACGTAGCGGGTTCTGCCGTCGTCGCCGCTCTTGGCGGCTTCACAGACAAGGGGGATTCCGTCACCACTCTTGGCAGTTTCGCGGACAAGGGCGATAATCTGCGCGATGCGGTCCGCCTCGAAACGGGCGGCGCGCGTATAGAGGTATTGGCTTCCTATCTCCTGAACGATGATGGTGGTGTCATCGACGACGGTCAGCGGATAGGTGTAGTCTCCCTGAAGGTAGTGCCAGTCGTGGGGACCCTTCTGTATCATATTATACGTTTGGTAGGCATTGGGCGTCACCATCATGCCCGTCGGCGCAGAGGCAAACGTACAGTCGTAGTAGCACGAGTCGTCGTAGATGCGTAACCGCGAACTGCCGTCATGGGGAAAGGTTGTGACGCTGCCGTCGAAGCATGTGCGCTTCTGCAGCATCCATACGCCCTTCAGGCAGAACGGTGCATCGCCCTCCTCCCCTTTACACGAGGCAGTGAGGAGGGCGGTGAGGAGGACGGGGAAAAGAAGGAGGGTAATAAAGTGGAACGTGCTTTTCATATAAGGCAGAGGCTGTTGGCCGTAGGAGTGGCCATAAGACGCATAATTGACGCCAAAGTTACAAAAGACTTGCCACTACAGGCTTTTACACAGCGGCAAAAATGCGGGGAGACTATCGTGGCAACATCTTCGTTGTATAAGTGAATAGCTTTGTGGTCCATCATATATACGCCATGAAAGATAACGAGGACCGCCTTTACTGTTATATCAGTTGTCTTTGACCGCGTGTTGTCATCCCAAACGTCCTGTTTAGAAAATGTTGGCCGTGTTGTAAGATATATCAACATTTTGCATTACCTTTGCGTCATGAAGAAAGAACGGAAGATATTGGTCTATAAAGATTATTTCCTCTCCTTCTACCGCTCGTTAGATGCCGGAGCACAGAGGAAGATTGATTATGTCCTTGACGTGCTCAAGGTCCAAGAACGTGTGAGCGAGCGATTTGTAAAGTACATCCGTGAAGGTGTTTACGAAATCAGAGCCTCACATGATGGAAACATCTACCGTGCATTCTTCATCTTTGACGAAGGAAACATTGTGTTGCTGCTGAACGGATTTCAGAAGAAGAGCCAGAAAACGCCGTCAAAGGAGATAAAAAGGGCTATAGAACTAAAATAAACACATAGCGGATTTGCAAATTTGAGTAAAGCGTAGCGAATTAG
>CAMGHE010000025.1 GCA_946055775.1 uncultured Bacteroidales bacterium
ATCAACGAGCGCACCCGCGCCATCCTCATCTGCAACCCCAACAACCCTACGGGCTACCTCTACACCCGCCGCGAGATGAACCAGATTCGCGACCTCGTGAAGAAGTACGACCTCTACCTGTTCTCGGACGAGGTATATCGCGAGTTCATCTATACCGGATCGCCCTATATTTCCGCCTGCCACCTGGAGGGCATCGAGCAGAACGTCGTGCTTATCGACTCCGTATCGAAGCGCTACAGCGAGTGCGGCATCCGCATCGGCGCCCTCATCACCAAGAACCCCGAGGTGCGCGCCGCCGTGATGAAGTTCTGTCAGGCCCGCCTCAGTCCGCCCCTCATCGGTCAGATAGTGGCCGAAGCCTCGCTGGACGAGCCCGAGGACTACAGCCGCGAGGTCTATGACGAGTATGTGGAGCGCCGTAAATGCCTCATCGACGGACTCAACCGCATCCCCGGCGTCTATTCGCCCATCCCCATGGGTGCGTTCTACACCGTGGCCAAACTGCCCGTCGATGATGCCGAGCGCTTCTGCGAATGGTGCCTGACCGACTTCTCTTACGAAGGCCAGACCGTCATGATGGCGCCCGCGGCAGGCTTCTATACCACGCCCGGCGCAGGCCGCAATCAGGTGCGCATGGCCTATGTCCTCAAGAAAGAAGACCTCATGCGGGCCCTCGTCGTCCTGGCGGAAGCCCTCAAAGCCTACCCCGGACGCACCGAATGATGAACGTACCCCTGTTTCTGGCACGACGCTTCTACCGCGCCACATCCAAAGACCACACACGCAATGCCTCCCGCCTGGCGCTTCGCATCGCCACGGCGGGCGTTGCTGTTGGTTTGGTGGTGATGATTCTGTCGGTGTGCATCGTGCAGGGATTTCAGAAGGAGATACGGGCACGCCTCACCGGCTTTGCCTCGCACATCGAGGTGATGGACCTGCGCGCGCTGTCATCGCCGGAAAGTTATCCGGTGGCCTTGGACAAGCCGACCGTTGATGCCATAAGCCAACTGCCGCACGTGATGCACGTGGCCCCCGTGTCGATGAAGATGGGCATTTTCAAGACCGACGAAGCCTTCCAGACCATCGCTCTCAAGGGCATCGACGCCACCTACGATACCTGCTTCATTGCCGGCCAGATCATCGAGGGCCGCCTGCCCGCCATTGCTACCGCCGCCGATACCGCCGCCCGGGCCGACGAGATAGCCATCTCGCGCACACAGAAGGAAAAGATGAAACTCAAGGTGGGCGACAAGGTGCTGACCTACTTCGTGAGCGACCGCATCCGTATGCGTCCGCTGAAAATCGTCGGCGTGTATGAAACGCACCTCAGCGGCTTCGACAACCACATCGTCTGGACGGACAAACGGCTTGTTGACCGGCTCAACAACTGGACGACGGCGCAGTGTGCCTCCTTAGAAATCATGCTGGACCACTTCGAGAGCATCGAGGCCGTTCAGCCGCGCGTAAAGCACATCGTTGACCGGTATGCCGAGCAAAACGGCAGCGCCGTGGCCACGCTCTCCGTCAAGGAAAACCCGCGCACGGCGGCTGTGGTGCAGTGGCTCTCGCTCCTCGACTTCAACGTGTGGGTCATCCTCATCCTCATGGCCGGCGTGGCAGGCTTTACGATGATCAGCGGTCTGCTCATCCTCATCCTCGAGCGCACGCAGACCATTGGCGTGCTGCGTGCCCTCGGTGCCACACGCACCAAACTGCGCCACACCTTTATATTATATGCCACGCACATCGTGGTGCGCGGTCTGGTGTGGGGCAACGTCATCGCCCTGGCCTTCGTGGCTGCCCAGCGGCAGTGGGGCATCATCCGCCTCGACCCCGAGAACTACTATGTCGATGTCGCCCCCGTGTCGATCGATTGGCTGTGGATTGTCGGCCTGAACCTCGCCACGCTCGCGGTATGCGTGCTGGCCATGATTCTGCCCAGTTTCATCATCTCCCGCATCCAGCCTGCCAAGGCTATCAAATACGAATAACGCACGATGGCCGGCCAGTTCCAAGTAGCCGGCTGTCCATAACACTATACAACCTACGACGATATGCGTAACGCAGATACCCACATATCTTCACCCACAGATACTGACCAACCGCTGCTCATGCGTCCCGCCGTGGCCGACTTCGTCACCGTCGCTGCCGAGCTGTGCAAGCACCTCGAAACGCCCGTCGGTGCCAACGATGCCGCCCGATGGAGCGACGTGATGCGCCCCCTGCTGGCCATGCTCTACGTCAGGGCCAGTCTGCTGCCCGCTGTAGAGGAAATGCCCGGCTACAACGAAGAGAAAGTGACGGAAGACGACTACGAGTTTGTCCGCTGCCGGATAGCCGCTCTGCTGGGGACGAACGACGAGTTTCTGGACGTCTTCGTGGAAGATTTCAAGTACTCCGACGCCCCCGTGTTTTGCACTATCAGTGAAAACCTGGCCGACATCTACCAGGCCCTCCGAAACTTCGTCGAGGTGGTGCGCGGCGGGCACGAAGAAGCCCTGCAGGTGGCCCTCTATGACATCAAGGAGCAGTTCGCACTGTCGTGGGGACAAAAGTTGCTCGGCGCGCTCCGTGCCCTTCACGAAAACCGATACGACACGCTATGAGCACGGCAGCCACACCCACAGCCATTCCCACCGCCAAGCCCAAGAACGTCTTCTTCGAAACCACGGACAAGGCTTACGTACAGGCCCTGCCCCGCTGCATTTATGACGGGCGTATCGTGAGCATCATCGGCGAAGGCGAGGCCAACCGTGCCGTGGACTACCTCATGCAGCAACCCCTCGTCGGCATCGACACCGAAACGCGCCCTGTCTTCCGGCGCGGCGTCAGCCACAAGGTGGCCCTGCTTCAGGTGGCAGCCCCCGGCATCTGCTTCCTGTTTCGCCTCAACTGGATTGGCGTCCCGCCGTGCATCGTCCGCCTGATGGAGAGCCCGACGACGAAGAAAGTGGGCCTGTCGCTCCACGACGACTTTACGGCCCTCAGACGCCGCGTGCCCATGCAGCCGCAAGGGGTCATCGAACTCCAGACCATGGCGGCAGCGATGGGACTGCGCGACATGAGTCTGCAAAAACTCTATGCCAACGTCGTGGGCGAACGCATCTCGAAGGGAGCCCAACTGACCAACTGGGAAGCCGAGACCCTGACCGCCAACCAACAGCAATATGCCGCTACCGACGCCTACGCCTGCCTCGTGCTCTACGACCGGCTGACCGAGGCGCAGCGTGAAGGCTACCAAATCATCAAAGAGAACCGAACACCACAAACGATATGAAGACCCTGCAACTGCGCAAAGGAAAGGAAAGTAGCCTGTTGCGCTTTCACCCCTGGATATTTTCCGGCGCCCTGGCCTCGGTGGACGAATCGGTGGCCGAGGGCGACCTGGTGCGCGTCGTCGATGCCAAGGGACAGTTTCTTGCCCTCGGCCATTACGAGAAAAGTTCGCTGGCCGTCCGCATCCTCTCCTTCACCCCGTGCAACATCGACGCCGCCTTCTGGCACGAACGGCTGACGGAAGCCTGGGAACTGCGCCGCTCGCTCGGACTGATAGGTCAGCGCGACAACAACATCTTCCGTCTGGTCCATGGCGAAGGCGACCGGCTGCCCGGCCTCATCGTCGATATCTACGACCATACCGCCGTCATGCAGGCCCACTCGGCCGGCATGCACTACGCCAGGCAGGCCATAGCCGATGCCATCGTCAGTTCGTCCAAGGGTTGGGTGACGGCGGTGTATTACAAGTCGGAGACCACCCTGCCCTACAAGGCCCACCTCGACGCCAAGAACGAATACCTCGTCGGCGACGACTCGAGCGCTACCGAGGTGGCGCAGGAATACGGTCTGCGCTTCCACATCGACTGGCTCAACGGCCAGAAGACCGGCTTCTTCGTTGACCAGCGCGAGAACCGCCACCTCATCGAGCGCTATGCTCACGGTCGCAGCGTGCTGAATATGTTCTGCTACACCGGCGGCTTCTCCGTCAGCGCCCTGCGCGGCGGCGCCACGCTGGTCCACTCCGTCGATGCCAGCGCCAAAGCCATCGACCTGACCAATGCCAATGTGGCCCTCAACTTCCCCGGCGACACCCGCCACGAAGGCTTCGCCGAAGATGCCTTCCACTTCCTCGGCCGCATACCGCAGCCCTGTCCCTACGACCTCATCGTGCTCGACCCGCCCGCCTTCGCCAAGCACCAGAGCGCGCTGCGCAATGCCATCAAGGGCTACACCCGCCTCAACGCCGCCGCCCTGCGGCAGATAAAGCCCGGCGGCATCCTGTTCACCTTCAGTTGCTCGCAGGCCGTCAGCAAGGAGCAGTTTCGCCTGGCCGTCTTCACCGCAGCCGCCGAGACCGGTCGCCACGTGCGCATCCTGCACCAGTTGCACCAGCCCGCCGACCACCCCGTGAGCATCTACCATCCCGAGGGCGAATACCTCAAGGGCCTCGTGCTGTACGTCAGCTGAGCCGCCCGCGTGGACTCCCCCAATTCCCCTACACCCTTTAAGGGGCCTACCTCCAACAACTACCGGTAAAAACCTTACGCCATGCTTGTCTATCCCCGCGCCAAAATAAACCTGGGCCTCTATGTCACGGCCCGCCGCCCCGATGGTTACCACGACCTGCAGACGGTGTTCTACCCCATTCCGCTCTGCGACGTCATCGAAACCAAGCCGCTGAGCACCATGGATGCGGCGCCCTATGTGCTGCGCACGGAGGGCTATGCGCCTTGCGCCAACTCCGAGGAAAACCTCGTCGTCCGCGTCTATCGCGACATGGCGCGCGAGTTTGACCTCCCCCCCCTCGACATCCTCCTTCAGAAGCGCGTCCCCATGGGCGCCGGCCTTGGCGGTGGCAGCAGCGACGCCGCCGCCATGATGACGGGGCTTAACGAGGAATACGGCCTGGGGCTGACCGACGATGAAATGGAGCGCCGCATCGCGCCCTATGGCGCCGACTGCGCCTTCTTCATCCGCTCGCGTGCCGCTTGGGCCACGGGCATCGGCGACAAACTGACAGCCTATCCGCTGTCGCTCGCCGGCTACCATCTCGTGCTGGTCAAGCCCGACGTCTTCGTCAGCACGCGCGAAGCCTACGCCGGCATCACGCCCCGCACGCCCCGCTACGACCTGCGCGAAAGTCTGCAAAGACCCATCGCCGAGTGGCGCGACACCGTCAGCAACGATTTCGAGGAGGGCGTCTTTGCCCTTCACCCCGAGATAGCCGCCATCAAGCAGACGCTCTACGACATGGGCGCTCTCTACGCCTCGATGAGCGGCAGCGGCAGCACCGTCTTTGCTCTCTTCGGACGTCCCGTCCCCGAGGCCGCACGTGTGTTTGCCAACTGCTTCGTCTATACCAAAGCCCTCGTGCGATGATTCTCTACTTCTCCGGCGTGGGCAATACGCGGCTGGTTGCCGAACGGCTGGCATCGCTCTGCAACGACCGCGCCGTAGCCCTCACGCCAGCCACGCCGCCGCTGGGCGACCTCTGCCACAAGGACGAGCCGCTCGTCCTCTGCTTCCCCGTCTATGCGTGGGGACCGCCGCGCTTTGTGGAGGCATACCTGAAGCGGTCGCTGCGCAGTGGGGCAACAACGCCCACCCGGCCATACCGCTTATATATGGTATGCACCTGCGGCGACGACATCGGGCGAACCGACCGTCTGCTGGCCCGCATGCTACGGCCGCTGAACCTGATGCTCGACGGCGCATGGTCGGTACGTATGCCCAACACGTATGTCGCCCTGCCGGGCTTCGACGTAGATTCTAAGGAGGTGGAGCAGAGCAAACTGCAGGCTGCGCCGGACACACTCCGCCCCATCGCCGACAGCATCGCTGCGGGTGAGCAGGGCATCGTGCAGGTCACACCAGGTGCCCTGCCGTGGGTCAAGAGCCATGTGCTGCGCCCGCTGTTCAACCGCTTCCTGACGGGGCCGGGCGCCTTCCGCCTGCGGGCCGATGCCTGCACGGGATGCGGGCGCTGTGCCAAGGGCTGCCCCACGGGCAGTATCAGGATGACGGCGAAAGACAGTGGCCCGCGACCGACATGGACCGCCGGTTGTACGCTGTGCCTGTCGTGCTACCACCACTGTCCGCAGCGCGCCATTACCTATGGCCGTTACAGCCGAAACAAAGGACAGTATCGCGCACCGCAGACGCTGTAGTATCTGCCTTACGAGGAACATAACAAACAACAAACCCTACATACCCTACACTTATGAGTTTCAATATTCCCCAAACAGAGCGTAAACGTGTCGTCATCGTCGGTGGCGGCTTTGGCGGACTAAAATTGGCCAACAAACTCAAGAGGTCCGGTTTTCAGGTAGTCCTTGTGGACCGCAACAACTACCATCAGTTTCCGCCCCTCATCTATCAGATTGCTTCGGCAGGCATAGAGCCCTCCAGCATCTCGTTCCCCTTCCGCAAGATATTCCAGAAGCGCAAAAACTTCTACTTCCGCATGGCAGAGGTGCGCTCTATCTTCCCCGAGCATAAGATTATCCAGACCTCCATCGGCAAAATTTCGTACGACTACCTCGTCCTCGCTGCCGGTGCCACGACGAACTTCTTCGGCAACACCCATGTGGCCGAAGAGGCCATGCCGATGAAGAACGTGGGCGAGGCCATGGGTCTGCGCAATGCCCTGCTCGACAACTTTGAGCGCGCACTGACCTGCGCCGGCGACCAGGAACGCCAGGAACTGCTCAACATCGTTATCGTCGGTGGCGGCGCCACGGGCGTCGAGATCGCCGGCGCACTGAGCGAGATGAAGAATTACGTCCTGCCGAAAGACTATCCCGACCTGCCCTCGTCGCTGATGCACATCTACCTCATCGAGGCCGGCGACCGCCTGCTCTCGGCCATGAGTCCCGAATCGTCCGAACATGTCGAGAAGTACCTGCGCTCTATGGGCGTCAACGTCCTGCTTGGCAAGATGGTGACAGACTATGTCGATCACCGCGTCATGCTCAAGGACGGCAGTTCCATCGCCACCCGTACCTTCATCTGGGTGAGCGGTGTGGCAGCCCAGCCCATCGGCAACCTTGACAAGAAGCACCTGGGCCGTGGCGGCCGCATCATCGTCGATGCCTTCAACCGCGTGCCCGGCCTGGACGGCGTCTTCTCTATCGGTGACCAGTGCATCATGCCCGAAGGTGACGACGCCTGGAAGGGCGGCCATCCCCAGTTGGCACAGGTCGCCATACAGCAGGGCAACCTTTTGGCCAAGAACCTGAAGCGCATGGAAAAGGGCAAGGAGATGAAGCCCTTCAAATACCGCAACCTCGGCACTATGGCCACCGTCGGACGCAACAAAGCCGTGGCCGAGTTCAGCCGCGTCAAGATGGCCGGCTTCTTTGCCTGGCTCATGTGGCTCCTCGTCCATCTGCGCTCCATCCTCGGTGTGCGCAACAAGGTCATCGTGCTCTTCAACTGGATGTGGAACTACCTTTCCTACTCCCAGTCGCTCCGCATGATCATCTATGCCAAGAAGGCCAAGGAGGTCATCGAGCGCGAGAAGCGTCTGGCTTCGACCCACTGGGGCACCGACCTGCTCAGCGAAGGCTCGGAAGACCTTTCCAACCACAAGGAAGAGCAACCGGAAGCCAAGAAATAAACACATCACGCCGGCGTCGTCCTCTCTGCTTTCCCGCGGAGAGAACGACGCCGGACAATAGCCACAAAACAACCCACACATCCCTATGTTTTCAGGAATCATAGAAGGCACGGCCCAAGTGGTACGTCTGGAAAAGGAAGGCACCAACCTCCACCTGACCCTAACTACGCCCATCGCCGGCGAACTGAAGATAGACCAGAGTATGGCCCACAACGGCGTATGCCTGACCGTCGTAGATATTCAGGGCGACACCTACACCGTCACCGCCATTGACGAAACCCTCAAGCGCAGCAATCTGGGCGACCTGCACGTCGGCGACAAGGTCAACATCGAGCGCGCCATGCCGATGGGCGGACGCCTGGATGGCCATATCGTGCAGGGCCATGTCGATACGACGGCCGAATGTATTGCCGTCGAGCCCGCCGACGGAAGCCACGTCTTTACCTTCCGCTACGCCGTGGCCCCCGAACTCATCCGCCGCGGCTACTTCACCGTCGATAAAGGCAGCGTCACGGTCAATGGCGTCAGCCTGACGGTATGCACCCCCACGGCCGATACCTTCTCCGTCTGCATCATTCCCTACACCCTCACGCACACCAATTTCTGCGACATCCACGTCGGCACGAAGGTCAACCTCGAGTTTGACATCCTGGGCAAGTACATTGCGCGCCTTCAGGAGTTGACCGCCAAATAGCACGCTCGGGCTACCCCATCTACTGCTTTTCCCCATGCGCATCTTTGCTCTCGTCGTTATCGCCCTCTTCACGGCCGGCATGGTCAAGGGCCGCGCGCAGACCACCACGGCCATCCGCCGTTCTACCGACGTGCTCTGCCTCGTCCCCAATGCAGTAGGTGTGGCGAAGGCGTGGGCCGACCACGACACCAAGGGACTGGCCCAATGGGGACTGAGCACACTGACGACGCTCACCGCCAACTATATCCTCGAGGCCGCCATCACCAAGAACCGGCCCGACGGCACAGGGCGCCACGCCTTTCCCAGCACCCATAGTGCCATCGCCGCCAATGGCGCCACCTTTCTCATGCGCCGCTACGGCTGGAAATGGGGCGTCCCCGCCTATGCCGTCACTGCCTATGTGGCATGGGGCCGCGTGCGCTGCCATCGCCACGACTGGGCCGACGTCCTCGCCGGCACCGCCCTCGGCATAGGCAGCGCATGGGTTTTCACCCGTCCCCTGTCGCGCCGCACCAATATCAGCCTCCTCCCCGCCACCTTCGGCGACGACAGCCGCGGTCTCACAGCCATCATCCGCTTCTGACACAAGTGCTGCTGCGACAGTTCTTTCTTATTGCTCCACGCGAAAATCGCCAAAACGGAACTACATGACGTGCAAAATAATAGCGGAAATGCGGTGTTGAAGTTGTGATAGCAGGCCCGTCGCTCCATCATCTTCATTCTCTTTTTTACGTCCACAACTGCCCGGGCCTGACCTCCTTCTCTTTTGGGGGGAAGGTGGCATCGAAGGTCGCGAAGGCGGCGGGGTCGTCGTCGGCGACGAAGTAGCCCGCCGGGGTGCGGTAGGTGCATTCGCGGCCATGAAGGAAGCCCGGGAGGAGTTCTTGCGCAAGGAAATAGGGGACGTCGCTGTCGCGGGGCTCGCCGTGGTAGTGGATGCCGAGAGAGGAGGCCACGACGAAGCCGGCATGGCGGTAGAAGTCGATGTTGCCCTCCATGCAGACGGCGCCGTAGCCCAGATCCTTGGCCACAGTGAGGGCATGACGCAGCAGGGCGCAGCCGAATCCCTTGCGCTGGTAGTCGGGATGGATGCTCAGCGGACCGAAGGTGCAGGCGGGAAGCAGGGTGCCGTCGTCACAGGTAAGGACAGCCTTTGAGAACATGACGTGGCCGATAAGACGCCCGTCGTGCTCCATGACAAAGGCGAGGTCGGGGATAAATTCAGGCCGCTGGCGGTAGCAGTGGAGCACATAATGCTCGGTGCACCCCGGGCGATAGACATTCCAGAAGGCTTCACGGGTGAGAAGTTCCACCTCGCGGTAATCTTGGGGTTGTTCCAAACGAATGTTCATGGTATAATAGTGTAAAGATTATCGGTGCAAATGTATAGCCTGTGCACGGGACGTTGCTTGTATAAATGCGTCATTTTCTATATGTACTTCGCAATTAGCGAGCCTTCGCGCGCTGTAGCCGCGGCCACAAGGGCAAAATTTAGAGGCAATCGTTTGCAGGCTGAGGGTTTTGCAGTAACTTTGCATCACTTCACAGGGGCAGCCGGAGGGTCTGTCGCTCGCATTCCGGAGATGCGAGAGGAAAGTCCGGGCAACCCGGGGCATCCCGCTTCCTAACGGGAAGGAGGCCGCAAGGTTTGACTATGGCAGAAGAAAACAACCGCTCACCTGCGGCCCGTCAACGTCCCGACGGCGGCAACGTCGTCGATGTAACGTGGGCAGGTCGTGGGGCTCTTCCGAAGAGGAAGACACAGGAGTAAGGGTGAGAAGGTGGGGTAAGAGCCCACCAGCCTTGGCGGTGACGCCGAGGGCTGTGCCAGTCGGGAGTTGAAAGTCCGCGTAAACCATCGCCATCAGGGCGCGCCCCGCCCGACGGTTCGTCAAGACCCGCGATGGAGGGTAGGACGATAGAATTTGGCGGCGACGTCAAATCCGGATAAATGACAGACAGGCAGAACGCTCTGCCTACAGAACCCGGCTTATACTCCGACTGTCCCTGTTTCTTTTTTTTCTCTACGACAATGAAAGCCTCGTCTGACCCCTTTCGCACGGTGTGCACTTTGCCTCCAGCGCCCTTGACGATGGACCTATCGACACACGTGCTCACCCTTGGCAGTTGCTTTGCCGATGGCGTGGGCACGCATCTTTATCATGCCCTACCCTCAGGCCATGTCTGCGTCAATCCCTACGGACCCGTATTCAATCCGCTGAGCATCGCCTCGGCCATCGACCTTCTGATGGCAGGGGCTGAGGTCATTCTGAATGGGGGCGATGACGACAGCGCCTTTGCCCGCTTTGATGCCGCCCGGTATGTGTTTTGCGGCAACGACCACCTTTGGCACAGCCATCTCCATGCCTCTTCCTTTTCCTCTGCGACGCAGTCAGACTGTCTGCGACGCATACGCAGTACGCTACTTCCTGCCATGCGGCTGATGGCTCAGGCCGACGTGGTGAGCGTCACATGGGGAACGGCCGACGCGTGGTTTCTGAAGGACAGGCCCGACATGGTCGTCGGCAACTGCCACAAGCAACCCGCCACCTGCTTCCAGCCCCGCCGCCTCACTATCGCGGAGATCGTGGAGCAGTGGACGGCCGTCATTGACCGTCTGCACCGGTTGCGCCCCGAAGCCATCGTACTTCTCACCGTCAGTCCCTACCGCTATGCCGGGCGCGGTCTCCACGCCTCAACGCTGACCAAGGCCGTCCTGCATCTGGCTGCTGAGGCGCTGACGCAGCAGTTTGCCTTCGTCCACTATTTCCCCGCATACGAGATGGTGATGGACGACCTGCGCGACTACCGATTCTACGACCGCGACATGCTCCATCCGTCGGCGCAGGCCACCGCGTATGTGTTTGACAGGCTAAAGACCTGGTGCTTTAGCGACGCCCTCCTCTCCTATTCTCAAAACAAAGCAGTCCTCCTTGCCGCCCGTGCCCACCGCCCCATCGTAGGCGAGGGCGAAGCGTATGCCGCCTTTCAGGCCAAACTTAAAGAGAAAGAAGCGGCCTTTGCGCAGGCTTACGCGCAGTGGGAAGAAGAGCCCATACCCTTAGAACCGGTTCTGCACGGCAATGTGCATTAGTCTGTCTGCCCCACGCTGCCCTATCAGACAGCAGTGAGCAGAGACATTTAGTTTCCAAAAACACCCTACAACACCCTACCATACGATTTCGCCATGTACTACACATTGGAAAAAATCACGGCGCTCACAGGCGCTCATCACTACGGTCCCGCCGAGGGCCACGTGGAATGGCTGCTCACCGACAGCCGCTCGTTGTCAATTCCTGAGACCTCGCTTTTCTTCGCCCTGCGCACAGCCGTAGGCGACGGCCACAAATATATCCACGACCTCTACCTGCGCGGCGTGCGGCAGTTTGTCGTAGATACCCTTCCTGACAACCGGGAAGAGCGCTATCCTGACGCGGGCTTCCTGCTGACGCCCAATACGCTGAAGGCTCTGCAACGCCTGGCCGAACGCCACCGCGACGAGTATGACATCCCCATCGTCGGCATCACGGGTTCGAACGGCAAGACGATGGTGAAAGAGTGGCTTTACCAACTGCTGGCGCCATCGAAACGCGTCACGCGGTCGCCGCGGTCGTACAATTCGCAGATTGGCGTCCCCCTCTCCGTCTGGATGCTCGACGAGCGCACGGAAGTGGGCATTTTCGAGGCGGGCATTTCGCAGCCCGGCGAGATGGACGCCCTACGTACCATCATCCAGCCGACCATCGGCATCATGACCAACATTGGTCCGGCACACCAGGAAAACTTCGGTTCGATGGAGGAGAAATGTCAGGAAAAGTTGGCGCTCTTCGCCGACAGCCAGACCCTAATCTACTGCCAGGACGACGACGTCATCGCGCAGACCATCGGCAAGATGGAGCGCCACGGACGCCTGCTGGGGTGGTCACAGCACGATGCGCAGGCTGAACTCTACATTGCGCAGGCTGAACGCCGGGAGGGGCGGACCACCATTACCTACGTATGGCAAGGCACTTCGGAAACCATTATCATCCCCTTCGACGACGATGCCTCGCTCCATAATGCCATCCACGTGCTCGCTGCCGGCCTATGCCTTGGTGTTTCTACGGCACAGATTAGGGAGCGCATGGCCCAACTGGAAAACATCGCCATGCGTTTGGAAGTTAAGCAGGGCATACACGGCTGCACCATCATCAACGATGCCTACAATTCGGACGTCACATCGCTCGACATCGCCCTCGACTTCATGAACCGCCGTCCGGCCGCCGAGCACCGCACGCTCATCCTTTCAGACATCCTGCAGTCGGGGCTCAGCAGCGACGAACTCTATGCCAAGGTGGCGGAGATGACGGCGCACCGCGGCATAGACCTACTCATCGGCGTAGGTAAGGAAATTAGCCAATGGCAGCACCGCTTCACCACGCCCCAATGCCATTTCTTCCCTGACACGGACGCACTGATTGATTCGCACCTGCTCGACACGTTGCACAACCAACTCATCCTCATAAAGGGCGCACGTTCGGCCGGTTTCGACCGCATCACGGACCTGCTGTCGCTGCGCGTTCACGAAACAACACTGGAGATTGACCTGCATGCGCTCACCGACAACCTCGATTTCTACCGCTCGTTCCTCAAGCCCGGAACGAAGATGACCTGCATGGTCAAGGCATCGGCCTATGGCGCGGGCAGCGTTGAGGTGGCCAAGACGCTGCAGGACCGCGGCGTGGAGTATTTGGCCGTCGCCGTGGCCGACGAAGGGGCCGACCTGCGCAAAGCAGGCGTTACGGGAAACATCATGGTGATGAACCCGGAGATGACGGCCTTCCACACGCTCTTCGAATATCATTTGGAGCCCGAGGTATATAGTTTCGGACTACTGGAAGCCCTTATTCATGCGGCAGGACGCGAAGGCATTACCAATTACCCCATCCATCTCAAACTGGACACGGGCATGCACCGCCTTGGCTTCGATCCTGAGCACGACATGCCGGCGCTCATCGACCGACTGACGCATCAGAACGCCGTGCTGCCGCGCTCGGTCTTCTCTCATTTTGCCGGCAGTGACAGCGCCGATTTCGACGCTTTCTCGCAGGAGCAGTTCAAACGCTTTGACGAAGGCTCACGACAACTGCAACAAGCCTTTTCGCATCATATCCTCCGCCATATCTGCAACAGTGCTGGCATTGAACGCTTCCCGCAGTGGCACTTTGATATGGTGCGTCTGGGTCTTGGCCTCTATGGCATAGACCCCATCGACAACCGTCCGCTTCACAACGTGGCCACCCTCCGCACGACCATCCTGCAGATACGCCGCGTGCCGGCCGGCGACAGCATCGGCTATTCGCGGCGCACCATCGTGGACCACGATGCCCGCATTGCCGCCATCCCCATCGGCTATGCTGACGGCTTGGACCGCCGACTGGGCAACCGCGGCGGCTACTGTATGGTAAACGGAAAGAAGGCGCCCTATGTGGGCAACATCTGCATGGACGTGAGCATGATAGACGTGACCGGCATCGACTGCAAAGAGGGCGACAGCGTGGAAATCTTCGGCAAACAACTGCCCGTAACTACCCTCTCTGACGCTCTCGGAACCATCCCCTACGAAATCCTTACCTCCGTGTCAGACCGCGTCAAGCGCGTCTATTATCAGGAATAAGCGCCCAGTGAAATCAGGAAAAGACAGCCAGCCCTTGGTAATCGAATTGCCAGCCCTTGGTAATCGAATTGCCAGCCGCTGGTAATCGAATTGCCAGCCCTTGGTAATCGAATTGCCAGCCGCTGGCACTCGAAGTACCAGCCGCTGGCACTCGAAGTACCGGCCGCTGGCACTCGAAGTACCGGCCGCTGGCACTCGATCTGCCAAGACAGGGATACTGCAGTACTCTCAGGGAGACTTTCACGGTCTGCGACAAAAGAATCGCCGCCCCTGTATTGTCGCGAGACAATGCAGGGGCGGCGGTGTGTAGGTGCGAGATTGTCGTCATGGAAGCCAAGGCATTGAGCAGGGCCACAGGCTTGGCATGCGCACGGTGCTGACGTGGTGCAGAGGTCAGGCGTTGTCGATGACCTGCTGCATAGCGCCGTGCTTCTCCATTTGCTGGCGGGCATAGTCGAGCGTGACCTTGAAGGTCTTCTTCTTTGAAGAGGGGGCGTCGTACATGGCCTCGGTCATGATATTCTCGGCGATGGAACGCAGGCCGCGGGCACCGAGTTTGTAGGCAATGGCGCGGTCCACGATGAAGTCGAGGGCCTCGTCAGCAAACTCCAGTTGGATGCCGTCCATGGCAAACAGTTTTTCGTACTGCTTGATGATGGAGTTCTTGGGCTTGACCAGGATGTCGCGCAGGGCTTCGCGTGAGAGAGGGTTCAGACTGGTCAGCACGGGCAGACGACCGATGATTTCGGGGATGAGACCGAACGATTTGAGGTCCATGGGCTGCACATAGCGCATGAGGTTCTTCGGGTCAATCTTCATCGTGTTGCGCACGGAGTTGTAACCCACAGTGTGCGTGTTGAGGCGCTGGGCAATTTTCTTCTCGATGCCATCGAAGGCACCGCCGCAGATGAAGAGGATGTGGCGCGTATCGACCTTGATGTAATCCTGGTCGGGGTGCTTGCGACCACCCTTTGGCGGCACGTTGACGATGGAGCCCTCGAGGAGTTTGAGCAGACCCTGCTGCACGCCCTCGCCGCTGACATCACGGGTGATGGAGGGATTGTCGCTCTTGCGGGCAATCTTGTCGATCTCGTCGATGAAGACGATGCCCTTCTCAGCCTGTTCTACGTTGTAGTCGGCCACCTGTAGCAGGCGTGAGAGGATGCTCTCGACATCCTCGCCCACATAGCCGGCCTCGGTGAAGACCGTGGCATCGACGATGGTGAAGGGCACGCCGAGCAGGCGGGCAATGGAGCGGGCAATGAGCGTCTTACCCGTACCCGTGGGGCCCACCATGACGATGTTGGACTTCTCAATCTCCACATCGTCATCCTTCCGGGCAGACTGCTTTGCCGCAAGGCGCTTGTAGTGATTGTACACGGCCACGGCCAGCGTCACCTTGGCTTCGTCCTGGCCGATGACGTACTGGTCAAGGTAGTCCTTGATGTCGTGCGGCTTGGGCACCTTCGTCAGGTCGATGTCGTTGGCCTTCGACTTAGATTTGGATCTGGTCTGGTCCGTATAGTTCGATACGATTTCAGCAGCACGCTCCACGCACTCGTTGCAGATGTTGGCATCGAGGCCGGTCAGCAGAAACTCCACTTCGCTTTCCGAGCGCCCGCAAAACGAGCATGTTTTTTTCTTAGCCATAGCGGTCAACTATTAGCGGTCTTTCTGTGCGCGAAGCACCTTGTCTATCATGCCATATTCTTTGGCCTCGTCGGCGGTCATCCAGTAGTCGCGGTCGGAGTCGGCCCACACCTTGTCGAAGGGCGTATGGGAGTGGTCGGCGATGATGGTGTAAAGTTCTTTCTTGAGTTTCTGAATCTCGCGAGCCGTAATCTCAATGTCAGAAGCCTGCCCCTGTGCGCCACCCATCGGCTGGTGAATCATCACGCGGCTGTGGGTGAGGGCCGAGCGCTTGCCTTCGGCGCCGGCTACGAGCAGCACGGCGGCCATCGAGGCGGCCATGCCCGTGCAGATAGTGGCCACGTCGCTCTGGATGTACTGCATGGTGTCGTAGATGGCAAGACCGGCATAGACGGAGCCGCCGGGCGAGTTGATATAGATGGAGATGTCCTTGCCGGGGTCGCACGAGTCGAGGTAGAGCAACTGTGCCTGAAGGGTGTTGGCGGTGTAGTCGTCAATCTGTGTGCCGAGGAAGATGATGCGGTCCATCATCAGACGGGAGAAGACGTCCATCTGGGTGACGTTAAGCTGGCGCTCCTCGAGGATGTAGGGATTCAGGTATTGGTTCTGGGCCGAGATGACGCTGTCGAGGGACAGCGAACTGATGCCCTTGCGGTCCATGGCAAATTTCTTGAAATCGGAAGTCATGAGTCGGTATGTTCTGTGAACGCCGTTTAGGGATAGAGGCGGGCGCAAATATTAGGGGTTGGCGGTGGCAAACCACCGGTCGATGGTGATAGCGCCCATCTACCAATCAAGCCTCGGGGCGTTCTTCCCGAGGCTTGACGATGATGAAAACTGTGTAGCGGGCTTGCTCGTTGAAGAGCCAGCCGTTGATTTGTCGTTTATGCTTCTTCCTCGGCCTTGGTCTCGAAGAGTTTCATAAAATCTTCGCGCGATACGCTCTTGTGGTTGAGTGTAACGGCAGCCTTGGCAGCCTCGGTAATCTTGTTTTCGATGCAGCGGTCAACGAGTTGGCTAACCTGTTCCTTCTTCTTGAGCATCTCGGCGGCATAGTTTTCGAGGTACTCGTCGGGAATGTTGTTGATGCCGTACTGGGCAAACTGGAATCGGGTAGCCTGCAGAGCCATGGCCTTGACATCCTTGTCCTCAACCTTAATGCTGTAGGCAGCGACAAGTTTCTCCTTTATCAGATGCCATTTCAACTCAACGAGGCTCTTTTCAAAGTTCTCCTCGACGAAGTTCTCTTCCTTCTTGGTATTGTTGGCCTCCATGACGCGGCGCAGGATATCGTTGGCGAAAGTCAGCGTACCAACCTTGTCTTCGAGATACTTGCGCAGGTCAACAAGGAACTTATAGTCGCTGTCTGCCACATGCATCGTCTCCAGGTTGCTACGCAGTTTGGCGCGGAATTCCTCCTCGCTGCTTACCACGCCCTCGCCCAATTCTTTGTCGAAGAGCTCCTGGTTGAGTTCGGCAGGTACATAGCGGCTAATCTCGTTGATTTGGAAAGTAAAGTCACCCTTATGGTTGGGCACGTCATCCTTCTCGACCTTGAGCAGGGCAGCCAGTTCGGCATCGCGGCCTTCGTAGGCGGCAGCGGGATTGAAGGTAATGACATCGCCCTTCTTGGCACCCTGGAAGAGAGCCTTTTGGTCGGCGCTCTGGAAATATTCGGGCATGAGGGAAACGGTGTCAATGCTCAGGCCGCCCTCGGCAGATTCGGTGAGGCTGCCGCGCATGATGTCGCGACCTTCAAAGTTATCCACATCTTCGGTATGGCCATTACGAGCGGCGATTTCTTTCACCTTATTATCTACCATCTCGTCGGATACGGCGATATCATAGTAGTCGATGGTGTCATCGGCCGACAGGCTAACTTCAAACTCGGGGCTGAGGGCCACCTCAAAACCGAAGGACATGTTCTCGTCCTTCTCCATGTCGATGGGCTGCTCGTTCTGTACAGGGAGGGGCTCGCCGAGCACTTCCAGCTTGTTCTCCTGAATGTAGTTGTACAGGCTTTCACCGAGCATTTTGTTGATTTCCTCGGCCTTGACCGACGTGCCGTACATCTTCTTGACCAGACCTACAGGCACCTTGCCGGGACGGAAGCCGGGCATGGATACCTTGCGCACAAGGGCCTTGATGGCTTTGGCTACGCGCTCTTCGTAGTCGGCCTTTTCGATATTGATGGTGATTACGGCACTGACGCTGCCGTTCTTCTCAAGCGAAATATTCATTCTGTTTTCTTGTTGTAAAGTATGACTTTAGTTTCTATATTTCTGTCTTTTGCAAAAATCCCTGCAAAGATAGCGCTTGACGCCCTAATGGCAAAGAATAAACGGAAAATTCTTGCTTTCGGCAGCTCAAGGGCTACCAAAAAGCGAGGTGCCAAGCCTGTGACACCTCGCTTTTTGGCGCTTCTGCCCGTCCGGGCTACTATTCTTTGGGCAGGTTATTGAGCAGCGAGTCGGCAGACTGAGCAAAGACGCCTTTCTGCGCAACGAAGTGCTGGAGCAATGGGCGTGCCTGATCCACCTGACCGTTCTCTAAAAGCACCTCTACCTTGACCCAGGTCAGGCTATCCCTTTCGCCCTGCGTCTTGGAGGCACGGATGGCGACGTCCAACTGACAGAGGGTGGTGTTATAGTCGCCTTCTTCCAAACTCTGCTTAATGGCCTTGGCATTGCTGCATGTCGTGGTGACATAGGTCATGTCGAAGGCGTCATCAAGTCCGGCTGCGGATGAGGACGCATTGGCATGGTCTTGCGGACTATCGAAGCAGATGTCGTCGCCGCGGACTGTAGATTTGGCCACCATATCTTCGGGGCTGTTGGAACTCCCCATAAAGAACGGCGGCACGATAGCTACGGCCACCAAAGCAGCAGCCACCGCTGAGCCTATCCACAACCATTTCCTGTTGTGTCTGGCAGCAGACTGCATCTCGCGGTCCCACTTGTTCATGTTGCATTGCAGGTCGTTACGTTCCTTCAGGGTCTGCTTCATCATCTTCATGAAGCGATACTGCCTGTTGAGGGCTTCATCGGTCTTCAGGTCGTCCTCAAAGCGCTTCCTTTCGGCCGCTGTCATGCGGTCGAGGAGGTAAGAATCAATCCTATTAATCATTATTTCTTCCATATTCTATAGGCTCTATGCGAAGCGAAGCATGGACTGATAGCAGTCCATGGTCGTCGTCCGCAGTCTGTTGATGCATTTGTTCTTAGCGGTCTTCAGAGCGTCCTTGCTCTGGAAGGAGGGGAACTGTGACAATATGGCATCGAGTTTCATCTCCTGGAAGTAGAAGGCGGTGAGTATCTGCTGGCAGCGTTCGGAAATCATGCCGATGGCCTGCATCATGGCTTCATACTGATAGTCGGGGCCGGCATCTTCCCAGGGGAGTGAACCGGGCAAATTCAGGATATCTATCAACTGGCCGCTGCCCTTCTCAGGCAGGCCCAAATCATCGATGAGAATAATGTCCTGACCACTACGCAGGTTTTCTTTCTTCTTCAGTTTGGCCACGTTCATCAGATAGGTGGTCAACGATGCGGTGAAGGGCTTGTCGTTCTTGCCAACCACCTGACCATCGACGACGCGGACCATCTTGATGCTGATTTTGGTCCAGAGCACAATGAATGATTCCTGAATCAGTTCGCGGCAACTTTCCTCGGACATCTGAAAGAAGATGGCCCGGTAGTTGTCCATGAAGTACTGCGACCACTTCTTGTAGAAGTACTCCTGAATGCTAGTATCATCCAGAAATCCGGCCACTACTTCGGCATCCGAAAAGGTCCGGGGTTTGAAACTCAATGTCTTTGCCATATGTTAGATAGCGCCAAAGCGGTGAGCGTATCGCCGGGCTTGAGCCTTGTCGGTGTCGGCCCGACGGTCCTGTCTCACAGCTTTTGTGTAATTATGGAAGGTAATAGGGAAAAGTCACCCTGCAACGATGAAGTTTAACATTCTATAGGATTTGACCTTCGGCGTCTCGTGGCCTGTCCGTCCGTCGTTTCAAAACTCTTCAAAGGCGAAGGGAATAAGATGCAGGGCATTGTCCAGCACATAACACGTCTGTGTGCCGTAGAGGAGCAGGCGCAAGGGCCTTCCTGAACGGCGCACAGTCTCGACCATCACTTGCCGGCAGGCGCCGCAGGGCGATATGGGCTGCGAGGTGAAGCCTGCATCATCACGGGCGGCGATGGCCAGCGTGAGAACCCGTGCCTCGGGGTAGCGCGCACTGGCATAGAACAGGGCGCAACGTTCGGCACAGGTACCCGAAGGGAAGGCGGCATTCTCCTGATTGCTGCCGGTGACCACCTCGCCACTGTCCAAGCGAACGGCCGCCCCCACACGAAACTTGGAATAGGGGGCATAACTACCGGCAGTGGCGTCCATGGCATGCTGAATGAGGTCGCGGTCCGCCTCGTCCAGTTCGTCGAAGCGGCATGCCCGGTAGGTAAAACTATAGGTCTGTGTACCCATAACTTCGTTCTGTTTTGAAAGAAGAGGAATCGGGAATGTACCTTGGGCATCCCGATTCCTCTTTATATAAGGCGTGACGGGCCTCGTCAGTGCCAACGTTAGCCGGTTCAGATATCGTTGCGGACGATGCGTCCCATCTGCATCACAAAGTTGACGTTCAGGTCGCTGTCGAAGCAGATGATGTCGGCATCCTTGCCAGTCTCGAGCGTACCCTTGCGGTCCAGGATACCCATGATGCGTGCGGGCGTCTCAGAAATCATGCGGCAAGCGTCTTCGAGAGGGATACCGGCCTGCTGTACGCAGGTGCGTACCAGACGGTCCATCGTGGCAATGCTGCCAGCCAGCGCCGAGCGGTCGGCCAGTTTGCACACGCCGTCCTCCAGGATGACGCGAGGATCGAAGGCGGCATCGCCATGGGTGCAGCTGCAAGCCAGAGAGTCGGTGACCAAGACCGTCTTCTCCGTGCCCTTAATCTGCCAAATCATACGGAGCATCACGGGGGGTACATGGATGCCGTCGGCAATCATCTCGACCGTCATGTTCTCCTCGGCAAAGATGCTCTCCACCGTACCAGGGGTCTTAAACTCGCGATTCTTATAAACCACGGGCATGGCGTTATAGAAGTGCGTGGCATGGGTCATACCAGCCTCGTTGGCAGCGTGCACATCCTCATAGGTGGCACGAGTGTGGGCGATGGAGGGGAGTACGCCATGCTCGCGGCAGGCCTTGATGAAATCAATCGACCCAGGCAGTTCGGGAGCCTCGTCCCAGCGCTTCAGGCAGGGACTGTTTTTGAGCAGTGGCTCATACTCCTCAGGCACGGGCGACTTAATCCATTCAGGAATCTGTGCGCCGGCCTGCTTGGGGTTGAAGTACGGGCCTTCCAGGTGCAGACCCATGATGGGGCTGTCGGGCTCGTTCATCAACTGCTGGCAGGCTTCCACGGCCTGCTCTATCATGGGCACGGTCGATGACGACAGCGTGGGGTAAATAGCCGTCGTACCATTCTGAAGGTGAGCATCCACGGCCACGCGGAAGGCTTCGACGGTGCCCTCCATGAAGTCGCGGCCACCGCCGCCGTGCACATGCAGTTCGATGCCGCCAGGCACGATGCTGGCGCCCTGGGCGTCGATACGCTCGGCGCCTTCAATAGGCAGTTCACTGGGAAGGATTGCGGCAATCTTGTTGCCATCGGTGACCACCGAGCCCCCCTTCAACCATCCCTGGGGGGTCAGGATTTGTCCGTTGAATATCTGTTTCATACTGGCATGTTTAAGGTTCGTGTTTGGGTTGATGCCCACAAATGTAGCACTTTTTATTGACATTGTTTCACACAACGGCTATTTTTTTGCCTACCGCATGCCTTCATGAGGATATTAGGGTTCGCGCCTACGGTTTTGCTCATACAGCATGTGGCGGAAGGCTGAGGGAGAATAGCCGGTGGCGTTGCTAAAGAACTTACAGAACATGCTCTGGCTGGAGAAGTTCATCGCGGTGGCAATCTCCTTGGCCGACATGTCGGTGCCAATGAGCATACTCTTGATGCTGGCCACGGCAAAGGAGCGTATCCACTCGCTGGCAGTTCGTCCGCTCACCTGCTTGACCATCTCAGACAGATGTTTAGGACTTACACCTATCTGGTCGGCATACCACGTCACCTGACGCTCCACGCGGCTTTGGTCCTCAACGAGTTTTACAAAGCGGTCGAAGAGCCTGTTGCCAGTGCCCGGGAAGGGACTATTTTCCTGAAAATGGGTCTGAGCCACCGAGCAGATGTCGAAGTAAATCAGGCGTATCAGAGCATTCTGGTAATCGGTGGCATAGGAACTGGCGATGTGGCGCATGTGCTGGAAGATGAAGGTGAAAGTCTCCTGCAACATAGCGCGTTCCACCGGGGTCAGATGGATGACAGGACGCAGGTACAACTTGTGAAGAAAGGGCCACAGGTGGTGCAGGCCCACCACATTGTCGCGTAAGCATTGGGGCGTGGTCAGTGCTCCCATGAAGCGGAAATCGGGCGTGAGGCTGAGGGGTTTGGTCAGGGGGTCGCCCACACAGATGTACATGTCGTCCTTACACAGCCTGATCTCCTTCTCATCTATACTGAACACGCCCTCACCCTGAGTACAGAGACACACCACGAGAAACCGCGGGCGGAAAGGGGCTCCGGAAAAATTTACTTTGGCATTGCCGTCCAGCAGGATGGCATCGGGGCCCAGCGGGATGGCAGCCTGGCCCAAATAGCGCCCGACATGGGTCAGCGGCACGGCGTTATACTTCTCATTGCTTTGCATCTTGTGCTGTTTTGGGCTTGGGTTGTGAGGAAGGAATGGCAAACTGTGCCAACTTAGAAGGCAGCGGCATTAACAGGCGGCACCTTTAGCATGCGGCGGTCACCAACAGACGCGTCAGCAGATAGCCGCCGGCGACGAGCCACACAAAGAGCATAGCGGCCAGCAGGAAGGGTTTGGCGCCAGCCTGCTTGAACTTATCTATCGTGGTGTCAGCGCCCAGAGCGGTCATGGCCATGGTCAGCATGAAGGTATCGACCCACTCGATGGCACGGTTGGCGGGGATGTCGTGAACGGTGTTAGCACCGCACAGTTGTTGCAACAGGGTGTTCAATCCGATGACGGCAATGAAGCCGAAGGCAAACCAGGGGATGGTTATCTTTCGCTTGCCACCCTGACCATCACGGGAGGCCGACGCTGTGCTGCGCGAGAGTAGGATGCCCATCACGACGAGCACGGGAGCGAGGAGCATCACGCGAATCATCTTGGTGATGGTGGCGGTGGCGGCAATGTGCAGGGTGTCGGTGGGGTCCATGGCGTTGCCTGCACCTGCCACATGGGCCACCTCATGGAGCGTCGAACCAGTGTAGATGGCCACCTGTGTGTCGCTCAGAGCCGACAACCAGCCTGCACGGTACATGATGGGATATAGGAACATAGCCAGGGTACCGAAGAGGACGACTGTCGATACGGCGATAGCGGTCTTATGCCCTTCACAGCGCACGACGGACTCGGCGCCCAGCACCGCGGCAGCGCCGCATATCGAACTGCCCGTGGCGGTCATCAGCGTGGTATCGCGGTCCATGCGGAGCATACGGCCCAGCACGATGCCCAGCAGCAAGGTGCCGCAGACGATGATGGTATCGACCATCAGGGCGGGCAGACCCACGCTGGCCACGTCGGTCAGGGTCAGGCGGAAGCCATAGAGCACTATACCGGCACGTAGTACGCGCTTGGTGCAGTACTTCAGGCCGGACTCCCAAGAGACGGGCATAAAGCGGCGGCAGGTGTTGGCCAGCACCATACCCAGCACGATGCCGACAATCAGCGGACTGAGCGACAGTTGCTTGACGGCGGGAATCTGAGCAATGAAATAGGCGGCTACGGACAATACGGCGATAAGCGCGATGCCGGAAAGCAAGCCTTTGAGGTTTTGTTGAGACATTTTCAGATTATTTATTGTGTTTCAAGGGTGTACCACCCTACCCTTCGGCCTTTGCTCAAGCATTTGCGGCGCGATGGTCGCGGCTCTTTTCTCGCACAATGTGCAACGGCTAACCTGCCGTGGGGCGCAGGATTCGCGCTGGCAGGTTAGCCGCTAAGAGTCTTCCCATAGGGGGGGCGAGGAGTATATGGGCTGGAGCGTCTTACTCCTCGGGCTTCATGTTGGTATAAACGGTCTGCACGTCGTCAAACTCTTCCAAGCGCTCTACCATCTTATCGATGCTTTCGCGTGCCTCGGGAGTGACTTCCTTCAGATCGTTGGGGATGTAGGTAAACTCGGCACCGATGACTTCGAAGCCCTCGTCTTCAAGGTGCTTCTGAATCTGGCCGAAACTCTTGGGGTCGCCATAGATGGTGATGCTACCCTCTTCTTCGTCCTCGTCATACTCGTCCTCAACACCGTAGTCGATGAGGTCCAGAATGAGTTCGTCCATCTCCAAACCGTCCTTGCGCTTGAACGAGAAGACGCACTTGTGGTCGAAGAGGAAGGCCAGTGAACCCATGGTGCCAAGGTTGCCGTTAAACTTGTTGAACACCGAGCGCACGTCGCCCACGGTGCGAGTGGGGTTATCGGTCAGCGTATCAACGAAAATAGCCACACCATGGGGGCCGTAGCCTTCGTAAGTCATGGTCTTGTATTCGCTCTGGTCCTTGCCCAT
>CAMGHE010000026.1 GCA_946055775.1 uncultured Bacteroidales bacterium
CCATCAAATTTTACACGACAACAGAAACAACGCAAACAACTTTTCTTTGTTGTACACGTTGTTTTCGTTGTCGTGTTTAAGAAAAGACAACATGGGCAACGAGGGCAACGGGGGCAACGAGGCCAACTTTCCCTGTGTTGTATAAGTTGTGCTTGTTGTCGTGCTCATTTACAAAACAACCGGGACAACAGAGCCTGTCGCGTCTGTTGTCCCGGTTGTTGGGTATGGCCTCTATGCGTTGAGCGTGCCCTGGCTGTTCTGCTGCTCCTCCTGCTGCTCCTGCCATTTCTCGCGGGCAAACTCCTGCATGTCGGTCACGGTGTCTTTCTCATCGACAATCTCTGTGCCGAGCATGGTTTCGATGACGTCCTCCATGGTGACGATGCCGCGGAAGCAACCGTATTCGTCGATGATGATGCTGATGTGCTCCTTCTTGGCCAGCAGTTTTTCCCAAATCTTCGATACGGGCTCATTCTCGGGGAAGGTGAGTACGGGGCGGCTTATCTCTGAGAGGCGCATGTTAAACTTGTCTTCCGACAGTTTCTCCAGGATGGTCTGGCGCAGGACGAAGCCCTTGATATAGTCGTCGTTCTCCTCGTTGTAGATGGGGATGCGCGAGTAGGTGCTGTATGAGGGGTTGGCGTAAAACTCCTTGAGCGTCATGCTCTCTTCTGCCATCTCCACCACCGAACTCGGTGTCATGATGTCGCGTGCCGTGATGTCGTCCAGTTTGAGTAGGTTCTGAATCATGCGGTTCTCCTTCTTCTCAAACACGCCCTCTGCGGCGCCGACGTTGACCATGGCCGACACCTCTTCGCGGCTCACCGTGGCAGCGTGTTCGCGCGGCGATACCCAGCGTGTGACGTACTTAGAGAGCACCACCAGCGGGTAGGTGATGAAGATGAGCGAGCGGATGATGCTGGTAGAGGGCATGGCCAACTGGCGCCAGTAGTTGGCGCCGATGGTCTTGGGGATGATTTCGGAGAGCACCAGGATGAGGAACGTCATCACACCCGAGGTCACGGCGAAGAATTGGTCGCCGAAGACGATGCCCGACTGTGCGCCAACGCCCGCGGCGCCGATGGTGTGGGCTATGGTGTTGAGGGCCAGAATGGCCGCCAGCGGTTTGTCGTTTTCAAGTTTGTAGTGCTTGAACAGTTTGGCGTTGGCCACGCCCTCCTCCTCCTTCATGGTGATAAACGAGATGGGGGTGGAGAGCAGCACAGCCTCAAGCACCGAGCATAAGAAAGAGATTCCGATTGCGCAGACGAGGTAAAGTAAAAGCAGGAATAGCGCCATTAGGTATGGAATTGGTTCAACATAGCCTGTGTGCCCGCCCGCATTGGGGCCGGCGTTCAGGCGGGTAGGGCGGCGTTGGCTGCGCCGCTTTGCCTATAGCCTGCAAAGTTACATAAAATCTGCGAACTGTGTGGCCGGCGCTTGGAAAATAGCCCTTTGTCGCACCGTTTATCCTCCGTTTGTTTCCCCCTATGCTACCAAAGGCGCGCCCCGGTGCTGCCGTGGCCGGCATTTCCGGGGCGCGCCGTGGTTTATGGTCGCCGCTTCGTGGTTACAATCGCTCGCTTCGTTGTTGTCTCACGGCCGTGAAGCCATCGTTCCATGGCCGTGGAGCGAAGACGAACGTCCAGGGCGCGACGTCCAGTCTTTGGGGCATAGCATTTAAAGGCGTTTGCTGCTCATACGCACCTGTATTTTGACGGCCTTGCCCTTGGTGGGGCATTTAGCCTCGATGATAGTGTAGCCTTCGATGGGCTTTTCGCCGCTATAGGTGTTCTGTGCGGGGCGTGTGGAGAAGGTGGCGCCTGCTGGTGCCATGATGCGCAGGTAGAAGTGTTTGCCGTTGCGTGTGAGGTGTAGGCGATTGCCCTCTACTTGGGCGTCGGCCTTGGTCACTGCATTCCACGTCACTATGGAACCGGCGTCGCGCAGCAGTATGTCGTCCTTCACCTCGATGGTGCGGTCGTCTAGCAGGGTAAATGTGCGGTAGGCGCTTTGGGTCTTTTCGCTGTACGATTCGGAGAGGTCCAGACGGGCATAGGGCTGTTTGGCGTTGGGCTTCTCTTCGCAGATGAAAGCATGTCCGGTAGCTTTTTGCAGACTGTTGTCGATATGGAAGACGTTGTGCGAGAAGTTGTTGTTGCGGAAGTATTTCCATCGTCCGCCCCCCTCTCGGTTGTCCCAAAATCCGGGTAGGTCGTAGTCGTCTGCACCGAGGTCTTCCGTCCACATCACGCTGTCGCTCTCTACGATGAAGGTGCCGCAATCCATCTGCTGGTGTGCCTGGTTGGGTTTTCCGCCCTTTGCTGCAAGGTAGATGGCGCCCTTTCGGCTGCGTCGGCCATTGAACACCACGATGTCGTTGATGCGGTTGTGATAGACCTCCATGGCTGGCAGGGCATCCGCCTTCGGTGCTTCGTCATTGCTATACCACGGCAGGGAGAGGAAGAACACCTGATCGAATGCGCGTGTGTCCTGAAGCGACTGGGCCACTTCGCCGCGGTTCCATGCCGCTACTTCCGGTTGGTTGAACAGCCGGCTGTAGAAGAAGTAGGCCGGGCCGCCAAACGACTCGTGGCCGAGGGTGGCGTCGGCGAAGGCGAACGGCTGTCCCGACGGTGTGAGCGTGCGTATCTGGTAGCGTGCCGTCCGGCGGATTCCTGGCAGTTGGGCTATGCCAGCCCGGTCGCCGCCATTGTCCATCACCGCCTTGAGGTACATGGTCAGATAGCGGTTGGTATAGCCCCAATAGGCCGGACCTTCGAAACAGACGCCATCGGGGGCGAAGAATTTCAAGCAGTTGGGGATGAAGCGTGCCGCATTGTCCAGAATAGCCTCCGTCTCCTCGGGGTAGTCTTCGGCCACGGCGAGTGTGCCGAGCACCATGCCCGTGTTGCACACCACGTTCCAGTTAGTTTCGCGTTTGGCCCAACTGCCCGGTCCGCCCTTTTCATATTCGCGCAGCACGCGGTAGAGGGCGTTGCGATAGATGCTGGCGCGCACCAGTTGGCGTGTGTCGTGTGGCAGGTCGTGATAGAGCCAGTCGTAGGCGATGGCCACGGCCGCTGTCATCTCGGCCGTGTCCAGAAAGTGCGATGGGTGCCAGTCGGGGAAGGTGCACACCCACACCAGGGTTTTGTCGGCGGCGTCCAGGTATTTGCGGTCGCCGGTCAGGCGGTAGGCCAGCGCCAGCGTGCCCAGTCGATAGACGTAGGCGCGCGATGTCCACAGCAGAGCACCGTATTTGTCCAGTTTGTTGGGCAATAGGGGTGCCGTGGCGATAGAGTCGGCCTCCTTCCAGAGGTAGTCGGCCAGGCGGGCGGCCAGTGTGTCGGTTTCGATAAGATGCTTGACGCGGGCGGTTTCGGCGCCGGTGAAGAGCAGGCGCGGGTGTTCAGGAAGCCATCGCTGCTGGCTCCACAGGTTGCAGGTCCATATCAAGGCCGTCAGGAGCGTGGCAAACCTCCGCAGACGGAGGCAAGGAGAAGAATGATGCTGCATGTCTTACTTTAATTAGTTTAGTCGGTTTAGTGTTTGGTGAATTTTACTCGCACGCAAAGATAGATAAAACCCGCGAAGCGGCAGAACAGCAGCGCAAATAAATCGTCAAAGTCTTGACGTGGCGCAGGTCTATGCGTCACATGAGAAAAATTTTTAGCCAATTAGGCGCGGGTTCAATATGTTTTTCTAAATTTGCAGACAAAAGGTAGTGTCCCGAGGTGCAGGTGCGTCCGTCGCCATCTTGGGTACTTTAGGGTTGAAAAGCAGAAATCATCTTTAACCACCAAACTATAAACCTTATGAATTTTAAAAAACTTATTGTCTGTGCCATGGCCGCTGTCCTCGCACTCGGCAGCCAGACTACAAGCGCCCAGTCGCTTTCTCCCTCAACAAAGTGGCATTGGGACAAGGGTACAATTGTCGTTGACACCCCCGCACGTCCCGCCGGCCAGCAGCATGTGCTCGGCCTTACCGCTCCCAAGATGAAGACTGTCCGCGTGGCTTTCGTCGGCCTCGGTATGCGCGGTCCTGGTGCAGTCAACCGTTTCTGCCACATCCCCGGTGTGGAAATTGTTGCCCTCTGCGACTACGTGGCCGCCCGTGCTGAAGGCTGCCAGAAGTATCTGAAGGAACAGGGCCTCGCTCCCGCCGACATCTACTCCGGCGAGAAGGGTTATGAAGAGCTTTGCAAGCGTCCCGACATCGACCTGGTCTATGTGGCCACCGACTGGGATCACCACTTCCCCGTAGCCAAGTGCGCCCTCCTGAACGGCAAGCACACCGCCATCGAAGTGCCCTCGGCCATGAACCTCGAACAGTGCTGGGAGCTCATCAACCTCTCCGAGCAGACCCGCAAGCACTGCATGATTCTCGAAAACTGCTGCTACGACTACTATGAGCTCCGCGCCCTCCAGATGACTCAGGCTGGCGTGTTCGGCGAGGTGCTCCGCGCAGAAGGTGCCTACATCCACAACCTGGACGACTTCTGGGGCTACTACTGGTCTGACCCCTCCAACGACCCCGACAAGCTCGGCTGGCGTATGAAGTATAACATGGAGAACCGCGGCGACGTCTATGCCACCCACGGCCTTGGTCCCGTCGCACAGTGCCTCAACATCCACCGCGGCGACCGCTTCACCACCCTCGTAGCCATGGACACCAAGAGCGTACACGGTAAGGAATACGTCGAGAAGAAGACCGGCAAGCCCTGCACCAACTATCGCAACGGCGACCACACCACGACCCTCATGCGCACGGCCGACGGTAAGGTGGTAGAAATCCAGCACAACGTCATGAACCCCCAGCCCTACAACCGTCTGTTCAAGCTCACCGGTACGAAGGGTTATGCTACCAAGTATCCCTCTGAGGCCATCGCCCTCGACAAGAGCCAGCTCAGCGCCAGCGGCGTACAGCCCCAGGTGGACAACCTCAGCAGCCACGGCTTCCTGCCCCAGGCCGAATATAACGCCCTCATGGAGAAGTATGAGAGCCCCATCATCAAGAAGTATGGTGAGATTGGCCGTCAGATGGGCCACGGCGGTATGGACTACATGATGGATGCCCGCATGGTTTACTGCCTCCAGAACGGTCTGCCCCTCGACATGGACGTTTATGACCTGGCTGAATGGTGCTGTCTGGCCGAACTCGGTTCGCTCTCGATGGACAACAACTGCGCTGCCGTTCAGTTCCCCGACTTCACCCGTGGCCACTGGAACGACGTGAAGGGCTACAGCCACGCCTACGCTCCCGCTGCCGATGAGGCTGCCGCTGAGGATGCTGCAAAGAAGTACACCCAGGCTCAGAAGGAAGCCGTTGCCGCTGCCAAACTGTGGGACCTCTACGATGCCGTTGCCAAGGCTAAGGATGCCAAGGCTGCTGCCAAGGCCAAGAAGGCTTACGACAAGGCTCGCGCTAAGGTGAAGGCTCAGTTGGCCAAACTCTAAGCCTAACCCTGTGAGACGACCTATATATACTGGTCGTTCACCGCTCAATTTAGATATCTGGTGCGTCGTCATCAGCATCATCATACAAATTGCCGCTGTCCTTTTTGGGGCAGCGGCAATTCTTTTTGGTATGTCGATATGAGGAGATGACGCGTGCGCCGCCGCTATGATGCCCGCCTAAGGGTTACGAATGGGCGGAGAAAGGGACGTTGTGAACGTTGAAACTGCGGCGGGATACCACTAAGAGTGAGGGCGTATCAAATTTTTGCATTTTGATACACCCTCACTCATAGCAGTTGCTTATGTGGGTAAACCCTTTAGTCCTTCTTTGATGAGCCCCAGCGCACCAAAAAATAGACGATGTGGCCCGCACCGAAAAGTGCGCTGATCCACAACATGGTCTTGTCAGTCTCCCAACCTGCCGTCTGCTGATGCCAGAAGCCCGTCAGGATGCAGAGGAAGGCTAGCGTAATGCCCTGCAGACTCAAGATGCTCTGTCCGTGACGGCGTACCGTGCCGCCACCGATGACACTGTGTCTCACACCATAGCACGAATAGACGTCGATGCCGATGAGCATCCACATCACCAGACGAATCCATGTGTCGGCCGGCAGGAACAGCATCATGGCCACACAGCACACCACGCCCAGCGCCGGCAGATAGGGTACCAACGGCGTCTTGAAGCCACGTGGCGCATCCGGCATGGTGCGGCGCACCACGATGACGCCGATGCACACCAGGGTGAAGGCAAACAGTGTGCCGATGCTCGTCATCTCGCCCGCCACGCTGGCGGGCACTACGGCTGCCAGTGCGCCGACGATGACCATGAACATCATGTTGCTGCGTGCTGGTGTATGGAAGCGGTTGTGCAGGTGTGAGAAGACTGGCGGCAACAGGCCGTCCTTGCTCATACTGAAGAAGACACGGCTCTGCCCCATAAGCATCACCAGGATGACGCTCGAGTAGCCCAAGAGGATGGCGATGATGATGCCCACGTTCAGCAGCGGCAGCGCTGGCGTTACCGTCCCTTCAGGGCCGATGGGGCCCATGTGCTGTACGGCCAGTGCGGCTGGGGCAATCTGCGCCGTAGTGTCGGCATATTCCGAATAGTGGACCACGCCCGTCATGACGAAGGCAAAGAGCACGTAGATGACTGTACAAATGGCCAGCGAGCCGAGGATGCCGATGGGCATGTTGCGCCGCGGATTCTTCGTTTCCTGGGCCGCCGTGCTCACCGCGTCGAAACCGATGTAAGCGAAGAAGACAATGGCTGCACCGCGCAGGATGCCGCTCCAGCCAAACTCGCCAAAGACGCCTGTGTTCTCAGGGATGTACGGCGAGAGGTTGGCCGGACGGATGTAGTTGAGGCCCAGAATGATGAATACCAATACTACCGCAATCTTTAGCACGACAATCAGGTCGTTGAAGCGCGCACTGCCCTGTGTGCCGCGCGCCAAGAGCAGCGACAGCAGCACCACGATGCATACCGCGGGAATGTTGACAATGCCGCCCTCGGCCGGACATGCCGTCCACGCTATGGGCAGATGCCACCCCAGATTGTCCATCAAGATGCAGAAATACTTGCTCCATGAGATGCTTACCGTCAGTGCCGCGACGGCATACTCCAGCACCAGGTCCCAGCCGATAATCCATGCTACCAGTTCGCCCATCGTCAGGTACGAATAGGAGTAGGCGCTGCCCGAGATGGGAATCATCGAGGCAAACTCGGCGTAGCATAGACCCGCGAAGGCGCAGGCGATGGCCGCGAATACAAAACTCAGCGTGATGGCCGGTCCGGCATGCGTACCCGCTACCACGCCCGTCACGCTAAATAGGCCCGCGCCGATGATGACGCCGATGCCCAGTGCAATCAGCCCCCAGGGGCCCAGCACGCGGCGCAGACCCTTGCCATCCTCGTTCCTTGCCTCGTGAAGCAAGGTCTCGACGGGCTTTTTGACAAAGAGATTCATAGGCTATAGTAATAGGTGTTATGGCCCGCCGTGCTGCGTGTGCTTTAGGCTTTTTCCGCTACTGGCGCGCCAGGTGAATAGATTTTGGCTGCAAATATAGCAAAATGATTTTCTTTGTCTGCGAAAACTGGCAGAAAGTTAACGGTGGCGCGCGTTCGGGACGGGGCGGAGAGTCCGGAATATCCGGAAAACCCGGAACATTCCGGAAAACCCGGAGAGCCCCGCCGCCTCCGGCCATCCCTAAGCCATCCCTAAGAATTGGCGGCGCGGCGCAAAAAGTGGCGGAAAGCCTTGGCTATCTGCGGAAAAATGCTTTCCTTTGCATCCGCAAATTCGTTGGGCCGCTGTCGGGATGAGAGTTCCCCGTTATGCCCCTCGGGTCATTAGTTATCCTCAAACCATCCATTCAAGAAATGGCAGATTTAATTAAAATCGCAGAAGAAGCGTTTGCCACTGGCAAGCAGCACGAGAAGTTCCGTGCAGGAGACACCATCACCGTAGCCTACAAGATCGTCGAAGGTAAC
The DNA here is from genome assembly GCA_946055775.1 of uncultured Bacteroidales bacterium. GTDB lineage: Bacteria > Bacteroidota > Bacteroidia > Bacteroidales > Bacteroidaceae > Alloprevotella. The sequence goes on from CAMGHE010000026.1 coordinate 7,957, forward strand.
AAGGAGCGTATCCAGCTCTACCGCGGCGTAGTCATCAAGATTAGCGGCCATGGCGACAAGAAGCGCTTCACTGTCCGCAAGATGTCGGGCAACGTGGGTGTAGAGCGTATCTTCCCCATCGAGTCGCCGAACATCGACCACATCGAAATCAATAAGTACGGCAAGGTACGTCGTGCCAAGATCTACTACCTCCGTGGTCTCACGGGCAAGAAGGCACGCATCAAGGAGCGCCGCCAGCCCTCGAAGTCGGTGAAGTAAGTCCTTCCCGATTTAGGCTTGGGACCCCTGCCAAGGAGAACCACAAGAATGCGTCTGTCCCATCAACGGGGTGGGCGCTTTCTTGTTTCTTTGCGGACGCCCCCTGCTAACCGGCAGGCATCCCCCAATCCGCAGGTATCTTCCCCTGATCCCCCTCTTAGCCATCATCATCCACCAACACAGCATGAGCAAAGAAAAAGTAATCCTCACCGGCGACCGTCCCACAGGCCGCCTCCATATAGGTCACTACGTCGGTTCGCTGCGCCGCCGCGTCGAACTGCAGCAGGCGGCCGACTACAAGCAGATGTTCGTCTTCATCGCCGACGCACAGGCCCTGACCGACAACATCGACAACCCCGAGAAGGTGCGTCAGAACGTCATCGAGGTGGCCCTCGACTATCTGGCCTGCGGTCTCGACCCTGAGAAGGTCACCATCTTCATCCAGAGCCAGATTCCCGAACTCTGCGAACTCTCGTTCTACTTCATGGACCTGGTCAGCGTCAGCCGCCTGCAGCGCAACCCCACCGTCAAGACCGAGATACAGATGCGCGGCTTCGAGGGCAGCATCCCTGTGGGCTTCTTCACCTATCCCATCAGTCAGGCCGCTGACATCACCGCCTTCCGCGCCACCACCGTACCCGTGGGCGAGGACCAGAAACCCATGCTCGAGCAGGCCAACGAGATTGTCCGCCGCTTCAACTACATCTACGGCGACACCCTTGTAGAGCCCCAAATCCTCCTGCCCGACAACGCCGCCTGCCTGCGTCTGCCCGGTACCGACGGTAAGGCCAAGATGTCGAAGAGCCTGGGCAACTGCATCTACCTGGCCGAGACGGCCGACGAGGTGCAGAAGAAGGTCATGTCGATGTACACCGACCCGCTCCACGTTCACGTGCAAGACCCCGGACACCTTGAGGGCAACACCGTCTTTACCTATCTCGATGCCTTCTGCCGCCCCGAGCACTTCGAGCGCTATCTGCCCGACTATCCCAACCTCGACGAACTCAAGGCCCACTACACCCGCGGCGGTCTGGGCGACATGAAGGTCAAGCGCTTCCTCAACAACATCCTGCAAGAAGAACTCGAGCCCATTCGCCAGCGTCGCAAGATGTTCGAGAAAGACATCCCCGCCGTCTATGACATGCTGCGCAAGGGCTGCGAAAATGCCCGCGAGGTGGCCGCACAGACCCTGGCCGACGTGCGCCGCGCCATGAAGATAGACTACTTCTCTGACGCCCAACTCATCGCCGAGCAGGCTGCACGTTTCGCTGCTGAACACTAAAGCCTTGCCCCAGAGCCCTTACCGCGGCAAGGATGTTAAAAATGGGATGCAGAAAAAGACGGTGAAAGTTTCGCCGATTGGAATAATCTTCGTAACTTTGCACCCCGAAGACCGTAGCAACAGTAAGGCGCGGTCATGGACAAGCCAATAAAACAAAAACAAGCATACAAAAATGAAAAGAACATTTCAGCCCCACAACAGAAAGAGAAACAACAAGCATGGTTTCCGTCAGCGCATGCAGACGGCTAATGGCCGCCGCGTACTGGCAGCCCGTCGCGCCAAGGGTCGCAAGAAGTTGACCGTTAGCGACGAGGTTCACGGCAAGAAGTAATTCTCTTTCCGCTCATCCCCTTCACAGCGGGCAGGACACGCACATAGTGCCGTCCTGCCCGCTGTACTATTGTGTGCCGGTGTCCATGCCGGTGTCTCGCCTGTACCCGATGGAAAAGCCAAGCCCCTTGGCGCAGCCGTGGAGGCTGTGCCAAGGGGCTTGTTATGTGGCGTGTGTGGTGTGCGTCCTATTTGATATGCTCGCGAATCTTGCTCAGATAGGCGGTGAGTGCCGCCTCGTCCTTGCTGTCGATGATGTGGAGCAGTTCTTTCAGTTCGTCACGGATTTTCCCCACCTGTCCGCCCGTGCGGGGGTTGAAGAGAATCTCGCGCAGCAGGCAGTCGTCCTCGCCCAGCACACCGCGGGCGATGGCCATGTGGCGCTTGAAGGTCGTGCCCGGCGCGTCCTGATGCTTCATCACGGCGGCGAAGACGAAGGTCGAGACGAAGGGGATGGCCAGGGAGTAGGCTACGGTCTCGTCGTGCTCGTCGAAGGTGTATTCGCAGACGTGGAGCCCTAGACGGGTATAGAGGTCCTTGAAGAAGATGCGTCCCATGTAGTCGCCCTCGCTGATGACGATGGCGTTCTCGCTCTGCAGGGCGCCGAGGTTGGCAAATGTCGGGCCGAACATGGGGTGGGTGGAGACGTAGCGGTGGCCGCAGCCCTCATAGAATGCTTTCATCCCCGTCTTGACGGAGGCGATGTCGCTCAGGATGCAGTCGTCGGGCAGGTAGGGGATGACCTGACGGAAGACGTCGAGCGTATATTTTAGGGTGACGGCGTTGATGACCAGTTCGGGGCGGAACTCGCGCACCTCGTCGAGCGTGGTGAAGCGCTCCGTATTGTACATGAAGCGCAGGCGCCGCGGGTCGATGTCATAGACCGCCGTGGTGTGGTCGAAACTGAGCAGGTCCACGAAGAACGAGCCCATCTTGCCGGCGCCGAGAATCAGTATTCTCATCTTGTTGTGTGGTGTTAGGGAGAAGAGTAAAAATTGTGGGCGGCCATGGCGTGCCGCCCACGTTCTTGCCGAATCAGACGGTCTGTTGGGGCCGTCAGTTTTTGTTCATCACCTCTACCTGCTGGCGTACGCTCTCCTCGTGGATGGCCTCGAAGACGGTCTGTACGAACTCTCCCGACATGCCGCAGAGCACGCCCTGTGCGCCGCGTTTGGCCAGGATTTCGGAGTAGCGGTTGGCCTGCACGATGGTCATGCCGTGCTCGCGCTTGTACTGGCCAATCTCGCGGCTGATGCGCATGCGCTTGGCCAGCTGCTCGATGAGCGCGTTGTCAATCTCGTCAATCTGTCGGCGCAGCGTCTCGAGGCTCTCTGTGGTCTGCAGTGTGTCGCGGATGGTCAGTTTGTCCAGGATGAAGTCGAGCACGTCGGGCGTCACCTGCTGCTTAGCGTCGCTCCATGCGCAGTCGGGGTTGCAGTGGCTCTCGATGATGAGGCCGTCGAAGCCCAGGTCCATAGCCTGCTGGCAGAGCGGGGCCACCAGTTCGCGTGCGCCGCCGATGTGGCTGGGGTCGCCGAAGATGGGCAGGTTGGGGAAGCGGCGGTGCAGTTCGATGGGGATGTGCCACATGGGCAGGTTGCGGTACAGGCGCTTGTCGTACGACGAGAAGCCGCGGTGGATGACGCCGAGGCGCTTGATGCCGGCGCCGTTGATGCGCTCCAGGCCGCCAATCCAGAGTTCGAGGTCAGGGTTGACCGGGTTCTTGACCAGCACGGGCACGTCGGCGCCGCGGAGCGAGTCGGCCAGTTCCTGCATGGCGAAGGGGTTGGCCACGGTACGTGCGCCAATCCAGAGGATGTCCACGCCGGCGCCGAGAGCCGCCTCGACGTGCTTGGGCGTAGCCACCTCGGTAGCCGTCAGCATGCCCAGTTCGCTCTTCACGCGCTGGAGCCAGGGCAGACCCTGCACGCCGATGCCTTCAAAGCCACCCGGCTTGGTGCGAGGTTTCCAGATGCCGGCGCGGAATATCTTGATACCTTTTTTAGACAGTTGTGTGGCCGTGTCCATCACTTGTTCTTCGGTCTCGGCCGAGCAGGGGCCAGAGATAATCACCGGGCGCTTCATTTCGATACCCGGGAACGCGAGGGGGGAGAGTTCGAGAGACATAATGTATGTTGTAAGAGTTATTATCGATAGTTGGTATTGATACGTTCTTGTGGTCTCGTCAGACCGTTATCAGGCGAAAACCTGTTTGATCCGTTCCAAGGCCTCGGCCATACGGTCGTCCTTGGCGCAGAGCGAGATGCGGATGTAGCGTGCGCCGTTCGAGCCGAAGATGAAGCCGGGCGTGAGGAATACCCGTGCCTCGTGCAGCACGCGCTCCGTCAGTTGCTCCACGTTGCCGTAACTGTCGGGGATGCGTCCCCAGAGGAACATGCCCACCTGGTTGCTGTCGTAGCGGCAGCCCAGCGTGTCCATAATCTGCTCCGCCAAGGCGCGACGGCGGGCATAGACCTGGATGTTGGCCTCGTCGTGCCAAGCCTCGTCATTGCGCAGCGCTTCGGCCGCCGCCAGTTGTGTGGCGCGGAAGGTGCCCGAGTCGATGTTGCTCTTTACCTTGAGAATCCAGTTGACGAAGGTGGCGTTGCCGATGAGCATGCCCACGCGCCAGCCCGGCATGTTGTGGCTCTTGCTCATGGAGTTGAACTCGATGCAGCAGTCCTTGGCCCCCTCCACCTGCATGATGCTCAGGTGCTCGCGGTTGAGGATGAAACTGTAGGGGTTGTCGTTCACCACGAGGATGCCGTGGCGCTTGGCGAAGGCCACCAGCCGCTCATAAGTCTCGCGGCAGGCCGGAGCGCCGGTGGGCATGTTGGGGTAGTTGGTCCAAAGAATCTTCACGCCGTCCAGCGGCATGTCCTCGAGGGCGTCGAAGTCGGGCTGCCAGCCGTTCTCCGGCTTGAGGTCGTAGTGCACCACCTGTGCGCCGAGTAGCGTGGAGAGCGAGGTGTAGGTGGGGTAGCCTGGATTGGGGACGAGTACCTTGTCGCCCGGGTTGACGAAGGCCAGCGTGGTGTGTAGGATGCCCTCTTTCGAGCCGATGAGCGGCTGAATCTCGGTAGCCGGGTCGAGCGTCACGCCGTACCAGCGCTGGTAGAAGTGGGCCATGGCCTCTCGCAACTGCGGTATGCCCGCTGTGGGTTGGTAGCCGTGGCCGTCGGGGCGCTGGGCCTCGCGCACCAGGGTGTCGATGGTGCGCGGCGAGGGCGGCATGTCGGGGCTGCCGATGGCCAGCGAGATGATGTCGTGGCCTTCGGCATTGAGGCGTGCCACCTCCTTGCCTTTGCGCGAGAAGTAGTATTCCTGTACCGTGTCGAGGCGTTGTGCCGGCATGATGGCGGGACTATTTGGCTTCATATTCTCCGAGTATTTTCAGTTCTTTGATAAGGGGGCGCACCGCGTCGATACTCTGGCGGTAGCGCATGTAGTCGTCGTAGGTGACGTCGATGTAGAAGAGGTATTGCCACTCGCGGCCGATGATGGGCAGCGACTGTATCTTCGTGAGGTTGATTTTGTAGAACGAGAAGATGGACAGCACCTGCGAGAGCGAGCCCTCTTCGTGGGGCAGGGTAAAGACGATGCTGGCCTTGTTGGTGGTGTGCAGTTCGCGCAGACGGTCGGCGTTCCATGCGTCGCTGAGGGCCAGGAAGCGCGTGTAGTTGTGCTTGTTGTCCTCGATGGAGCGTTGGAGTATGCGCATGCCGTAGAGCGGTGCTGCTCCTTCGTGGCAGATGGCTGCATGTCCGTGCATGCTGCCGCTGCTGATGGCCTGTGCTGCGCCAGCGGTGTCGTCCACCTCGACCACCTTCATCTTGGGGTGGTGCTGCAGGAATTTGCGGCACTGCGCCAGAGCCACGGGGTGTGAGTTGACCTCGACGATGTCGCCCCAGTCCTCGTCCGGCAGGCAGAGCAGGGCGTGCTCGATGTGTAGTTTGTGCTCGCCGATGATGGTCATCCCGCTTTCGCGGAGCAGTTCGTAGTTGTGTAGCAGACTGCCCGCTATAGTATTCTCTATGGCCATCAGTCCGAGCACTTGGTCGTCGGCCTTCATGGCGGCGAAGAGATCTTCAAACGTGTCGCAGCATATCAGTTCCAGTTCTTGCCCTTTGAAGAACTCGTGGGCGGCGATGTCGTGGAATGAGCCGCGTATGCCTTGTATGGCTACTTTCATTCTTTGCTATATCTAAAAAATCCCGCTCCTCGGTGGGGGAAGCGGGATTTCGTTGGTGTGTATTTCTTATGATTTCTGGCATACGCTGTCCCGCTTCGCTTGTCCGGCAAAGTAAAAGTAAGCGTAAAAGTAAAACGAGAAGTTGTGTGCCATGGTCTCAGTTGCTATGGTGTGTCTTTTGTCTTATAGACGTGGCAAAAATAGCGTATTATTTTGATTCTGCCAACGCCAGGCGCGATTTTTTGCAGTAAAAATTATCTTTTGTCGTCCGTAGGGGCTTTCGCGCTGCTTGGCGGCGCGATGGTCGTGGTGCGCGGCAGGACTTTCTTGACGGCCTTCTTCGCCCCGTCTTCCGAGAGGTCGAGTAGCGAGCCCAGGGGGCAGACGCTGCGGCACCAGGGATGGGGGACGAACATGCTGAGCGCCAGGAACGCCAGAGCCAGGATGATGACCGCTGGCGCGGCCTTGTCGAGCAGGAAGAAGGAGAACGGCTCGTAGTCGAGGAGAAAGGCCCCCGTGCCACACCACAGCATCACCAGCAGTACGATGAGCACCAGTGTGCGTAGTATGCGCATCAGAGCATAGGCCGCTGGCGTCAGGCGCCATTTGCGCACGGGGATGAGCCACATCAGTTCTTGGGCGCTACCGAAGGGGCAAGTCCATAGGCAGTAATGGTGGGGGCGGTGGAAGAAGGGCACCACTACGGCCACCAGCAGCATCGCTACGAGCGGCAGGTGGAGCAGGGGGGCGGCGCCGTTTTCTATCCATCCACGCAGCAGCGTCACCGAGAGGTACTGGCCGCACCAAAAGCCCAGCACTGCCACGTTGAGTATCAGCGTGACCAGCCGCAGACCTTTGTGGCCGCGGCCCCAGAGCGAACCGCCTATGCCCAGGGCCATCACCGCCAGTACGAGCAGTGTGCGTCCCCAGCCTATCACCGGCTGGGCGGTGTCGGCGCAGGTGCTGTTGGCGCGGACGGCCATCGTGGTATGGATGTGGCGGATGATGCCGTTGCTGGAGAAGGTGGCACCGCTCACGGCATCCACATTCTTGGCGGCCAGAGCGTCGGCTGGCGTGCCGACAAACTGCGGGAAGACGCCCGCTGCGGCATCGTCCCACCAGCCCGGGCTCTCGGCGTTGTCGAGAGCACTGATGGCGCGTAGGGTATCGTTCGTGTCGAAGAAGAGATAGACCGGCGTGGGACCGCAGTAGCCCCTGATGTCCTTGCCGTAAGGCTCGGTGGTGACGATGAGGCCCAGCGTCTCGCCGTCAGCGTTGCGCACGGTCCAGGCAGCGCTGTCGGCTGGTGTCAGGGTGGCATCAGCCGGCAGACCCATTTCGGCGGCCTGGCGGCTGTCGGGGGCTGCATAGGTCGGTGCGTCGGCGGTGGCTTGGGGTGCGGCATATTGGTAGCCGAACAGGCGCCCGCTGTACATCACCGTACCGGTGAGCAGCAGGAAGACGATGAGGAGCGAAAGGACATGCTCCAAATGAGTGATGAGGTGTCGCATCAGTGAGAGTAGGCCAAGTAGCGGGTGGGCCAGAGGGCATAGAGGGTTAGGCTTCGCGGAGGAAGTCGAGGGCTTCGGAGATGAGTTCGCGCGAGGCGTGCTGGTCGAGGGCTATGCGGCCTATGTCGTGCAGCAGGGTGAAGTTGATTTCGCCGCCGGCATTCTTCTTGTCGTGCAGCATGAGGGCGTAGAGGTGGTCGTAGTCGTCGCAGCCTATGTCCGGGCGGCCATAGTGGTCGCGGATGTACTGCACCGTCTGGCGCATACGCTCTACGGGGAAGCCGCACAGGACGGTGCTCAGGTAGAGTTCGCAGACGATGCCCCAGGCTACGGCGTAGCCGTGCAGTACGGGGCGCCCCTTCTCCATGGCCAACGACTCAAGGGCGTGGCCCGTGGTGTGGCCCAGGTTAAGCGCCTTGCGCAGTCCCTGTTCGTGCGGGTCTTGGCGCACGATGTCGCTCTTTGTGGCGATGCTCTCGCCCACCATGTGCTGCAGGCGTACCAGGTCGGGCTGCGCGATGTCGAAGGCCATGTGCTCGGCCCACATGGCCTCGTCGCGCAACAGGGCGTGCTTGATCATCTCGGCATATCCCGAGCAGAGGTTGGGGGCATCCAGCGTGCGCAGAAACTCGGAGTCGATGATGACGGCGATGCTGTCGCTGAAGGCGCCAATCTCGTTCTTCAGTCCGCAGAAGTTGATGCCCGTCTTGCCGCCCACAGCCGCATCGACCATTGAGAGCAGCGTCGTCGGCACGTGTACGAAGCGTATGCCGCGCTTGAAGGTGGAGGCGGCAAAGCCACCCAGGTCGGTCACCATGCCGCCGCCGAGGCATACCATGAGTGAGCGGCGCGAGGCGCCACCCTCGACTAGAGCCCGCCATACGTCGGCCAGCGTGTCGAGGGTCTTATGAACGTCTGTGGCGCCGATGACGATGTCGCGTGTCGAGGCCTCGGGCAGGCTCCCAGCCGTCAGGGGGCGGCACAGGCGGTGTGTGGTCTCGTCGGTCAGGACGAAACACTTGTCGTGGGCGTTGTTGTGGAGGATGGCCTCAATCTCGGCGTTGATATGGTGTGAGAGGATGATTTGCTGTGACATGGGGTGGGGGCTTCTTTTCGGGGTGGGGGCTTCCTGGGGTCTCTGGCTGTTCTAGATTCTCTAGATTTTCTAGAATCTCTAGATTCTCTGCGCGTTACATGTCTTCGTAGGCGATGATGGCTTGCCGATAGATGTCGGGCATCTCGGCCGAGGTCTGCGTCTTCAGGTCGAAGCATACCATCACCGTTGAGCAGCGGCACACCTCGGCGCCCGTTTTTTGGTTGATGGCGCGTTGGGTGAGGGTAAAACTTTTCTGTCCCAGATGTGACACGCGCGTTTCTATGACAATGTCATCGCCATAGAAGATAGGCAAGAAGAAGTCGGCCTCGATGTGGGCCACGACGGGGGCTACGCTGACCTTGCGGTAGTCGATGTGCAGGACGTTGATCAGGTAGTCCTCCTTGCCCAGGTCGTAGAAGGAGAAGTAGGCATTGTTATTGACATGGCCGTAGCGGTCCACGTCGTTGAAGCGCATTTGTACAGGCAGGCGGTGGCGGAATGTTTCCGGTTGTGCGGCAGCCGTGTCAGCCGCCTTGTGCTGGGGGGCATGAGGGTTGTTGTTCATTCGTAGAAGTAGTTTCTGGCAATGGCGGTGAGGCGTTGCAGGTCAATGACGTAGTCCATCGTTTCCTCGTCGATGCGGCACAGGTCGCGCAAGGCATAGACGTCCTCGCTCTCATCTGTCGGGCGCTGTCCGGCAGCGGCGAACAGGTGGTTGCGTGCGCTGACGATGCGCAGGGCGTCGGTGCAGTAGTCGGCCGTCTGTCCGCTGGCGCGCAGGGCTTCGCGGGCGTAGGCCGCCAGGGCGTCGATGAACGCCTCCGTGTCGGTCGGTATCGGCATGGTCGTTGCTGGTGAGGGTGGGGGATGGTGTTGATACGACGGCTGGGGCGAACATTCGTCGTCTGTCCCGTGTGGGACTGCCGGCAAAGGTTCGCCCCAGCGTCATGGTCTGTGGGCGTGCACCGTCATTTGCTGATGGTGGCAGAGCCCGAGCCAATCATCTGTCCGTCGGCAAAGATGTAGGCCGTATATTGTCCGGCGCTGAGGAACTCGTCCACGGGCACATAGACCGTGACTTTGAGTTCTTCGCCCGTATATTCGCGCACCACCTGTGCCGAGTAGTCGATCTGCTTGTTCTCGTAGGCGAAGGTGCCGCTCTTGTGCAGCACGTCCTGTCCGGGCTTGAGCATGCGTATGTAGAAGGTGCGGTTGCCCGTCTCGGCCGTGACGTTGCGTGCTACGGTGAAGTTGACGGCAAAGCGTGTAACGTCCTTGCTGCGCTTGGCGGGCTTGCCCGTTTTCTTGAGGGCGCTGACGCTGATGCCCGAGGCGTGCAGTTGTGCGGCCACAGCCACCTGTTCCGACAGCCGGTCGTTGCGCTCGTTGATGGTGTTGTTTTCGCGGCGTGTGCGTTCGGCGTCGCTCAGTGCCTCATCGCGTTCGCGCGTCAGGGCCTCGTTGAGCGTCTGGAGCGAATCGACCTGACGAATATAGTCGCGCAGCACGGCGCGCACCGTCTCCAGTTCGCGCTTCAGGCGCATGATTTCGGCGGCGCTGTTGCTCTTGAGGTTCTGTAGTTCCTTGAGCAGCGCCTCGGCGCGGCGCTGTTCGGCATCGAGGCGTGCCACAAGCGAGTCGTCGCGTATTTCCTTCTTCATCTCGCCATACTGGGCAGCAAACTCTGCATACTGGTTCTCCATCTCTTTGCGGTCCATCTCGGCCAACTGACGGAGCTCGGCTATTTCCTTGTCTTTCTCCGACTCGCCACGTTCGCCGCAGCCCGTCAGCGGGCCTGCGAGCGTCAGCATGATGGCGGTGAGGGGGAGGAGGCGAAGCATTTTCATGGTGGGTGGTCTGGCGTAAGTAGGTGGTATGGGTTAGAGGATGTGGAAAGGGGAGGGTGTGTCAAAATGCAAATTTTGACGCGCACTCAAAGGTGCGTCAGAATGGTCAAGATGCAAGGCGCTGAGGATGAGGGCGCAGGGAGTGTACTGAAGTACATGACCAAGCCCGAAGACGATAGCAACGCAGCAGATTGGCTATTATGACACACCGCCCTGCCGGTGCTCAGTCGAGCACGGTTACCCAGTTGTGTACGTCGGGCTCGATGCCGTACTGAATGTTGCGCAGTTTGGTGTAGAGTTTTGTACTGATGGGGCCTGGCTTGCCGTCCTTGGAGATGACGTAGCTCTTCTTGCTCTCCAGGTCGTCAATGCGGCGGATTGGGCTGATGACGGCTGCCGTGCCGCAGGCGCCGGCTTCCTCGAAGGTCTCCAGTTCCTCTTCCGGAATCTGGCGGCATTCTACCTCCAGACCCAGGTCGAGCGCCAACTGCTGCAGACTGCGGTTGGTGATGGAGGGCAGGATGGACGTCGATTTGGGCGTGATGTACTTGCCGTCCTTGATGCCGAAGAAGTTGGCTGCGCCACATTCGTCGATGTACTTCTTCTCCTTGGCATCGAGGTAAAACTCGCACGAGTAGCCTGCCTCGTGGGCAATGTGGTTGGCGCGGAGCGAAGCGGCGTAGTTGCCGCCCACCTTATAACGGCCCGTGCCCAGGGGTGCGGCGCGGTCGTACTCGCGGATGATGACGTAGTCGTTTGTGGCGAAGCCGCCCTTGAAGTAGGGGCCGACGGGCGTGACGAAGATGAGGAACATATACTCCTCGGCGGGGTGTACGCCCACCTGTGCGCCGGTGCCGATGAGCAGCGGACGGAGGTAGAGCGAGGCGCCGCTCTCATAGGGCGGGATGAAGCGCTCGTTCAGGCGGATGACCTTCTCGGCCATGGCGCGGAAGAGCTCCGTCGGCACTTCGGGCATCATGATGCCGCGGCAGGTCTGCTGCAGGCGTTCGGCGTTGTCGTCGATGCGGAACAGGCGAATCTTGCCGTCCGGGCAGCGGAAGGCTTTTTGGCCCTCGAAGGCCTCCTGACCGTAGTGGAGGCAGGTGGCGGCCATGTGGATATTGAGTATTTCGGAGGAGGATACTTCTATTTCGCCCCATTTTCCGTTGCGATAAGTACAGCGCACGTTATAGTCTGTGGGCATGTAGCCGAAGGGCAGGTTGGCCCAGTCGATAGATTGTGACATAGTGACAAGTTATGATGTGTGGTTGTTGACGTTGTGAAAGCACGCTTGTCGTCTGCGGCGTGCGGGCGTGCAGATTGTTCTGCAAAAGTACGCATAATCTGCGATACTTCTCGGCTGTGCCATCGTTAATTTTGTGTAAGCGTCCTGCTTGGCCCGTCTTGGTGGGCCGGCAGGGGTGGGGAGCAGTGCATAACGCAGGGCGCGCACGCCGTCGGTCCAGCGTGTGGTACCGTCAGCGTGCGCGCTTGTGTCGTGCCGGCTACGGTGTGGTGCCGGCGGCAGGTGTGGCATCAGGCCAGATAAGCCTTGAGGTTCTGCTCGATGCGTGCGGCGATGTCCTCGTCGGCTTGTGCGGCAAAGGTTTCGCCCGTGATGTGTTCGTAAAGTTCGATGTAGCGGTCGGAGATGCTCTGTACAATCTCGTCCGTCATCTCGGGCACCTGCTGGCCCTCCTTGCCCTGGAAGCCATTGTCCATGAGCCATTCGCGCACAAACTCTTTCGAGAGTTGGCGCTGGGGCTCGCCGGCCTCGAAGCGCTCCTGGTACCCCTCGGCATAGAAGTAGCGGCTGGAGTCGGGCGTGTGTATCTCGTCCATGAGGTAGATGGTGCCGTCGTGCTTGCCAAACTCATACTTGGTATCGACCAGGATGAGGCCGCGCTCGGCGGCAATCTCCGTGCCGCGGGCGAAGAGCGCCAGAGCATACTTCTCGAGCGTGGCATACTCTTCGGGTGTGGCTAGTCCGCGCTGCAGAATTTCTTCCTTAGAGATGTCGGCATCGTGCTCACCATACTCGGCCTTGGTGGTAGGGGTGATGATGGGCTGGGGGAAACGTTCGTTTTCGCGCATGCCTTCGGGCAGGCGTACGCCGCAAATCTCGCGCACGCCGCTCTTGTAGGCGCGCCATGCGCTACCGCAGAGGTAGCCGCGGACAATCATCTCCAGGGGGAAGCCCTGACACATGACACCGACGGTGACCATCGGGTCGGGTGTGGCCAGTTTCCAGTTGGGGCAGATGTCGGTCGTGGCGTCCAGGAATTTGGCCGCAATCTGGTTGAGCACTTGGCCCTTGAAGGGGATGCCTTTGGGCAGGATGACGTCGAAGGCCGAGATGCGGTCGGTGGCCACCATGGCCAGGCGGTCGCCCAGGTCATAGACGTCACGCACTTTGCCGTGATACACGCCCTTCTGTCCGGGCAGTTCCAGTTCTGTTTGCGTTAATGCTTTCATGGGGATATGAGTGAGTGTTTGTCAGTCGTGTGATAGGCTGTCGTCAGCGTCCGGCTGTGGCGCTGTGTGGTCGGTGTCGGCCTTGGTTCGGCGTTGCTCTGCCTCGTAGGCCTCGACGATGCGTGTCACCAGACGGTGGCGTACGATGTCGCGCTTGTCCGTCTCAATGAAGGCGATGCCCTCCACGCCGTGTAGGATGCGTATGGCTTCGATGAGGCCCGATCGCTCGCGTGCCGGCAGGTCAATCTGCGTGCGGTCGCCCGTGACGATCATTTTGGTGTTGCGTCCCATGCGTGTGAGGAACATCTTGATCTGCGCCGTCGTCGTGTTTTGTGCCTCGTCCAGGATGACCACGGCGTCGTTGAGCGTGCGGCCGCGCATGAAGGCCAGCGGGGCAATCTGTATGACGTGGTTGTCCAGGTGCTCTTGCAGTTTGGCCGCCGGTATCATCTCCTCCAGCGCGTCGTAGAGCGGCTGGAGATACGGGTCTATCTTGTCCTTCATGTCGCCCGGCAGGAAACCCAGTTTTTCCCCCGCTTCGACGGCCGGCCGGCAGAGGATGATTTTCTTCACCGTCTTGTCCTTGAGGGCGCGCACGGCCAGGGCGATGGCGGTATAGGTCTTACCTGAACCCGCCGGGCCTACGGCAAAGACCATGTCGTGCTGACCGAAGGCCTCGACGATGCGACGCTGGTTTTCGCTGCGTGCCGTGACGGGCTTGCCGCTGGTGGTATAGACGATGATGCCCGGTGTGGTGGTGTCGTGGCGTCCGGGGTGCTTGACGATGCCCACGATGTCCTCTTCGGTGAGCACATTGTGCTGTGCGCAGTGCCCCTCAAGGGCAGCGAAGAGTTTCTCGAAATGCCCGATTTCCTCCTCGTCGCCCAGCACCTTGACCACGTTGTCGCGCCCGATGATTCGCAGTTTGGGGCACAGGGCGCGGAGCATACGCAGGTTGGCGTTGCCCGGGCCGAAGAAGACGGCGGGGTCGGCTTGTTCCAGAATGAGGTGTTTTTCTGTCATGGGCAGTTGGGGGTAGGAGGGCATTAGGGCCCCGTTGTGGGGCGGGTGGTGGAAAATGTTCGCTGCAAAATTACGCAATAAGAATGAAAGTATCGCGGTTTTTCGTACTTTTGTAAGCCGTTTGCCGCCGAAGGCGCTGTCTGGTTTACCTGCCGTCTGGCGGCCGCCGCCTCCATCCCCTTTACCTTATTCTATTTATCGATACATTTTCTGCCCCCGTCACCCATGACCCCACTGTTTGATTCCAGTCGTCTCTACGCCAAAGCCATCGTGGCTGGCCTGCTGCTCGCCGTCCTGGTGGTGCGTTGTGGCTGCCGCTCGTGCAGCGTCACATCCGAAACGCTGCGCCCCGCCTCAGCCGCCGACACCATCCTTGACCATGCCGCCCACGTCGATCGCATGCTGGCGCAGCCGCGTAAGGCCGTTGTCTTGACCCATGCCGACGGCACGCCCGTCAAAAACCGCGTCCGCGGCGTGGGCGACTGCAAGACCGCCTTCCCCGACATGAACGACGTGCAGCTGGCCACGGCCATGCGTCTGGGCGTGCCCGCCGTGGCCGACCGCGACGACGCCCACAACCACCAGGACAAGTGGGTCTATATCGGCGACAACCCCCTCTATCATGTGCAGCGCCTGTCCCACTCCATCCCCTACCTTGTGCCGCGTGCCCAGCGCCTGCTCAACGAGATAGCGCGCAGTTTTACCGATTCGCTGCAGCGCAAGGGCCTGCCCTTCTACAAACTCATCGTCACCTCGGCCACGCGCACTGAGAAGGATGTCATCCGCCTGCGCCGCGTCAATGTCAACGCCTCCGAAAACAGTTGCCACCGCTTCGGCACCACCTTCGACATCTGCTACAACAGTTACTACCGCGTCTTCGACCCCGAAGATGGCAGCAAACGCCAGGTGTGGGACGGCCGCCTCAAGGACGTTTTGGCCGAGGTGCTCCGCGACATGCGTGAGCGCGGCTACTGCTATGTGCGCTACGAATACCGCCAGAGTTGCTTCCACATCACCGCGCGCTGACCGGACAGCAGCGGGGCGATACACTCACAAAGAGAGGGGGAAGATGGGCCGTGAAGCCTGTCTTCCCCCTTCTCTGTGGTTTAATATGTACGGCGATGTGCGCTGGGCCTATTTAACCAACTGGAGCACCACCGTGCCGTCGGCCACGCTTAGGCAGAGCGTGTCGCGCTGCATGGACCAGGTGAGCGGTTGCTGCAGGTGGCCAACGATGGCGCGCTCCATGCGCATGGCGTCGGGGCTACCGGCGGCCATGGTCATGGCACCGGGGCCAAAGGTCAGTGTGCTTCCCTTCAGGTGGAAGCCGCCGTTGAGCAAGTTGATGCCCGTATGGACGTGGTAGGTGCTGTCGGCCGTGTTGAAGGCCATGACGGGGCGTTGGCGAACGGTGTCGCTGACGGTTTCGCCGTCGAAAGAGACCACTCTCCATTCGCCGCCGAGGCTAACCACGGCGGGCGTCGTGCTGCACGAGGCAACCACCAGACTGGCGGCCGTAGCCGCTGCAAGGCATAGTTTTTTCATCTTGAGTAGAGGTTGTAGGGGTTAATGTATTGCAGGACACTGTACGCGGCCGGCCTCATAGGGCGGAGGCAGCGGGCGCGAGGGCTGCGTGTAGCGCTCCTCGATGGCCCGTGCGCGGCGTGCGGCAGCGCTGGCGGGCTTGGGCAGGTGGGCCTGGTCGAAGGTGACAAACTCCTCGTAGTTGGGCTTCCAACTGTCGCCCAGGCCAGTGCGCATGACGCGCTCGTAGATGGCGCGGCGCGAGGGGGCGTTGAAGCCGTTCTTGTTGCTGTTGGTGTGAAAAGATATAGACGGCAAAAGTACGAAAAAGTTTGTTAGACAAAGGCAGTCGCGTCCCATTATTTTTTGAAGATGTGGGGATTAATCTTGGTCAGTCACAGTATAGAATAGTTTATGGCGTTGGAATGGCACAGGGCACTGGCTGGATGAGCAGTGGAGGGCGGCGCAGGGTATGGCTTGCGTTTTGTCAGGTCGATGTGGCGAACAGGGGCGGCGAAATGGAAAAAATGATGAAAAGTGCGGCCGCCCTTTGGTGTGTCTTGTTGCCGTATGTACCTTTGCAGATGAAAATATATCAGAGACACGACGAGACGCTATTATTCACCGCGGGCCGAAATGCGGACCGCACAACACCACAGAACGATGATCAAGAAAGAACAAAACGAGACCGTCAAAGAGTTGCTCTA
>CAMGHE010000027.1 GCA_946055775.1 uncultured Bacteroidales bacterium
TCCGCCCTTCGGCCACAGCGGCGAGCGCGCCATACGCAGTTTCTTTGCCGAGGGCGCCGGCAGCAGTCTGCGCACCTACACCACGGCCGATGGCCAGCGCCTGAAGCCCGCCGAGTGGGCCGACCTCACCAGTTTCGACGGCAACGCCAACACCCTGCGTCTGCTCACCCACCGCTTCGAGGGACGCCGCGAGGGCGGCTTCGTCATGACCTATTCCACCCTCGCCGCCGTCGTCAAATACCCCTATACGGCCACCACCACCCCCAAGGAGGGCAAGTTTGGCTTCTTCCAGAGTGAGCGCGACACCTATCTGCGCATCGCCGGCGCCCTGGGCATCCCCTATACCCTCAGCCCCGACGGCGTCACCGCCGTACGCCATCCCCTGGTCTATCTCGTCGAGGCCGCCGACGACATCTGCTATGAGGTGATGGACATTGAGGATGCCTACAAGTTGCGCCTGCTCTCGGCCGACGAGGCTCTCGACCTCTACCTCGCCTTCTTCTCGCCCGACGAGCGCCAGCGCCTCAGTGCCGCCTATCCCGAGACCACCTCGCCCGGCGACCGCGTGGCCTACTGCCGCTCGTGCGTCATCAACGCCCTCGAGCGCGCCGCCGTCAATGTTTTTGTGGAAAACGAAGACGCCATCCTGGCAGGCACCTTCACCGGCAGCCTCATTGACCACCTGCCCGAACCCCTGCTCAGCGCCTACCGACGCTGTGAGCGCGTGGCCTATGCCCGCATCTACAACAGTCGAGAGGTCACCGACATCGACCTGGCGGGCTACCGCATTATCTACACCCTGCTCGAACTGATGACCGAGGCCGTCCTTCAGCCTGAACGGGCCTATAGCCGCCTGCTCCTGCAGCAGGTGTCGTCGCAGTACCAACTGACCGCCCCCCGCCTGGCCGACCGCATCATGGCCGTCCTCGACTATGTCTCGGGCATGACCGACGTCTATGCCCTCGACCTCTTCCGTAAGATCAACGGCCACTCTCTGCCCAGCGTCTGACCTTCCTCTCCCTTTGCCCCACTCATGTCCATCCCCTCCCGCCCCGCCGGTTCCTATCGCCACATCCTGCGCTACACGGGCCTCTTCGGCAGCGTGCAGGCCCTGAGTGTGGTGCTCTCTGTCGTGCGCAATAAGCTCACGGCCCTCTTTGTCGGCACGGTGGGCATGGGACTGGCCGACTTGTACATGCGCACGGCCGACCTCGTGGGTCAGGCCACCAGTTTCGGTCTCTCCTTCTCGGCCGTGCGGCGTCTGGCGGCTCTGGCGGGTACGGGGCATCACCGCGCCGCGGCCCTTCATGTCAGCGTGGTGCGCACATGGACCCTCATCGCCGCCGTCCTCGGTGCCGTCGTCGCTCTGCTGGCTTCGCCCCTCATCGCCACGATGGCCATGGGCACGGCCGCCGCATGGGATACCT
The DNA here is from genome assembly GCA_946055775.1 of uncultured Bacteroidales bacterium. GTDB lineage: Bacteria > Bacteroidota > Bacteroidia > Bacteroidales > Bacteroidaceae > Alloprevotella. The sequence goes on from CAMGHE010000027.1 coordinate 1,428, forward strand.
TCGCCCAGTTGGCCCCCATCGTGGCCTTCGCCACCCTCGCTGGCGGTGAGATGGCCATCCTCAAGGGCCTGCGCCGCCTGCGTGCCCTGGCCCTGGCTTCGGTGGCGTCGGCCCTGCTCACCCTGCTCTGCACGGCACCGCTCTATGCCCTGTGCGGACTGGACGGCATACTGCCCGCCCTCAACCTCTCGGCCCTGGCTACCTATGTCGCCATGCGCTATGCGGCCACGCGGGCCATGCCCTGGCGCTTGGCATCGCTCAGCGGCAACTGCCTGAGAGCCGGACGCGCCATGATGGGCCTCGGACTGGCCTATGTGGGCGCCGGCATCATGGGAGCGGGAGGCGAACTGGCCGTGCGCTTAGGACTGCTCCACACCGGTGGCACACAGGCCACGCTCGGCCTCTATGCCGCCGGATATACCCTCACTGTGGCCTATGCCCGCTTGGTGTTCACCGCTATGGATGCCGACTACTTTGCACGCCTTTCGGCCGCCATGTCGCAGCGCGGCACGATGAACACCACCGTCAACCGCCAGACCGACGTCCTCGTGCTCCTCATCGTGCCCTTCCTCCTGGCTTTCGCCCTGGTGCTGCCCTGGACCGTCCGCCTGCTCTATACCGACGGCTTCGATGCCGTGGTGCCCATGGTGGTGTGTGCCTCGGGCTATATGTACTTCAAGGCACTCTTCTCGCCCGCAGCCTATCTGCCGCTTGCCGCAGGCCATGCCTGGACCTATATGTGGATGGAACTGGCCTACGACCTCTTCTTTCCCACGGCAGTCATTGCCGGCTATATCCTGGGCGGCCTGGGCGGCGCTGGCCTGGGCCTGACCCTCGCTGGCGCGTTCAACTACCTCCTTGTGCGTCTCGTCTATCGCCGCCGCTACGGCCTGCGCACCTCGCGCGCTGTGGCCAGCCGCTCCGTGTGGATGGGCCTGCTGCTCGCTGCGGGCCTGGCCTCGGCCTTCGCCCCTTGGTCCGCCCTGCGCTGGGGTGTTGGCGCGGCGACGCTCCTGGTTTCCGCCGCCATGGCCCTTGCCTTCTTCCGTCGCACACGCTGACTTCACTTCACGTTGTGCACACGAGTTTTCTATCAACGGCTGTTTTTCCAGCGAAAAGTTTAGGAAAGTTTAACGGTGAACGAGGGCAGTGGGCGACGTAAATCACGACCTGGGCGACTCGAAATACAACCTGGGCGACAGATATTACGACTTGGGCGACCGTTTTTACAGTCGCCCAAGTCGTAATATAGCCTTTTTTACATGAAAAAAGGCCCCCGGAAAGGGGCCTTCTCACTTTGCAGAGCAAAGATATAACAAAAAAGGGCGAAATGCAAATCGGCCTCGGCAGCCACTTTCCTCAACAATTCTTCTTAAAGCAGCGAGAGTTTTCTATCGTGGCGTCGAGGAGGCGCGTGCCCTCACCTATTCTTCGTCCATCGTGACAGCCTTCACCAAGAGGTTGAGCACCTCGCCGAAGAGGTGGGTAGAGGGCATAATGCGGTCTGTCTTGATGCGGGCAGACAGGCAGTATTTGGGGGCATCGGCTGGGAAGAGCGCCACGCTCTCATAGGCATAGGGGATGCCCATTTCGCGGTCGTCGGCACCAGCGGATACCAATCTGCGTACCATCAACATATTGCTTTTTGCCTCGGGGTTCTTGCGTAGCAGATAGTCCGAGCGCCCCTTGATGAGCGTACGCGTCAGATTCTGTGTGGCCTCATCGTATTGCAGCGGTGCTTGCTGCGTGGTCGTTTCGCCGTTGAGGTTGGGTATGTAGGGGTGTCCGCCGTTGTAGAACGAGCCATAGACCACGTTGTAGAACGAAAGCGACACGTTCGGGATGCCCATAGTAGCCTGCGTGACAAAGTTGGCGGCGATGTCGGCATCGTACATCTTTTCCAGCAGGCGGTAGTAGCCGATGACAGAGTGTCTCGCCACGGCATCGGCATAGGTGATCATTCCATTCCCGCCAGTACGCCAGTCGTGATCGCGCAGTTTTATGGGCGGTTCGCCCACCTCCAAGACACCGTAGCCAATATAGACCGAGTCGGTCGGCGCCGTATTGGTCTTGATCATGACTGTGCTCGCCATGGGTAGCAGCATCAGTGCGCCCGTTGCCCCCTTGCGCAGGCGGCTCTCTGGACGGATGTTTTGTCCCCAGCGCTGGTACGATGGCCATGCCAGCACCTTTGTGCTGTCGATGCGCGTCAGGATGGCCTCGATGGCACGGATGTGGCGGGCGGTATCGGCCAGCAGGCGGTGGGCACGGGCGTCAAGACGTGCGGCGATGGTCGCGTCGATGGTGGTGCAGTGGTTGATACTGATGGTATCGGTGTGCTGCGCCGAGAGGTTGGTAGTGAGCGAGAGCAGGAGAGCGAGGATAGAAAAACGGTATTTGTACATGGCTTAAAGGAAAACAGGTTTTGGCACAAAAATAGCAATACGCGAAAAAACAACGTCGATGGAGAGTGTTAAATAAACCTTTGCGGCAGTCACTCTTTCACCTTTTCTTTAGAACAGGCGGAAATCTACGATTTCATCGGTCTTTTTCTGGGCTATCGCCAGCATCGGGTGGTGTTATTCCCGCGGTCGTCCCTTGGCCATCCAGAGCAGGTGCTGCCACAGGGTGAAGAGCGTAAATGTGGGCACGAAGAACGTCGAGGGCTGCATCCACAGGCGGCGCGGCAGGCGCAGCGGGCGCATGGTGCCATGAGCCGTGCGGAAGGCCGAGCGGCACATACGGCACACCTCGGGGCTGAGGCTGTGGCGCATCATGAGGAAGCGGCGGTAGAGACTGACGTAGTTGGCCCAGACATAAGCCTCGCAGCGCTGGCGTGCTGCGCGGCCGAAGCCCATGCCCTCGATATGGGCGCGCAGAAGGGCGTTGGCCGCGATGAAATCGAGCTTTTCGGGAAAGAGTGCGGCTGTGCACGAGGCCGCGTGACGGCGGTAGAAATAGGTGGCGTGCGTGAGCACCACGCGGCGGCACAGCGCATAGTGGACCGGCGTGATGGTGTCGTCGGCATAGCGGCGTGGCGTCTCGGGGTAGGGATGAGCCTGGAACAAGTCGGTGCGCAAGGCATACAGGCCGTGCATGCTCAGGTCGATGCTCAGCAGGCATGCCTCGCGGCCGCTGAGGCTTCGGCGTCCCGTGCGGACGGGCACCTCGGTCTCCGAGCCCTCGTCGTCGAAGCATACCAGGCGCATCACCGCCGCGTCGGCCGCCGCATCGTTGCGGAGGGCCGCGTCGAGCAGCGCCAGGGCGTCCGGCGCCAGACGGTCGTCGGCATCGACCATCAGGGTGTAGGCGCCGCGGGCATGGGTCAGTGCCATGTTGCGCGCCGCCGCCTGACCGCCGTTGTGTGCCAGATGCCACACCCGCAGACGGCTGTCGGCCGCTGCTGCGGCATCGAGCAGTGCTGGCGTGGCATCCGTCGAGGCGTCATCGACGCACAGCACCTCATAGTCCGCCAGTGTCTGGGCTCTGAGCGAGGCCAGACACTCCGGCAGATAGCGCGCCGCGTTCCAGGCGGCGATGAGGATGGAGAAGCGCGGGGCGGCGGCATTCTCAACGGCAGTTGCCACTTCAGCGGCGGCGACGTTAGCGGTGATTACTTTAGCGTCGGCAGGCGAAGTGGCAGACCAGGGGGTAGTGGTCGGATGCGGTGGCTTGGCGGTCGATGTGGGCATCATGGGGACGAAGGCTTGACGAGCAGAACATGTGGTCGATGCGGACGTAGATGGCGTCGCGGTTGAACGAGCGCCCTATGCCGCGGCCCGTGGCGGCATAGGCGTCGGTGAGGCTGGCGCTGGTCAGACAGTGGCGCGTGTAGGATACGGGCGTGTCGTTCATGTCGCCGCAGACGATGATGCGGCGGTCGCCCAGTGCGCGCACGGCAGCCGCTGTGGCACGCGCCTGACCGGCACGGACGGCGGCCGCATCGGCCACTTTGCCCAGCAGGCGGTGGGAACTGCTGTCAATCTCGGTCTGGCCGGGATGGCGGACAAACTGTTTGTAGTGATTACGCTCATCTTGACTGAGGTGCATCGACTCCAGGTGGCAGTTGATGACGAAGAGGCTGTCGCCGTCGGGCATCTGCAGGACGAAGAGCGCGCTGCCGTTCGAGGCGCTCGCCGTAATGATGCGCTTGCCGACGATGGGCAGACGCGAGAAGCAGGCCAGGACGTTGGGGCCTATCTGCACGGTGTCGTAGTGGGCATAGGCAGGGCGCATGGCCGGGGCGATGGTCTTGGTGTAGTGGTCGGCGGGAATATCGTAAGCCTCCTGAAGGCATACCACGTCGGCCTGCTCGGCCACGAGATAGGAGGTGACGGGGTTACTGCCATCGGGGTTGAGTTGCCAGTTGCCAAAACTCTGCGTGTTGTAGGTGATGACCTTGAGTGCACCCTCGGGCGGCGGCGACGGCAGGTTGATGGGGCAGTAGGCGCGGAGCGAGGGAAAGCACACCACGATGGCCGCCAGCATCATCCACCCCGTGCGCGGAGCGAAAATAAGCACGAGCACCAGCATGGCCAGGTGTAGCAGCAGCGCGATGGGGAAGAACAGCGTGATGACGCCCGCCAAGGGCCAGCGCGTGGGGTCCACGGCCGGCATGTAGGCACAGGCCACCAGCAGCAGGGCCACGCACCAGGCCGCGCCGGTCAGGATGGACCGGGCGATGTGCCGTCGTTCGTTCGTTGAGGCCATGAGGATGTTTGGGGAATGAGAATTTAACGTGGGCGCCGGGCCTTATTTGCGGCTTTGGGTGAAGAGGAAACGCTTCTCGTCGTCGGTGAGGCTCTGGTAGCCGCTCTCCTTGATTTTCTTGAGGATGGCATCGATGCGCTCCTGGTCTTCGCGGCTGCGGCGGCTGTTGTAGTCGTAGTCGCCCTGACGGTCTTTGAACACGGGTGTCTTGCCCCCCGGTGTCACCTTCATCTTGGGCGTGGTCAGCCGCTGCCACCAGGCGCGGATGCGGGCCGTGATGGGCCGGCCCGAGGGTGTCGGCGTGCGGTAGCCGTAGCGGCCGGCGCTGCTGCGACGGGCCTGGCGGCGCCACCACACGATGGCCAGCCAGCCGAAGAGCATGCCACCCAGGTGGGCGAAGTGGGCGATGTTGCCCGTCGAGGTAAAGGCCGACATCAGTTCGATGGCGGCATAGCCCACCACGAAATACTTCGCCTTGATGGGGATGGGCGGAATGAGGAGCATGATGCGCTCGTTGGGATAGGCCATGCCGAAGGCTAGGAGCACGCCGTAGCAGGCGCCCGAGGCACCGATGGTGGTCCAACTGTCGAGCGCCGCGCCCATGGGGATGACGCTATAGCCCGTGTTGACGCCGTCATACTGGTACAGACCCTCGGCCAGATACTGCCCCGTCTGCCACACCTCCTGACACAGGCCCGCGCCCATGCCGCACACTATCCAGAACACCAGAAAGCGCTGCGTGCCCATGGCCTGCTCGACAATGCGGCCGAACATCCACAGCGAAAACATGTTGAAGAAAAGGTGCGTGAAACTGCCGTGCAGGAACATGTAGGTGACGAACTGCACCGGGTTGAAGTGGTCCGCTAGCACGAAGTGGAGGCCGAGCGAGGCCGTCAGGTCCGTGCCGCGCTGCTCAAGGACGAGCTGGAGCAGATAGATGGCACAATTGATGATGAGCAGGTTGCGCGTGACGATGGGGATATTCTTGAACATACGGTATCTTTCGGGTTTCTTTCGGGGTATTTTCGGGGTATTTTCCGGGAATCTTCGGGGAAGAAGAGGGCCGGTTTGGCGAAAAAGGCCGTTGGCCGCTGCAAAGTTACGATTTCTCGGCGGATTGTGGCCTTTGGCGCACGGCGTAGTGGCCTGCGGCCCTTCGTTGTCGGTAAAAAATACGTACCTTTGCAGGCAGGTGAAAAAACCATTACCAGACATGGACAACACAGAAAAATTTAATGTGCTCGGTCAGAAACCCGTGGGCCACCTGTTGCTACAGTATGCCGTGCCCGCCATCGTGGCCATGACCGCCTCGTCGCTCTACAACATCATCGACGGCGTCTTCATCGGTCAGGGCGTGGGCCAGGAGGCCATCGTCGGCCTGGCCGTCTGCGCCCCCATCATGCTCATCCTGGCCGCCTTCGGCGCGATGGTCGGCGTGGGCGCCTCGACGCTGATGTCGGTGCGCCTTGGGCAAAAGGACTACCAGACGGCGCGCCACATTCTGGGCAACGTCGTCATCATGAACGTCATCATGGGCCTCTCGCTCGGTATGCTGTTCCAGTTGGTGCTCAAGCCCCTGCTGCGCTTCTTCGGCGCCAGCGACGCCATCATGCCCTATGCCTACGACTTCATGACCATCATCCTCTGCGGCAACGTCGTGACGCACCTCTACCTTGGCCTCAACGCCCTGCTGCGCTCCACCAACCGCCCCATGACGGCCATGTATGCCACCATCGGCACTGTCGTGCTCAACTGCCTTTTCGCCCCGCTCTTCATCTTCGTCCTGGGGTGGGGTATCCGCGGCGCCGCCTTGGCCACCGTGCTGGCGCAGACCAGTATGCTGGTGTGGCAACTGCGCTTCTTCTCGCGCCCGGACGAGTTTGTGCGCTTCAGCCGCGACATCCTGCACCTGGACCGCCGCATCGTCCGCGAGTCGCTGCTCATCGGTCTGCCGCCCTTTCTCATCAACTTCTGCGCCTGCGCCGTGGCCATCATCTACACCCGCAGCATGGCCGGCTTCGGCGGCGACGTGGCCGTCGGCGCCTACGGCATCTGCAACCGCCTGGTGCTCTTCGTCGTGATGGTGGTCATCGGCCTTAACCAGGGCATGCAGCCCATCGCCGGCTACAACTACGGCGCCCGCAAGTTCGACCGCGTGCTGCGCGTGCTGCGGCTGGCCGTCATCGCCGCCACATGTATCACCACGCTGGGCTTCGTGGTATATACCTTCTTTGCCCGCGAGTGTGTCATGATTTTTGTGAGCGACAGCGAGCCCCTTATCGCCGAGTCGGTGCGCGGCCTGCGCATCCTGGTGACCTTCTTCCCCCTCATCGGTATGCAGATTGTCTCCACCTCGTTCTTCCAGAGCATCGGCATGGCCGGCAAGAGCATCTTGCTCTCGCTGACGCGCCAGCTCATCTTCCTCATCCCCGCACTGCTGCTCCTGCCGCACGTCGTGGCCGACCCCGTGGCCGGCGTGTGGTGGTCGGCACCGCTGTCGGACGGTTTGGCCTGCATCGTCTCGGCCGTGCTCCTCACCGTCGAGGTGCGCAATTTCCGCCGCCGGGCTGCCGGGGGCAGATAACTCCAACCCTATAATATTACCCTATATCTCCACGCCATGAATCCCCAACCCTTCGCCATCAACATCGGTCGCCAACTGGGCAGCGGCGGCCGCGCCATTGGCCGCCTGCTGGCCGACAGCATGGGCGCACGCTACCTTGATCGCGAACTGCTCTCTCTGGCGGCCGACCGCAGCGGTCTGGCCCCCGAAATCTTTGAACGCACCGACGAACACAAGGGTTTCCTGCACACTCTGGCCGGCTCGCTCTTCCCTGCCTTCGGCGCTCATGCGGGCTACTATGACCAGAGCGTCAATGACGATACCTTGTTCCGCTTGCAGAGCGAGGCCATACGCCGCGCCGCGCAGGAGGGACCCTGCATCTTCATCGGGCGCTGTGCCGACTACGTCCTGCGCGACATGCCCCGCACGGTCAACGTCTTTGTCGTGGCCGACCGCCGCGACCGCATCGCACGCCTCTGCCAGATGAACGGCATAGACGAGGCCGAGGCCGCACGACGCATAGACAGGGGCGACCAGCGCCGCGCCGAATACTACAACTTCTATACGCAGCAGCGTTGGGGGGCGGCAAGCACTTACGACCTCTGCATCAACACCAGCCTCTTCGGCCTGGAGCGCACGGCAGACATCATACGCCGCTTTGCGCAAGATAAACTCGACGCCGTAGAGGCTCGCATGTAGTAAAGGGGAGGAGACCATGAAACGCATAGGCATTCTGAGCGACACCCACGGCTACTGGGACCCGCGCTACGCCCAACACTTCGCCGCGTGCGACGAGATATGGCACGCCGGCGACATCGGTACCACCGAGGTTGCCGAGCGTCTGAGCGACATCGCCCCGCTGCGTGCCGTCTGCGGCAACTGCGACGGCGGCGACCTGCGCCTGCTCTATCCCACCATCCTGCGCTTCCGCTGCGAAGAGGCCGACGTCCTGCTCAAGCACATCGGCGGCTACCCCGGCCACTACGACCGCAGCATAGCCCTGCGCCTGCGCACCTCGCCGCCCGACCTCTTCGTGGCCGGGCACTCGCACATCCTCAAGGTGCAGCACGACCCCACGCTGCGCATGCTCCACATCAATCCCGGCGCCGCCGGTCTGCAGGGATGGCACCAGCAGCGCACCCTGATACGCCTCGTCGTCGATGGCAAAACCTTCCGCGACCTGGAGGTTATCGAACTGGCAGAGTAGCCGCACCGCCTGTTACGGAAAAAATGTTTACCTTTGCAAGGTTAGAACACAACGGCCCTAAATCACTATGAGCGACGAAACAAAAGACCTGACCATAGACGCCGAACAGCCGGAACAGCCCGGACAGCCTGGAGAACCCGGAACGTCCGATGCCCCCGCCGACCCCGACGCTCCCGCCGAAGCCCACTCGTCCTATCATCCCGTCGAAACGACGGCCGACGAGGCCAAGCACAAACTGACGGGCATGTACCAGACGTGGTTTCTCGACTACGCCTCTTACGTCATCCTCGAGCGTGCCGTGCCCCACCTGGGCGACGGCCTCAAGCCCGTGCAGCGCCGCATACTCCACACCATGAAGCGTCTGGACGACGGCCGCTACTCGAAGGTGGCCAATATCGTCGGCCAGGCCATGCAGTTTCACCCTCACGGCGATGCCTCTATCGGCGACGCCCTGGTGCAACTCGGACAGAAGGACCTGCTCATCGACTGCCAGGGCAACTGGGGCAACATCCTCACCGGCGACGGCGCCGCCGCACCGCGATACATCGAGGCACGCCTGTCGAAGTTTGCCCTCGACGTGCTTTTCAACCCCAAGACCACGGAGTGGAAACTCTCCTACGACGGCCGCAACAAGGAGCCGGTGGCCCTGCCCGTCAAGTTTCCCCTGCTCCTGGCACAGGGCGCCGAAGGCATTGCCGTCGGCCTGAGCGCCAAGATTCTGCCGCACAACTTCGGCGAACTCTGCGACGCCGCCGTGGCCTGCCTCCACGACGAGCCCTTCCAACTCTATCCCGACTTCCTCACGGGCGGCCTCATCGACGTGTCCAAGTATAACGACGGCCAGCGCGGCGGCACCGTCAAGGTGCGCGCCACCATCGACAAGATTGACGCCAAGACCCTCGCCATCCGCGAGATTCCCTACGGCAAGACCACCAGCAGCGTCATCGACACCATCCTCCGCGCCAACGAGAAGGGAAAGATACGCATACGCAAGGTTGAGGACAATACCGCCGCCGAGGTGGAGATTCTCGTCCACCTCATGCCCGGCACCAGTTCGGACAAGGCCATCGACGCCCTCTACGCCTTCACCGACTGTGAGGTCAGCATCTCGCCAAACTGCTGCGTCATCGACGACAAGAAGCCCTGCTTCCTCACCGTCTCCGACGTGCTACGCCGCTCGGTAGAGAATACCCGCGAACTCCTCCGCCGCGAACTCCTCATCCGCCGCGACGAACTGCTGGAGAGCCTCCACTTCGCCTCGCTCGAGCGCATTTTCATCGAGGAACGCATCTATAAGGACAAAGGCTTCGAGCAGGCTGCCGACAACGCCGCCGCCGTGGCCCACATCGACGGCCGCCTCAAGCCCTTCTATCCCCAATTGGTGCGCCCCGTGACCACCGACGACATCCTGCGTCTGCTTGAGATCAAGATGGGCCGCATCCTCAAGTTCAACAAGGACAAGGCCGACGAAGCCATCGCCCGCATGAAGGACGAGATGGCCCGTATCGACGACGACCTGAAGAACATGACCGAGGTCACCGCCAACTGGTACAAGCTTATCAAGGAGAAGTATGCCGCCGCACACCCGCGCCGCACCATGCTCCGCTCGTTCGACACCATCGAGGCCACCAAGGTCATCGAGGCCAACGAAAAACTCTACTTCAACGATGCCGAGGGCTTCATGGGCACCGCGCTCAAAAAGGACCGTTTCATCGAGAATTGCTCGCCCATCGACAACGTCATCATCTTCTATCGCGACGGCACCTACAAGGTGACGCGCGTCCAGGAGAAGGTCTTCATCGGCGAGACCGAGCGCTCGAAGGCCGAGAAACGCAAGGCCGAGGTCATCCACCTGGCCGTCTTCAAGCGCAACGACACCCGCACCATCTACAACGTGGTCTATCGCGACGGCAAGAAGGGCGCCTACTACATCAAGCGCTTCGCCGTGACCACCATCACCAATGACCGCGAGTACGACCTGACCACCGGGCAGCCCGGCAGCCGCGTGGCCTACTTCACCGCCAACCCCAACGGCGAGGCCGAGGTCATCAAGGTGACGCTGCGCCCCAATCCCAAACTGCGACGCATCTTCTTCGACCGCGACTTCAGCGAGATCATGGTCAAGGGACGCGGCAGCAAGGGCAACCTGGTCACCCGCCTTGAGGTGCACCGCATCACGCTCAAGAGCCACGGCGGATCGACCCTCGGCGGCCGCCAGGTGTGGTTCGACCCCGATGTGCAGCGCCTCAACTACGAGAGCCGCGGCAAATACCTCGGCGAGTTTCACAACGACGACCTCGTGCTCGTCGTCCTCGAAAATGGCGACTACTATACCACCAGTTTTGACGTCAGCAACCACTACGAGGCCACGGGTATCCTGCGCGTAGAGAAGTACAGTCCACACCGCGTCTATACCGCCGTCCTCCTCGACGCTGACCAGCAGGGCTTCGCCTATGTCAAGCGCTTCTGCTTGGAGCGTGCCGCACAGAGCCGCCACGCCAACTTCATGGGCGACAACCCCAAGTCGAAACGCCTGCTCCTCACCGACACGCCCTATCCCTGCCTGCGCATCACGCTGGGAGGCAACGACGCCTTCCGCGAGCCCATCATCCTCGACGCCGAGGCCTATGTCGCCGTCAAGGGCTTCAAGGCTAAGGGCAAGCGCATCACCACCTACTGTGTAGATAGCGTGGACGAACTGGATCCGGTGCGTCAGCCCGACCCCGAGACCGAAGAGGACGACGAAAACGGCGGCACACTGGCCGACATGCCGGCCAGCACGCCTGCCGGCGCCGAACAGGTCATCGAGACGCGCGAAGACATAGAAGATGAAATCTACGGTCAGGGCCGTCTGTTCTGATGCACCTCGCGCCGCTTAATCCCCCGCAACAGCCCTTCCCCCATACCAACCATGAGCGAAACCAACGTCTGCCGCGTCTGCGGCACTGCCTATCCTCTGGGTCAGGCGTCCTGCCCCCGCTGCGGCGCCCTTCCCGGCACCACACGGCCCGCTTTCCTGCGCTGCCGGCAATGTGGCGCCGTCTTTGCCTCGTCGTGTACGATCTGCCCCTCGTGCCGCCAGATTGTCTCGCCGCAGACAGCCTCGGTGGTCCTCCTTGCCGACGTGCCGCCCGCACTGCGGCCCGCTGCGCCCCATCCGGCTCCTGCTACGCAGCGCCTCGCTCAGCCTTCGGTGCCCGCTCCGGCCACACGCCGCGCGACGCCCGCCAGCAGCAGCAATCGGCCGGCGACGGACCGTCGGCACCGGTGGATTATCGGCAGCATCATCGCCGCGGTCTTCGTCCTCACGGTCGTGGCCGAGTCGCTCATCGTCAGAAAGGTCTATGCCGCCGGCGTCTATGCCGACTGCATGACGCTGTGGAACTGCGGCGGCCCCATCTCGGACAACCGCCGCACGCCGCCCGCGCGCCAAAAGCCCGCACCGAAACCTGCTGAGGAGCAGCCGAGCGACACCCTGCGCCCCGTTCATCCCGAAGAGGAGCAGGAGGCCGACGTGCCCGAGGCCGACGCGCCCGCCACGCCGCCCAACCGACAGGAGAGCCCCGACCGCAATGTCCAGCCGCCTGTCCGCACCGAGCCCGACCCCTTCGAGTGAGCACCGCGCCCAACCGTCCTAACCCCGCATCTCCCCCCAAACCCATCCACCACCATGTTTCAAACCCTTGCCCGATGGCTGCGCCAAAGCGCCGTCATATGGAGCCTGTTGGCTCTGGCGGCCATCATTGTGTGGACCGTCACCTTCTTCATCGCCCGCGACGCCGGCGTCAAGGACGGGCAGCGTCAGGCTCGCGAAGAGATACTGGCCAACGACAGCATCACCGACGGCCCCGACCGTCTGCTGGAGTAAACAGCGTTTTTTTGTCCCAATAGCCCCGCTGTTTTATTTTTTTTTCCGACTTTTGCGAAGGAAAGCCCCCTGATTGCCTATGAAAGTCCTGTTTACCGTACAAGGCGAGGGCCGCGGTCACCTGACCCAGGCCATCACCCTGCGGGCCTTGCTCGAAAAGCAGGGCCATGAGGTGATAGGCGTTATCGTAGGCAAAAGTTCGGCGCGTCAACTGCCCGACTTCTTCACCGCCCGCATCCGGGTGCCGCTCTACACCGTTGAGAGCCCCAACTTCCTGCCGCCGCGCAAGAAGACCAACCGGCCGCCCCTGCTGCGCAGCATAGCCTATAACGTCATGCGCGCTCCGCGGTTTCGCAGCGGCGTCAACCTCATCCGCCGCCTGGCCCGCGAGGCCGACGTCGTGGTCAACTTCTACGAACTGCTCACCGGCCTGGCCTACGGCATGGGGCGCATCCACACCCCGCTGGTGTGCATTGCCCACCAGTATCTCCTCCTCCACCCAGACTTCGTCTTCCCCAAGGGCTATGCGGCAAGTCTGCGCCTGCTCCGCTTCTATACGCGCTGCACGGCCATGGGGGCCAAGCGCCTGCTGGCCCTCTCCTTCCGCGACATGCCCGCCGACGGCGAGCGTCTGCGCGTCGTGCCGCCCCTGCTGCGCGAAGCCGTCCGCACGGTCACGGCCACCCGCGGCGACTACCTGCACGGCTACATGCTCAACGCCGGCTTCAGCCGCGACATCGAAGCCTGGCATAGCCTGCATCCCGACGTGCCGCTCCACTTCTTTTGGGACCGCCCCACGCCGCCCGAGGGCCTGCGCATCGACGACCACCTGACGTTCCACGGACTGGACGACGAACTCTTCCTCAAGTATATGGCCGGCGCCCGCGCCTATGCCACCACCGCCGGCTTCGAGAGCGTCTGCGAGGCCATGTACCTGGACAAGCCCATCCTCATGGTGCCCACCCACATCGAGCAGCGCTGCAACGCCATCGACGCCGAACACGCTGGTGCCGGCATACAAAGCGAGACCTTCGACCTGGACGCCCTTAACGCCCTGCAGCCCACCGACCACACCGCCTTCCGCCTCTGGGCCGACCGCGCTGCCGAAATCTTCCCCCGCGAAATCATGGCCGTCGTGAAGTGACCAACCAATACCGTAATACATATGAAGACAATTCATGCTTTGTGCAGCCCCAGCCGCCTCGCCGGCCTGCTGCTGCTCTTCGCAGCCGCCCTCATCGTCGGCTGCAACAGTGAGAAGGACAATGCCTGGCTCGAACTGGAAGAAGAGATGGAGAAGGAAAACAAGACCTGTCCCGAAGATCTGGGTAACGGTCTCACGCTCACCTCTGTAATCCTTGAAGATGACCAGTTGGTGATGAAGGTGGACATATCGGCAGATGAAGAGGACGTGACGCCCGCCTTCTTCCGCCAGAACCGCGAACTGTTCAAGATGGGTATGTTCGCCGACTTGAAGGACGATGCCGATACACGTAAGATGTGTGAACTCTGCGTAAAGGCTGAGGTGCAAATCAAGATGGTCTTCCACTTCCAGCGCTACGGCGAGGATGTTCAGCTAGTCGTTCCTGTCAATGAGATAGAGGAGGCCCTTCAGAGTCAGTCCTCTTCATCCACTATGGACCAGGACAGCCTGGTTGAGGAATTAGCCCCCGTTGTTGAGGAAGAGGAAACGGCCGACGACGATGCCGAGCAGGCCCGCATCGCCATTCGCACCGAGGTGGCTAGCCTGACCAGGCAGTTGCCCATGAATATTGAAGCTGGCCTCGATTGGACCGACATCAGTTACGACGGCTCCAACCTTATCTACGTCTATACGATGGACGAGAGCAATGGTACGGTGAACGAGACGCTTGCCGGCCGCGAAGCCATCATGAAAAATACTATGAAGGCTCAGTTTAGAGACGGCGACAGCACGATCAAGACTCTGGTCGAACTCCTTGTTCAGGCCAACAGCGGCGTCATCTTCCAGTATGTCGGTGCCAGCACCGGCCAGACCGTTTCTCCGCGCTTGTCCTCTGCCGAACTGGCCGCACTCTGACCCACACCCAGGCACCACCAATGCTACGCCCCCGAAAAAGTCCCTGTTCATCGGAACTTTTTCGGGGGCGTGCCGTATGCAGTAGTCTGCCGCAGGTTAGTATTCATCCTCGTTGAAGAGGAAGTCTTCCTTCGTCGGGTAGTCGGGCCAGACGTCCTCTATGGTTTCGTAGATTTCGCCTTCGTCCTCGAGTTCCTGAAGGTTCTCAACGACCTCCATGGGCGCACCCGAGCGCATGGCATAGTCAATCAGTTCGTCTTTGGTAGCGGGCCAAGGCGCATCTTCCAGTTTGGAAGCCAGTTCCAGTGTCCAATACATAGCTTAAGGTATAGATTTATGTGAATGTGTACAGAGTTTGAATTTCGCGCGAAGTTACTATTTTTTCTTGCACGCTGCCCACAATCGTGCAAAGTTTTCGTCCGCTTGACATAATTTAAGGGTTATTCATGTCTGCTGCATAGCCATCATACCCAAGGATAGCACCTTGCCGGTGTACCAGATTTTCTTACGGCCCTTGGCACACGATGTTCCGGCCCTTGGGAATTGCATTGCCCAGCCTGCTGGCAATGCATTATGACAAACCCCTATCGCGGCCATTGGCTGCGATAGGGGTTGATAAAACGTTCGTTGATGGTTCGGCGTGGGCTTAGCGCACGACAACCTTCTTGCCGTTGATGATGTAGAGGCCGGCGGGCAGGCCCTGAGCGTCGTTGCCCACCTTGACGCCGGTCAGCGTGTAGGCGCCGCTCTTCTGTGCAGTGCCCGTGGTGACGGTGTGGATGGCGTCGGCATCGGAAGGATAGGCGTAGCTGGCGTCGATGAGGACGTCCACCTCGTCACCCGGTTCGGTGAACTTGCAGCCGTCGAGGAAGAACAGGCCGCCGTTCGGGCCGAAGGTCAGGATGATGTTGCTCTTCTCGTCGGCGGGGTCGGCGATGCAGATGCCGTTGTCCTCGTCCAGGCAGGCGTCAACGACCAGGTGCGTCTCGGCATAGGTGGCCGTCAGTTCGAGCGTGCTGCCGAAGAGACCCTTGATGACGAAGTCGGACGTGGTGCCCGCCTTGACGGTGAAGGTCGTCGTCTTCTCCTCGCCGAAGTCGTCGGCCAGCAGGTTCATGTTGACGTAGTTCATCTTGTAGGTGCCGGCCACCTTGTCCTTAGCCACGTTGTAGGATGTTTTCTGCTCCATGGTGGCGTTGTTGAGCTTGCCCGTGGTCTCCCAGTCCTTGCCACCGTTGAATGAGTCTTGCCACTGGTTTTTGTAGAACCACTGTACGTTCTCCACGGGGTCGGCCAGTGTCAGGGTGTAGGAGCCCATGATGTTCTTGGTGACGTTGAAGACAATCTCGCCTTCGAAAGTCACGCGGTACAGCTCGTACTTGCCCGGTCTGCCCGTCCTAGGCGGGTTGATGAGATGTTCGCTGGGAATCATGGGGATGATGAGCTGCTTGGTAGCCTCCTCGTAGATGCCTACCAGCGGGCCCTTTATCCACTCGCCCTTTTCGTTGATGTTGTACGTGCGGCCCATGAAACCGTCAATCAGCACAGACTTGCTGTCGGCTTCCGACAGACTGATGGTGACGTCCATTTTGCCCTCCACGTCGTTAGGGTCGGGGATGTAGGAGCCTGTGGCTACGACAGGCTCGTATTCCACTTTTGCCTTGAGCGTGTAATCGCCCACGAGGTCTTCGCGTGTTTGTGCCTGGGCGGGCATTACGATAGCCGTCAGTGCCAGGGCACAGATAAAGGTGTAGAGTTTTTTCATACGCTGTAAATGTGTTACAGGGTGGTATAATAGGGTTAGAAGGCCGGGCGCTCGGGGCGCACCGGCCGTTAGTTGTTCGCGGCAAAATTACGAAAAAGCGCGGGGCTGCGGCGCCATTCTCTATAATAATCTTCGCTCGTAGCCTCAGAAAAAAAGAAATGTGGCACCGGCCGGCACCACATTTGCTCACAACGGCGGGCGTTGTGCGTAAATGGCTGAGGGTAAGGGGACACTACAGCCAGCCCTCGCGCTGTGCCCGGCGGAAGTGGCGGTAGTAGAGCGGTGCGGCGGTGGAGAGGCCCAGCGTCAGCGCCAGGAAGATGCCTTGTACGCCCCAGCCGAAGCCCAGACCGAAGAGCAGGGCGCAGGGGATGTTGAGCAGGAGGTAACTGACGAAGGCCACGCGCACCATAGGGCGCACATAGCCCGTGCCGCGCAGGGCGTGGGCGAAGCATACCTGCATGGCGTCGGCAAACTGGTAGAGGATGAGCATCGGGATGAGGGCGATGGCGGCGCTGCGCACGGCGCTGTCGGTGGTGAAGGCGTCGGCCAGAGTGCTACCGAAGAGCCAGAACACGAGCGAGGCCGTGGCCGCCATGGCGCAGAGGATGTGGCAGCCCGCCGTGGCGGCCAGATGCACCCCTGTGCGGTCGACCGTGCCGCTGTAGCGCGCCACGCGGATGCCGATGCCCGAGCCGAACGACGAATAGAGCAGGAAGCCCAGCGAGCCGATGGTCATCACCACCTGGTAGCCCGCCAACTGGGTGGCGCCGAACCATCCCGCCATGACGCCGCTGAAGGTAAAGGCGCCCGTCTCCATGGCCATCTGCAGGGCCACGGGCAGCGACTTGGCGTTGACGCGGCGCACGGCGCCCCAGTGGATGCGCGACGCCCGCCAGCCCAGCATGAAGGGGCGGTAGCGGCGGCGCAGCGACAGGACGGCCACCATGGCCGCGACGGTGAACAGACGCGAGAGCAGCGTGGCCAGACCCGCACCGAGCAGACCCAACCGGGGGAACGGCCCGATGCCGTAGATGAGCAGGGCGTTGAGGACGACGTTCACCACGTTGCCGGCGAGCAGCACCCACATGCCCGTGGCCGTATCGCTCGTGCCGTCGGTAAACTGGCGCAGCATGTTGGCCGCCGTCAGGAAGATGAGCGACGAGAGCATGACCAGATAGTAGGAGCGCACCTCGGGCATGATTTCCGCGGGCTGCCCCATGTAGTCGAGAAAGAAGAAGAGCACCGCCATCACGGCCGTGAGCAGGGCGCCGAAGAGGCCGTTGGCCACCATGGCCTGACGTAGCGTACTGCCCGCCGCCCGCCGTTCGCCGCGCCCGCAGTGGGCGCTGATGAGGGGGCTCAGGCCGTAGCTGTAGCCGATGATGACGAAGGTGACGAGGTTGAAGAGCGTGTTGACGAAGGCCGCTGCCGCCAGTGACGTCGTGGCGTAGCGTCCCACCATGATGGTGTCGGCAAAGCCCATAATAATAAAGCCAAGCTGCCCGACGGCGATGGGGAGGCCGAGGCGCAGCGTGGCTTTATAGTGGGGAAACAAAGGGTTCATTCAGGGTGGTGTGGCGTATGTTCAGCGCCCGCTTGGGGCGTCTGTTCTTAGGCGGAAGGTGCGTGCTGTGGTTTTGTTCTTTTTCGTTCCGAAGCCGACGTGGAAGGTGACGTAGGATGTGCGCAGACGCTGCGGCGCGATGATTTCTACGGTGTAGCGGAAGCCGCGTCCCGGCGCCAGCTGGCTCACCACGGCTGCCGGCGAGATGACCACGCGCTTGTTGTCGCAGGTCACCTGCGGGGCGATGTCGTAGAGCATGCCGTCGCCGCGGTTGTATATCTCCATCACCAGCGTGGCGCGCTCGCCGGCGTTGAAGCAGCGGTCCTGCCGGCTCTCCACGAAGCGCACGTTCTCTACGCTGAGGTTGCGCCAGTCGGTCGCTGCCGGGCGGCCGCTCCGGCGGTCGGTGTAGCCGTAGTCCACGCCGTCGTAGCGGTCGGCCTCATCGCCTGGGGCGTAGCGGTCTTCATAGGCTTCTTTTTCGCGGCGGTCCAGGTCGGCCCCGATGGCGGCACCGGCAGCACCACCCACGAGCATACCGATGGCGCCGCCCACCTGATGGCCGCGGTAGCCGCCCGTGATGCCGCCGATGGTGGAGAACAGGGCGCCGCCCGCCATGCTGCCTTCAAGGGTGGTGTGAACCTGGTTGTAGGACGTGCAGGCGCCGAGCGTCAGGGCGGAGGCCAGCAGCATACTGGCCGTCTTGGCTATGCGGAGGATGGTCATGAGGGTGGGGGTGAGGGGGGTAAAACAAAGGGGCGGGACAAGACCCGCCTGTCGGCACGTGAGCGGTTATTTCACGACGATGACCAGATACTTGCTGACGCTCCAGAAGGCGTCGGTGTTGGTGACGCGCAGGGTGTAGAGGCCCTGGGCATCCTTGTCGAGCGTGTAGGAGCCGGCCGGGTGGGAGGTCTTGATCTCGACGCTCTTCGAGTAGAGAGGAATCTTCTTGGTGACGCGGATGTCAATCTTGGTGAAGTAGTCCTTGTTGGCCTGCTCCGAACTCATCACGTTGTCGCGGTCGAGGATGTGCTGCTCCCGCAGTTCCTTCTTCGTGCCGAACACATACCATGCCGTATGGATGGCGGCGTCCTGTTCGGCCACGGTGCGGTCTTTCTCAGCGTTCTGCTGCGTCAGGTCCTCGACGTCCTCGTGCAGGCGGTCGATGGCCTCGTCCTGCTCGGCGATACGGATGTTCTGCTCCTCGAGTTGCTGGCGCAGGCGGGCTATCTCCTCGGTCTTGGTCTCTATCTGGTGGTTAAACTCCTCGACCATGGCCTCATAGGCCTTCTTGGTCTCGGTGTTGGTCTGGTTGGCGTTGCGCAGCATCTGCTGAAGTTCGGCGATGCGCTGGCGGTTGAGGCGCAGGGTCTGCTGGATGAAATCCATGTTCTCCTGAATGACCTGCTGGTCGGGCGTCTCGCTCTGTTCGGTGGTGACGCGGCCTTCGGCCTCATTGATTTTGCGGAAGCCGTCGCGTATCTCCTGTATGGTGCGTGCCAGGTCTTCCGTTTCGCTGTTCGATTGTGCGATGACCCGTTCGAGCGAGTCTATTTTCTGCTGTGATCGGTCTTCACTGTTGTCCTTCTCACGTTGCGACTGGCAGGAAGCCATCATGATGGCGGCTGCGGCAATGGCCACGCCGAATGTTGATGTCATGTTCATAGGGGTAAGTATGTTTGCGGCGCGCGGCATGCCGGCCTTGATGCGCGGACCGCGTGGGTTGCGGTCGTGGCGTGCTGTCTGGCATGCGGTGCGTCGGTGTTTGGTTTGGTTGTGCGTCGGAGGGGCTGTGCGTGCGTCTCAGTCTTCACCGTCGTCGTTGCTGCGGTGCCGCCCTTCGCGGGCCTCCCGGCGTTCGCGGCGTGCGGCCTGCTTGGCGTTCTCGCCCCCGCCGACGACGAGGACAAACTCGCCGCGGGGCTCGTTGGCGGTGAAGTGGGCCGCCACCTCGGCGATGGTGCCGCGCACGCACTCTTCGTGCAGTTTGGATATCTCGCGGCAGGCCGCCATCGGGCGCTCGGGGCCGAAGACTTCGGCCAGTTGCTGCAGCGTCTTGACCACGCGGTGGGGCGACTCATAGAATATCATCGTCCGCTCCTCGGTGCGCAGTGCCTCGAGGCGTGTGGCGCGGCCCTTCTTCTGCGGCAGGAAACCCTCGAAGGTAAAGCGCTCGCAGGGCAGGCCCGACATTACCAGCGCGGGGACGAAGGCCGTCGGTCCGGGCAGGCATACCACCTGTACGCCGTGGGCCACGGCGGCGCGGACCAACATGAAGCCGGGGTCTGAGATGCCCGGCGTGCCGGCGTCCGACACCAAGGCCATCACCTCGCCGGCGGCGATGCGGGCGGCGAAGGCGTCGGCCGTCTGGTGCTCGTTAAACTTGTGGTGGGCGCACAGGCGCGCGCTGATGTCGAAGTGCTTAAGCAGCATGCCCGACGTGCGGGTGTCCTCGGCCAGCACAAGGTCGGCCTCTTTGAGGATGCGCAGGGCGCGGAGCGTGATGTCCTCCAGGTTGCCCACCGGGGTGGGTACGAGATAAAGTGTTCCCATAGCGCAAAGTTATTTATTTTCGTGGCGACAGCAAACAAAACCTTTGCTTTTTCATTTTATTAAGGTGACGGAGGGGTCGCGCCAGCCCCCCGTTTGCGCGAAAGGTTCTAACTTTGCAGGCGTCGCGGCACGGTGCCCGTTGGCCATTCCCCCTCTACCCTATGCCCCTGCTCTCTACCCCCTTCACTTTCGACCGCTTTGCGCGGCTGTTCATCGCCGTGGCGGTGGTCGTATCGCTTTGGTTGGCTGTGTCTTACCTCAGTGCGGTGCTCATTCCCTTCGCCGCCGCCGGCGTGCTGGCCTACCTGCTCAACCCGGTGTGCAACTTCCTGCAGCATACCTGCCGTCTGCGTTACCGCGTGGTATGCGTCCTGCTCACCATCGCTCTGGCCTTTGCCTTAGTGGTGGGCCTGCTGTGGCTCTGCGTGCCGCCCATCCTGCACGAACTCTCGCTACTCAAGGACGCCGCCCTGGCCTATTTCACCGGCCGCGGCGAGGGCAATGAGAGCATCCCCGACGCCGTGCGACAGATGGTGGACAGCCAGTTTGCCGATATCGATGTGGTCAGTCTGCTGGAGCGCGACGATGTGCAAGGTCTGGTCAAGGAGGTGCTGCCGCAGGTGTGGGCCTTGGTGTGGAGCGCCGCCAGCGTGCTGGTGTCGGTGGTAGCGTCGCTCATAGGGCTGCTCTACCTCTTCTTCCTCCTGCTCGACTACGAGCGCTACCGCCGTTCGTGGCAGCAGTTGGTGCCCGCGAAGTACCGTCCGCTGGCGCGTCAGGTGGTGGGCGACATTATCCATTACATGTGCGGCTATTTCCGCGGGCAGTTTTTCATCGCGCTGAGCAACTGCGTCATGTTCACTCTGGGCTTCCTCATCATCGGCTTCCCCATGCCCGTGGCGCTCGGCTGCTTCATCGGCATCATCAGTTTTGTGCCCTACCTCCAGGTGGTGGGCATCCTGCCGGCCACGCTGCTGGCGCTGCTCGAGGCGTCGAAGACGGGGGAGAACTTCTGGCTGCTGACGTTGGGCATGCTGGCCGTCTATGTGGTGGTGCAGGTCATTCAAGACACCATCGTCACGCCGCGCGTCATGGGACATATCATGGGGCTCTCGCCCGCCATCGTCCTGCTGGCTCTCACTGCCGGCGCCTTCGTGGGCGGCATCGGCGGCCTGATGGTGTCGCTGCCGCTGACCACCATCGCTCTGACGTACTACCGCCGCTACGTCGTCAGGGACAGTGCGCCGCCGGCCAACGTGTAGCCTGCAGTCCAAAGCCATGCCGGGCAGCCGTGACCTTGTCTTGTCACGGCTGCCCGGCAAAGTTTTTTGGGCCGTATGGCGTCAACGCGACGTCGCCAGACCCGAGCGCTTCGAGCGGTTGTAACTGCGGTACTCGTCCAGCGGGATGTCCACCTCCGGCTCCGCCAGCACGCCCTGGTGCGGCAGGTGGAAGCGGATGTACTTGATGGTCAGTCCGCGCGCCAGCCACTGGCTCTCGTAGTAGGTGCGTATGCCCAGAATGCGGCGCATCTCGTCCGTGCAGGTGTCGGCAAAGTCGCCGTAGAGGTTGTCTGTGTCGTAGGGTGTGGGCAGACCGTTCTTCTGCACCAGCAGGTGGGTGTAGGTGTAGAGGAAGGGACTGTCCGTCTTGAGGTGAATGCAGCCGCCGTCGCAGAGCAAGCGGCGGTAGCGCTCCAGGAAGAACGACGACGTCAGGCGCTTGGTGGCCTTCTTCATCTGCGGGTCGGGGAAGGTAATCCATATCTCGCTCACCTCGCCCGGAGCGAAGTAGCGGTCGATAAACTCGATGTGGGTGCGGAGGAAGGCCACGTTGGGCAGTCCGTCGTTGAGCGATTCGGTAGCCCCCGTCCACATGCGGGCCCCCTTGATATCGACGCCGATGAAGTGCTTGTCGGGGAAGAGGCGAGCCAGCCCCACAGTGTATTCGCCGCGGCCGCAGCCCAGTTCGAGGACGATGGGCGCTTGGCGGTGGAAGAAGTCGGTATTCCATCGTCCGCGCAGGGCAAACGGCGTTTCGTCTGCCGTGTCGCCGGCCATGCCAGCGGCGGTGCCAGCGGGCTCAAATACATGGGGATAGGCCGCCATGTCGGCAAATTTGGCAAGTTTATTCTTTCCCATCT
>CAMGHE010000028.1 GCA_946055775.1 uncultured Bacteroidales bacterium
TCGACAAACTGAGCAACGGCCTTGCCAAGCTTGCCGAAGAAGACCCCACCTTCACCGTACGCACGGACGAGCAGAGCGGCCAGACTGTCATCTCGGGTATGGGCGAGCTTCACCTCGATATCATCATCGACCGTCTGAAGCGCGAGTTCAAGGTAGAGTGCAACCAGGGTAAGCCCCAGGTGAACTACAAGGAAGCCATCACCAAGACCGTCAACCTCCGCGAGGTTTACAAGAAGCAGTCGGGTGGTCGCGGTAAGTTTGCCGACATCATCGTCAACGTAGGTCCCGTCGATGAAGACTTCAAGGAAGGCGGCCTCCAGTTCGTCAACAAGGTAACTGGCGGTAACATTCCCAAGGAGTTCATCCCCTCTGTACAGAAGGGCTTCGAGAACGCCATGAAGAGCGGTGTGCTCGGTGGCTATCCTCTGGACAGCCTGAAGGTAGAACTGCTCGACGGTTCGTTCCACCCCGTTGACTCCGACCAGCTCTCGTTTGAAATCGCCGCACTCCAGGCCTACAAGAACGCCTGCTCGCAGGCTGGCCCCGTGCTGATGGAGCCCATCATGAAACTCGAGGTGGTAACGCCCGAGGAGAACATGGGTGACGTCATCGGCGACCTCAACAAGCGCCGCGGTCAGGTGGAAGGCATGGAAAACAGCCGCTCCGGTGCCCGCATCGTCAAGGCTGAGGTGCCTCTGGCCGAAATGTTCGGCTATGTCACCGCCCTGCGTACCATCACCTCCGGCCGAGCTACGTCGTCCATGCAGTACGACCACCACGCTCCCGTTTCCAACAGCATCGCTAAGGCTGTGCTCGAGGAAGTAAACGGCCGCGTTGACCTGGTAAAGTAAACGACAATACCATACCACAAGCCACGAAGGGCGGCGGGCTAACGAATGACTCTTAGCCCGCTCGACCCCCGCGGCATCAAACAAACAAAACACAATGAGTCAGAAAATCCGTATCAAACTGAAAAGCTACGATCACACGCTCGTCGAGAAGTCGGCCGAGAAGATCGTCAAGAATGTGAAGGCTACCGGCGCCGTGGTAAGCGGTCCTATCCCCCTCCCCACCCGCAAGCGCATCATCACCGTCAACCGCTCGACCTTCGTCAACAAGAAGAGCCGCGAGCAGTTCCAGGTTTCCACCTACAAGCGTCTCATCGACATCTACAGCTCGACGGCCAAGACCGTTGACGCCCTGATGAAGCTTGAACTCCCCTGCGGTGTTGAAGTAGAAATCAAGGTGTAGTCGTCACCAGCGATACAAAATTCCTGCAGAAAGTCCCGACCGTCAACTGACGGCCGGGACTTTCTCGCTCAAGGCCAAAGAGCAAGAGCCGTGATCATTAGCAGAGCGCCAAGAACGTTATGAACGTCAAAAACGTTAATCACGTTAATAACGTTAAAACGTCAACCACGCAAAAACGCCAAACACAAACCGCCGCAAGGCAGAGAGGGTGCGAGGGGTGCAAAAACAGAGGAAAAGGCGCGTCACACGTGTCGTCACAAACGTCGGAACTTGCTTGCATATTTTTTTGACAAGCGGACGTAACAAATGAAAAGGAAGTAGTAAATTTGCAGTGCTGTCATTCTGTCCGTCTGTGGCATCGCGACAGCACCCTCGACAATCACCACATAATTTTACATAACCCATCGGGCCGCACGCCGCCTCACCTTGGCGGGTCTCTACCCTCCCCGAACGTCACACGAACGTACTTCGGGCCGTCAGACCCCCAGCGAGCGACGCAGCGACGCGGAAACAAAAAACCTCTATGGCAAACAAGAAATTCATTACTTGCGACGGCAACCAGGCTGCTGCCCACGTGGCCTACATGTTCTCGGAAGTAGCTGCCATCTACCCCATCACCCCGTCCTCTCCCATGGCAGAGCACGTAGATGAATGGGCCGCACAGGGCAGAAAGAACCTTTTCGGCGACACGGTAAAAGTACAGGAGATGCAGTCGGAAGGCGGCGCCGCAGGTGCCGTACACGGCTCGCTCCAGGCCGGTGCCCTGACCACCACCTTTACGGCATCGCAGGGTCTTCTCCTGATGATTCCCAACATGTACAAGATTGCAGGTGAACTGCTGCCCTGCGTCTTCCACGTGTCGGCACGTACCCTGGCCACCCACTCGCTCTGTATCTTCGGTGACCACAGCGACGTGATGGCCTGCCGCCAGACGGGCTACGCCATGCTCTGCGAAGGCTCCGTACAGGAGGTGATGGACCTCTCGGCCGTTGCCCACCTGGCCACCCTCGAAGGCCGCGTGCCCTTCATCAACTTCTTCGACGGCTTCCGCACCAGCCACGAGTATCAGAAGATTGAGGAAATCGACATGGAGGACATCCGTCCCCTCGTGCCCATGGACAAGGTCAGCGAGTTCCGCAGCCGTGCCCTGACCCCCGAGCACCCCGTAGCTCGCGGTATGGCCGAAAACCCCGAAACCTTCTTCGCTCACCGCGAAGTGTGCAACCCCTACTATGACGCCATCCCCGGCATCGTAGAGAAGTACATGGCCGCCATCTCCAAGATCACGGGCCGCGAATACAAGCTCTTCTCCTACTATGGCGCCGACGACGCCGAGCGCGTCATCATCTGCATGGGCTCCGTCACCGAGGCTGCCCGCGAAGCCATCGACTACCTCAACGCCAAGGGCGAAAAGGTCGGTATGGTCAGCGTACACCTCTACCGTCCCTTCTCCGTGAAGCACCTGCTCGAGGCCATCCCCGCCTCCTGCAAGAAGATTGCCGTCCTCGACCGCACGAAGGAGCCCGGCGCCAACGGCGAACCGCTCTACCTCGACGTCAAGGACGCCTTCTACGACGCTCCCAACCGTCCGCTCATCGTCGGCGGCCGCTACGGTCTCGGCTCGGCCGACACCACGCCCACGATGATTATCTCCGTCTATGACAACCTGGCCCTGCCCCAGCCCAAAGACCACTTCACGCTGGGCATCGTCGATGACGTCACCTTCCGCTCGCTGCCCCTCGAAGAGGAGAAGGCACTCGGCGGCGAGGGCATCTTCGAGGCCAAGTTCTACGGCCTCGGCGCCGACGGTACCGTAGGTGCCAACAAGAACTCGGTCAAGATTATCGGCGACAACACCGACAAGTACTGCCAGGCCTACTTCTCTTACGACTCCAAGAAGTCGGGCGGCTTCACCTGCTCGCACCTGCGCTTCGGCGACACCCCCATCCGCTCCACCTACCAGATTAAGACGCCCAACTTCGTGGCATGCCACGTACAGGCTTACCTCCACATGTACGACGTGCTGCGCGGTCTGCGCGACGGCGGTACCTTCCTGCTAAACACCATTTGGGAGGGCGACGAACTGGCCAAGAACCTGCCCAACAACGCCAAGCGCTACTTTGCCAAGCACAACATCACCGTTTACTATATCAACGCCACGAAGATTGCGCAGGAGATTGGCCTTGGCAACCGCACCAACACCATCCTCCAGTCGGCCTTCTTCCGCATCACCGAGGTCATCCCCGTTGATCTGGCCATCGAGCAGATGAAGAAGTTCATCGTCAAGAGCTACGGCAAGAAGGGACAGGACGTTGTCGATAAGAACTACCAGGCCGTTGACCGCGGTGGCGAATACCAGACGCTGGCCGTTGACCCCGCATGGGCCAACCTGCCCGAGGACGAGAAGGTGGTTCGCGACGAACCGGCCTACATCTCCGACCTGGTACGCCCCATCAACGCCCAGAACGGCGACCTGCTGCCCGTCAGCGCCTACAAGGTCAGCGAGGACGGCACATGGGCACAGGGCACCGCTGCCTACGAGAAGCGCGGCGTAGCCACCTTCGTTCCCGTATGGAAGTCGGAAAACTGTATCCAGTGTAACAAGTGCGCCTTCGTCTGCCCCCACGCTGCCATCCGTCCCTTCGTCCTCAACGACGACGAGATGGCCGGCTTCGACGGCAAGGCCCTCGACATGAAGGCTCCCGCCGCCCTCAAGGGCATGCACTTCGTACAGCAGGTTGACGTGCTCGACTGTCTCGGCTGCGGCAACTGCGTTGACGTATGCCCCGGTATGCGCGGCAACAAGGCCCTGGCCATGGTGGCCCTCGACACGCAGATGGACGAGGCCGCTCGCTGGGACTACTGCACCAAGAAGGTCACCTCGAAGCAGCACCTCGTGGACATCAAACTCAACCCCAAGAACTCGCAGTTTGCCACCCCGCTCTTCGAGTTCTCCGGCGCCTGCTCGGGCTGCGGCGAAACGCCCTACGTCAAGCTCGTCAGCCAGCTCTTCGGCGACCGTCAGATGATTGCCAACGCCACCGGCTGCTCATCCATCTACTCGGGTTCCATCCCCTCTACGCCTTACACCACCAACGAGAAGGGCCAGGGTCCCGCATGGGCCAACTCCCTCTTCGAGGACTTCTGCGAGTTCGGTCTGGGTATGGTCATGGCCAACAAGAAGATGCGCGCACGCATCGAAGCCCTGCTCAAGAAGGTCATCATGTGCGAGTGCTCCTGCGCCGAAATGAAGGAACTGGCACAGCGCTGGATTGACAATCAGGAGGATGCCGAAATCACCCGCGAGGTAGCCGACAAGATGAAGCCCATGCTCGAAGCCGGTGCTGCCAAGGGCCACGAACTGGCCATCCAGCTCAACGAACTGAGCCACTTCCTGACCAAG
Source organism: uncultured Bacteroidales bacterium (assembly GCA_946055775.1). Lineage (GTDB taxonomy): Bacteria > Bacteroidota > Bacteroidia > Bacteroidales > Bacteroidaceae > Alloprevotella. The sequence continues at coordinate 4,655 of CAMGHE010000028.1, forward strand.
CGCAGCCAGTGGATCATCGGCGGCGACGGTGCTTCTTACGACATCGGCTACGGCGGTCTGGACCACGTCCTGGCCAGCGGCGAAGATGTCAACATCCTCGTCCTCGACACCGAGGTTTACTCCAACACCGGCGGTCAGGCCTCCAAGGCTACCCCCGTGGGCGCCATCGCCCAGTTTGCCGCTGCCGGCAAGCGCATCACCAAGAAGGACCTCGGCATGATGCAGGCCACCTACGGCTACGTCTATGTGGCTCAGGTTGCCATGGGTGCCGACCAGGCTCAGTGTCTCAAGGCCATCAAGGAGGCCGAGGCATACCACGGTCCGTCGCTCATCATCGCCTACGCTCCCTGTATCAACCACGGTCTGAAGATCAAGGGCGGTATGGGCCGCAGCCAGGCTGAGGAGGCCCGCGCCGTAGAATGCGGCTACTGGCACCTCTGGCGCTTCAACCCCGCCCTGGCCGACGAAGGCAAGAACCCCTTCACCCTCGACAGCAAGGAGCCCAATTGGGACCTCTTCCAGGATTACCTCGACAACGAGGTGCGCTTCCTCTCGCTCAAGAAGGCTGTGCCCGAACAGGCTCAGGAACTCTTCGACGAGACGAAGAAGGCTGCCCAGCGCCGCTACGCCTCGTATGTACGCAAGAGCAAGGAAGACTGGAGCCTCTGACGCTCCGGCCTGACAACGCCATAACCGACAAGCGCGGCATTCCACACCGAAACGTGGAATGCCGCGCTTTTATTATGGCTAAGCAGACTGCGGCGGAACGCCGTCAGACAGGGCTGGAACACCACGGCTCATAGGGGAAGGTGTCCGAAAGAGCAGAAGTCCGCCGAAGTCCACTCACTTGCGCTGGCCCCATTGATAGCCGGCTGTCTGGCCAGCAAACTCGGGGGCGTAGGTGCAGGTCACCGTGGTGACGCCACTCTGGTAGCAGCCTGTGCGGTCGGCCACATACACCTCGGTGAAGGTGTGGCGCCCCTTGGGCAGATGGTCGATGTAGAGCGTCGTCGCCGCATCACGCACGGCACGGTAGGCACAGAGGCCGCCGTCCCATACCGTCGTGGAGAGCGGCTGCGCGGGCTGCAGGTGCGCAGGACGCGCCACCTTGAGAGCCACGAGGTCGTAGTCGCGGTCGGCCGTGACGATGGTCACCTGACGCACCTGCTCGCCCGGACGGACGGCCTCGCCCTCATGCAGCAACGCCCATTGACCACCGCGGCGCACTTCGTAGCGGCGCTCTACAGCCAGTCCGTTCGCCGTGGCCTTAGCCGCTGCCACGGGCGTGGTGAAACGCGCCGTGACGCTGCCCCATGCCGGCGTCTTACTGCCCGCGCGGCGCAGGGTCAGATCGGTGGCCGTCGTGGCCGTATCGCCCGTCCACCGGCGGCAGGTATAGCCCACCGTCTGCGGCGCCATCGCCGAAGCAGCATCGTTGGCATCGAGGATGCGGCGGCCACGCAGCAGCGTGTGATAGACCACCGCCGTATCGCCGTCGGCCTTCAGGCGCTGGCGTGCCTCGGGCTGAGCGAGCAGGGCATAGACGGCATCGGCTGTCGCCGTACTGCCCTGCCAGTGCTGCGTGCGCTTGGCCTGCATGAGCCACCGGCGCATCTCGTCGGCGGCACGACGGTTGTCGTCGCCCCCCACCAGCATCAGCGCCTCGATAGCCGCCGTCTGCGTGGGAATGCGGTAACTCTCGCGCGTCAGCGGTGCCCGGCGGCTGTCGAACCAGCGGCCCATAGCGGGCGCCGTCACCGTGTGCTCCAGCAGACTGCGGCAGAGCGTGGCGGCCTCGGTCTGCTCACCGCTACGTGCCATGACAACGGCCAGCATCGCCTTTTCGTGGAGCGAGGTAGCCAGCGGCCGGCGCTGTGCACAGGCCATGAGGTAGCGGGCATCAGCATCGGGCTTCTGCCCCATCAGGGCGCGGGCATAGAGGTAGCGCAGGGCCGTCATGCCCAGAGGCGCCTCGCTCTTTGCCGCCTTGCGGGCCTTGACCTCGCGCGCCATCTCGGCAGCCAGCCAGGTCATGGCGCGGTCGCGGCTGCGGCGCAGGGTGGCATCGCCCGTCAGGTGGTAGAGGCGGGCCAGGAGGACGGCCACCTCGGCCGTGATATGGGCATTGGCAGGCATACCGGGGTACCACGACCATCCGCCCTCTGCCGTCTGCAGGGCCAGCAGGCGCTCTACGGCCGTGGCCTGCGTGGCGGCGATGGCGCCGTCGTCGAAGAGGCGCTGCATGGCCTCACGCCGCTGCGCCTCGCTGTCTAAGCGGGCGGCCCAGGGCGTCTCGGCCTCAAGGATGGCGCGCACGTCGTCGTTGCGGAGCAGGGGCGAGGTGGCCTCTGCCGTCGGGGCATCGAAGGCGGTGGCCAAGGCGGGCATGTCGCGCACCATCCGGGCAGCCAGCGTGACGGCATAGTAGCGGCAGGCCCACTCGGTGGCCGACGTAGCCTCGCCCTGCGTCAGTGCGGGCAGCGATGCCACGGCATACCACAGCGGATTGGCCGAGGTCTCCACCGTCAGACGGGCATTGTCGGCGCCCTTGCTGCCGCGCCAGAGGGTGTCGAGGCGCAACGTCAGCGGGCGGTCGCTATCCAGCGTGAAGGCCACCGAGCGGACGGTCTCGACGGCATCGGCCAGGACGGGGAGCAGATGGGCCTCGCCGTCGCTGAAGGCGTTGCCTTCGGCCAGGAAACGGCAGTCGAGGGCCGTGGTCTGCGGCACATCGACGGTGAACCGGAGCGTCTGCGTGCCCTGCGGCGCCACGTCGGCGAAGGGCAGACGCTGACGCAGCAGGCGGCGGCCGGTGGCGGCATCGAGTACCTCGGCGGTCAGCGTGCCGCTCACGGCGCTGCCGGCCAGGTTCTGCACGCTCACGGGCAGCATCACGCGGTCGCCGGTCCGCACATAGCGGGGCAGGGCGGCCGTGGCCATGAACATCTTGCGGGCCACGATGAGGGTGTCCAGACGACCGTAGTCCATCTGGCGCGTGTGACCCAGGGCGGTGAACGACCATGACGTCAGGGCCTCGGGCAGGGTAAACTCCATCGTCACCTCACCCCGGGCATCGGTGCGCAAGGCGGCATTGAAGTAGGCCGTCTCGGCAAACCGGCTGCGCAGGGCATCGGCGGCGAGGGCGGCACCGGCATCGGCATCGGCCTCCTCACTGCCTGCCCCCATCTCGTTGGCCAAAGATTCGTCGGCCACGGCAGTGCCGGCCAGCCGCATCGTGGCCTCCTTGGCTGTGGCGCGACTCATGCGCGGCATGACCAGGGCCTTGGAATTTTTCACCACCGTCAGCGACTCCGCCAGGTCGTCGGTCGTGGCCGTGGCATAGCGGCCAATGACGCCCGTCTGCCAGCGGGTGAAGGTGAGCGAGGGCGTATGGATGGTGCGCAGGGGCACGAAGCCCTGACAGAAGAACGCGCCGTTGACGGGACCGGCAGTGCGCAGGGCGGGCGCCGTGCGGGGGAAGTAGAGGTCAAACTGCCAGGGCTGGCGCTGCAGGGCGTCGAGCGAGGCGTCGTAGAGGCGCGCCATCAGATGGGCGTCGGCCGGGCGGCCGTCGGGATGGGTCAGGCGCAAACGCCAGATTTCGTGCTGCCCGGGCACGGTATGGTCGCGGAAGGAGGTCCAACGGAGCAGCAGGCGCTTATCGGGTTGCGGACGGCGCAGGCGCACGGTGTGGGTGTACAGTTGTCCCTCATTGACCAAGGCAAAGGCATGCGTCGCGGCATCGCCGTCGGCCGTCTGCCAGGCCAGCACCAGGTGCAGCAGACTGTCGGCGACCGTCAGCATGTCGGCGCGGTGGCTGCCGGAGGCCGTGAAGGCATCGGCAAAGAGCGTGGCCTCGGGCAGCGACGACCCTATCCACAGGTGGCAGGTGTCGCCGGCGGCGTTCATGCGCTCGTAGATGAAGAGGGGCTCCGGCGCGGCGGGCCGGCGGTCGGCCTCGGAGAAGAAGGTCAGCGTATGGTGCAGGGTGTCGGTGCCGGCCAGGGTGAACGTGGCCTCGTAGCGTCCCGACGGCAGGGTCAGCCATGCAGCGGGCATCACGGGCGTGCCGCAAGTCAGCGTGCCGGCGGCCACCTGACGTCCGTCAGCGGCGGTCAGCGTCCAGGCCGCCCGGCCGTCGATGGCCTGTCCCATGGCATTGGTCTGGCGCACGGTGAAGGGGCGGGCCTGCTCGCGGCAGACGACGGCGGGGAGGTCGGCCGAGAGCCAGGCGCGGCGCGAGGCCAGCGGCAGGGTGGTCCGCGCTTCGGCGGTCTCGCCGTTGGCGGCCGTCACGGCCACCGCCACGTCATAGAAGCGACGCCACAGGGCGGGGCCATCCGCGGGCACCTGCAGCACGACGGGAACGGCAAAGGCGCCCGTACTGTCGGTCTGCACCTCGCCCGTCACGACCTCGGCACGGCGGCCACCCGAAGGGGCCTGGCGCACCCAGCCCTCGCGCTGCTGCACGTCGTAGCACACACGGCAGTCGGCAAGGGGCATACCGGTATAGGTCTTGACCGTGCCACGCACCCATACGCTGTCGCCGGCACGGTAGCCTCCGTCCACGGGCAGCATGTTGACCTCAAAGGTGGGACGCTTGTACGCCTCGACGCGGACCGTGGCCCAGCCGCCCTTGGTGCCGCGCAGGGTAAAGGCGCCGGGCAGGCACACGGCGGGCAGGGGGAAGGTGGCGGTGAAGACGCCGAACGAGTCGGTCTTCACCTCCACATGGGCCACCTCCTTGCCGCGGGCATCGGAGAGCAGCAGGCGGTCGGTATAGCCGGTGGCGACGAGGACGTCATCGCCCTGCTGGGTATAGACCAGACCGGACACCTGCACCGTCTGTCCGGGGCGGTAGATGGCGCGGTCGGTGAAGAGGGTGGCGGTGGTATGGTTCGTGGGCTGGGTATAGGGCCGGCGGTAGTCGGGATAGAGATAGACGGCGGGATGGTAGGCATCGGTACCCACACGGACGTAGCAGGTACGGACGCCGGCGCCACGGCCGGCGGCGGGCACGAAGATGCGTCCCCGGCTGTCGGCATCGTAGGCGGCGAACTGCTGGCTGCCGGTCTCGGTCAGGCGGCGCACCTCCACGCGGCCGCCCTGCAACGGGGCGCCGCTATGGGCGTCGAGCAGGAGCAGGCGCGTGCCGTCGGGCGTATTGTGGGTGAGCAGGGGATAGACACCGGAGACATAGAGCAGTTCCTGCCCCACCCGCTTGCCGTCGGCAAGGAGTTCTACCAGGTAGATGCCGGGCTGGTCGAGACAGATGCTGACGGTGTCGGTCTGCGTCACATGCGCCGGAGCCTCGGCCGTGGGGACGAAGGTCTGCGTGGCGACGGTGGTGGTGCCAATGCCCTTGAACCGGCGGTCGGCCAGGCGGCGGTCGGCGGCGTTGACATTCTTCAGCCTAAGGAAGCGCAGACGGCACTGGCGGACATTGCGGTGCCGGAGCACGGCCTGCGTGGGGCTGCCGGGCAGGAGCACATCCGAGGGCGTGCGCAGGGCCATCATGGGCTGCTCGGCCCGGGCGATGTACTGCCGCAGGACGGCGGCGCGGGCCTGACGACTGTAGCGCTCCAGGCCTTCGCGGGCCATGGCCAAGCGGTCGGCGGCGGCATCGTCGGCGGTGCCGTAGGGGGTGGGCAGGTGGGTGTAGGCGATGTATATCTCGACGGCGGCCTCGGCGCCGGCATACTGCTCGGCCAAGCGGCGCAGGGCGGCACCGGCGCTACGGACGGCCTCGGCACTATGGCCCTCGGCAGCGAGGGCTTGCTGCACACTGTCGATGGCGCAGAGCAGGGCGGCGTCGCGGCGCCCCATCGTGTCGTACAGACGACGGGCGCGGCCCCGGAGGGCGGCCCGGCTGTCGCTGTCGAGGACGGGCGTGGCGGTGACACTGCGCAGCACGACGCTGAGCAGGTCGTCGGCATAGAGGCGGCTGTCGCGCCCCTTGACGAAGAGGGGCAGGTAGGCATCGGTGCGGGCCTCGGCCAAGGGGCGGAGGTCCGCGAGGGCTGTATCGAAGCAGCGGCGGGCGCGGGCCTGAGCGGCGGTGTCGGCCTGCAGGGCGCCCTCTGCATGGCCCGTGACGACGTACCACAGGGCGCGCTCAACGGGACGCTGCTCGGCGGCGGCCATGCGGCGTAACTGCGTCAGGTCAATGCGGGCACTGTCGGCGGAGAGGTCTTCGTGGAGCCACAGCCGGAGCATCATGGCGCGCAGCAGCCAGGCGGTCTGCCCCTCGGCCTCGGCACGCACGGCCATGCGCCGGGCATGCTGCAGGGCGGTCTGCGGCAGGTCGCGGCGGGCGGCGTCCTGAACGTCGGCGAGCATGCGCTCATAGGTCTGAGCCGAAAGGGAATGGGGAATAACAAACAGGCCGCAGAGGGCGATGAGGAGGATAGAGATTCGTTTTTGCATAGTCTGTGTTGAGGGGATTGCTGTCTGTGTGAAGGCTGCCGCTTGGCGGCAAGGGGCTATATCTGCAAAGATAGACCTTTCTTCTGACAATGCCGGCCACCCACTGCCCCACCCGCCGCCTTTTACTCTTTATTAATATACAGAGCGGCGTGCGGCCGCAGGGACGGACGGAAAGTATGAGGGAATTTTCGCCCCGTTCTGCCAAATATGCTTAGCAAACAAGGATAATACAGGGGCAAAACAGCGACGCGGCACAAAAAATTGCAATTTCTTTGAAAAAAGTGGGAAAAACATTTGGTGGGTTATGGAGAAAGCTCTACCTTTGCACTCGCAAACAAGGAACGAGGGACACCTCAAGAACTTGAAGCAAGCGATTCTCTAAAACGGTGCGTTAGTTCAGTTGGTTAGAATACATGCCTGTCACGCATGGGGTCACGGGTTCGAGTCCCGTACGCACCGCTACATTTTTGGTTTGGCTCATTAGCTCAACTGAATAGAGCATCTGACTACGGATCAGAAGGTTGCAGGTTTGAATCCTGCATGAGTCACCACAACGAAAGGCAGCAGTCCACAAGACCGCTGCCTTTTTCGTACCCCCACCCTACGCACTGGAGCACAGAAACAGAAAGACATGCCATTAGAATGGCACCCCAGGAACGCGCCTGGTAGGCGACAGGCAGGGCCAAGCAAACACATATCACGAAAAGGACTGCACCTTCATCGGTGCAGTCCTTTTTTCGTGATATGATGGTCTTCGGACCTTTACGCCTGTCGGGCAGGGGCAGGGGCAGGCTAAAGGTGTCGGGCTATTCCTCGAAGGTCTCTTCCCAACCGTTCCACTCGCCCCAGTCTGATTCGCCATCATTGTCGTAGCGATTGGCGTCGAAATGGTCGGTAGAACCGCCGATGGAGATGTTAGAGCCTTGCAGGATGGCCCTTTGCAAGCAAAGGCGAACCACCGTGACGGCAGGCGCTTGATAGGGTTTCTTCATATACGGGTGTATTGAGGGTCTGTTTCGTGGTGATGGGGCTCGCTGGCCACCACTTACTTGATATATTTCTTTCCGTTGACCACATAGACGCCTTTGGGCAGGCTGTCCAGATTGCGTGTGCCCTGCAGGACAAGGCGGCCATTGATGTCGTAAACCTTTGTCGCAGGTATGGTCTCTACGGGCTGCAAGAGGTAGATGCCCGTGGTGTTGTCGTCCTCGCCCACCACCTTCACGCGAATCATGCGGGGTGCGGCGGCCGAGAGAGAGGCGCGGTCAAGGATTTGCAAGTACCAGCGGAAGGCGCCGAGCGATACGCTGTAGTCCTGTGCCTGCACCAGTGCGCCGCCAGCAAGCGCGTAATAACCTTCGGAGTGCATGGTGGTGCCGAGCACTTGCATGTAGGTACCAGTGAAGACGAAGCGCGTGTTCCACGAGGTCACGTCATACTGTTTCTGGACGGTGGGCACCACGGTGGCATTGGTCAGCGTGAGGGCCTTGTCACCCGTTTCCTTGGCGCGGATGAGGTAGGGCGTGTTGGCTTCGATGCTTCCACTCTTGACATACACCACTTCCAGTTCGGTGCGGTCCACCTGACCGTCCTCATCGTCGTCATACTGGTGCACGTCGTTGAGACGGGCAATGTCAAACTGGTCCGCCCAGTCTTCGTAGTTCATCTCGAAGGGCATGTACCACGCCTGCCAGTTGGTGTTGCTGAAGTGACGGTTGTAGGTCAGCTGTTCGGCTGTGAAGGGACGGACCACCTCAAACTGCTCCACGCCGTCGGCAATCTGCATGTTGCTCACGTTGGCATAGACGGCGGCATACTGGCCTTCGGCCGTCTTGGTCATCGACTGTATGGCGTACGAGGCAATTTCCGGGGCCATGGCGACGGGCACGTCGGTCAGGTCGGCATCGACGTAGCGTGTGAACTGGCCCAGGCTGGTGCCCTGCAGGTCCTCGCACTGGAAGACGACGGGCTTCACACGGGTGACGTGCCATGTGGCACCCTGCAGGCGGGGAGCGTCATAGGCGGCGCCTTGGAGGGTGCTGCCGCTGCTCACAGTGCCGGCTTGGGGCAGGGGGAAGAAACTGCGGCCGTTGATTTGCAGACGGTATTCGCCACAGGTCTCATCGAAACTCAGGGCCACACCGGCCTTGGTGCTGGCGTGAACGGACACGGGATAACCCACGCGGGTCTGATAGGTGGCCGACGCGCCGCTGATGTACTGGCCCGTGGTGACGTTACGCAGGTTGAGGGTCTGTACGCCTTTGGCTTCGTCCACCTCAGATGCGGTGACGGTCCAAGCGTTGGCAGCAAACGGGTCGGTGCTGTGCAACAAACTTGTGTTGCCACTGGCAGCAACGAGGGTCGTACCCTCAAATCCCTCCACGGCATTGCTGAACATGTAGGTCTCGCCGTAGGTCAAGGGCGTAAAGTTGAGATCGTAGTAGTTGGCCGCGGGGACAAACTCCCAGAATACGGCGTCCGAACTGTTGTACGTACCCTGATAGACGTTGATGGAGTAGTTCTGTCCACCAGCTGCAGCATTCATATACCACGGGGTGGAGCCAGCGCCCGCCGACTGCGTACTGTGGATGGTGTAGTAGTGGTTGCCATTCACCGAGCCATGGCCGCCGTGACCCAGGATGAAGTCGTAGTGCTTGGCAGCGACGTCGTAGTCCCAGCGCCCGGCATAGGCAAGGGCCGTCGGCGTGGTGTTCACCGAACCGTTGGGCTTAGCCTTGCAGACGAGGGCGAAACGGCCGGCGTTTTCGGGGTCTTCCTCAAAGCTCCACCACTGGTAGTCGTAGTTGTCGGCCCCTTCGGCGGCCTGGGCGTTCGACCACAGGCGGTTTTCCTGCGCATTACCTGTGCCTATCTTGGGCGAGGTGGCAGAGAGCAGTTCGATGCACGAACCTTTGCGACCATCAGCAGCCTTCGAAACGATACGATAGTAATACTTGTTTTCGGCCGTATTGGCTTTGGGATAGATGATGGCCGGCGCTTGGGGCTCTGCGACAGGCATGGGAGCAAACTGCCACTTGGCGCTGGCATCCAGGCCGTAGATATTGACGGCATAACCCTGACCACCCAGGGACGAGTTGAAATAGTTACCGAGAGCAGCACTGGTGGAGATGGTGTAGTAGTAGTTGTCGCCCACCTTACCCGTGGCTCCGGCTCCGAGGACAAAACTGTAGTGCTTATTGGCGTTGTCATAATTCCAACGTGCACCTGTCCCGCTACCCGCAGGTATGGGATTGATCGAGCCATTGGGCTGTGCCTTGCACACCAGGGCGTAGTTGCCCGAGCCGGCGGGGTCGGCTTCGATGTACCACCACTGGTAGTCGTAGTTGTCCGCACCTTCCTCAGCCTGCGTGTTGGTCCAAAGGCGGCCTACGGCAATGTTTTTTGTGCTAAACTGGGTAAGCAACGGCGAACCGTCTGCCACCAGTTCGATGCAGCGGCCCACGCGCTCGGCATCCGTCGCACCAGAGATCAGGCGGTAGTAGTGCTTCTCGCTGGCCGTACTGACATCGGGCAGAACGATCGTCTTCTCCCATCCCACCATCTGATAGTCGCACCACTTGTAGTTGTTGTAGTTGAGCAGTACGGTGTCGGCAGTGATGCGTTGCTGGAAGTCGGCAAAACTGCGGTTGGCCTGCGGCGTCCATCCTGCTTCGGCGATTGCGGTGAGGCGGGGCAAGGTGAGCCACTCCAGATAGTCGCGGCCATTGACTGCTTCCGTCCAGAACGTGGCCTGTATGCCGGCATCGACATTCGCGGGAATCTCATGCTCATAGACGTGCTTCACGTCCTCATTGCCGTAGCCAGCAGCAGGCGGGTCGAGCGAGGGGTCGCCTTGGTACTTATTGATATAGTAGGGGAACTGCGGCGTGTAGATGCGGCTCAGACCCAACTCTTCAGCCTTGTTGACCGCCTGAACAGGACCCGTCCAGCAATACACCAGCGCGCCCGTACTCTTCACCGTCTCTGTGTCGGCATTGCCAGCGGTAATCGATTCGTTCCACACGGAGAGTTTGCGACCCTTCGACTGCACAAATTCGGCCATCTCCTTGATGAACAGGCTCTGCAATTGGCGGTAGTTTGTCAGGCTCAACGCGGCATAGCGCGCTTGGCATTCGGCGTTATGCTCCCAGGCTGTCGTGGGGCACTCGTCACCACCGATATGGATGCGCTCGTAGGGGAAGAGGTCGATGAGTTCGGCCAAAATATCCTTGGCAAACTGCACAGCGCCGGCATTGGCCACATTGAGCACGTCGCCCGAGATGCCGCCCGCAATCCACACGTTGTGCGCGCCCTGCGGCGTACAGCTGTACTCGGGATAGGCGGCCATGGCTGCGGTGAAGTGGCCCGGCATGTCAATCTCGGGCACGATGTCGATGTGGAGCTTCTGGGCATAGGCCACGACGTCGCGCACCTGGTCCTGCGTATAGAAGTAAGGACCGTAGGGCTTGTTGAGCCAATACCGCGTGCGACTGTACATGTCCGTCATGAGGCAGTTGGGGGCGATGCTGCCCACCTCGGTCAGTTTGGGATACTTCTTGATTTCGATGCGCCAGCCCTGGTCGTCACTGAGGTGCCAGTGGAAGCGGTTCATCTTGTAGTAGGCCATCACGTCGAGCAGGCGCTTGATGTCCTCGACGGTGAAGAAGTGGCGCGAGACGTCGAGCATAAAACCGCGATACTCGAAGCGCGGTTCGTCGTTGATGGTGACCAGAGGCAGACTGTAGGTGGTAACCTTGGCATCGGCCACGCCGGCCATCACGTTGGCGGGCAACATCTTCTTGACGCTCTGGAAGGCATAGAACAGGGCAAGGGCATCATCGGCCTGAATGGTGACGCGGTTGGCAGCCACCTGCAAGGCGTAGGCGCCGGCTTTGCGCTCGACGGCATCGGCAAACTTGCTCACCTGGAAGAGGGCGGCGGCATTGCCGGCAGCCACCTTGACACGGCTTCCCGTGACACGGTTGTAAAGCGTCACGAAGCGGGTTACTTCTTCCACCATGGCCGCATCGGCATCGGCGGCATAACTCACCACAAAGTCTTTGGGCAAGACCAAGGTACCCTCGCCTACCGCCATGGATGCAGGCTTGGGCGTGAGGTTGACAAACGTAGTCTGTGCCGATGCCGCGAAGGGCCACGTCAACAGACAGAGCAATAAGCTCAGCAAATACTTGTGTTTCATTAGGGTAAATATAGAATATGAATAGATTGCAGCACGTACAGCCAAACTGCGGATGCCCTCGACATTAGCCTCCTCACTCCTCACCAGAAAGCACTACGGGCCATACCGAAGGTCATAAAAACAAATATGGAGCACAAGCCTTTTGATTGGTTGTACTCCATATAAGTTGTCTGAGTTGCGGAGGCTCGACTCGAACGAACGACCTCCAGGTTATGAGCCTGGCGAGCTACCAACTGCTCCACTCCGCGATCATTTCTCATTTGCGAGTGCAAAGGTAGGCACTTTTAGGCAAACAACCAAACTTTTCGTGGAGAATTTGCGGGTCGGCCGCCATTTTTAACATTCGGAGGTCCTAGAAGATCTGGAAATTCTAGAGATCCTAGAATATCTAGAAGTTCTAGAAAACCTAGAACAGCTAGAACCTATCGCTTTCCCAGGGCGTCCGGGCTATTCCTGCTCGTCGGCAGGGAAGCAGGGGTTCGTGCCGTACTTGTTGATGCCGGGCTTGGAGGGGACGCAGCCGGGGATAATGAGGTTGAACACCAATGAGGCGATGGCTACGACAATGGCTAAAATGGAAAGAACCTCAATCGGACCTTCATAGGGACTGCTGCCGTAGCTGTACCAGTGGGAACTCTGCCAGGCGGTTTGCATCGCGGTAAGGGCCACGAAGGCAATCGCAATAACCAAATTGAGGATGATAACTGTCAGGGGAATGGCGACGGACTGGCCCATATCGTGGTAGCGCTTGCCTACGACGCAAAACTGCAGATAGCCCATGACGCCCCACACGGGAAAAAAGAGCAGTCCTACAGCGGCCGAACGGAGAATGGCGGCGAGAACAAACACCGTCAGTGCCAAACCGAAATAGATGCCGATATAGGTCAGCAGATACAGCCAGAAGTGGGAGCGCTTGATGCGGCCCCTGAAACTCCAGATGCGTGAGAAGAACGGCTCATAATTGTCCAGGATGTACTCTTCATTCGAATTTTCCATAGAGCGTACAATGATTTAAGGTTAATAGGAAGGATTTAAGGGGAAAAGAGCAAAGGGAAAGCAACGAGGAGCGCCTGGCGCTCCTCGTGCGTATTATCTGTGCTCACCTTGGCATCAGGCCTTACCCTCGGGCACACCGAAGGGCGTAGCGGTGCGGCCGCCGGCCTGGGGAGCTTCATGCAGGTCGATGGTGCCGAAGACCTTCTCGTACTTATCTACATTGTCCTTGAGGGCGTAGAGCAGGCGCTTGGCGTGTTCGGGAGCCAGAACGATGCGGCTCTTGACGTTGGCCTTGGGCACGCCGGGCAGCACGCGGATAAAGTCGAGGACCACTTCGGCGGAGGAGTGGGTGATGATGGCCAGATTGGCGTAGATGCCTTCGGCTACCTCGGGCGAGAGTTCAATCTGAAGCTGGTTGTCGTTTTTCTGATTTTCCATGGGGATAAGTGTATATATGTAAGAATGGTTGCAACTTACCGTCGCATCTTTGCCACAAAGGTACACGCTACGTCCGAAAGGAGCAAATTTATTCGTTCCTTTTTTCGGCGGTGCGCGGAAATACGGACAGAGCGCCAGCCGGTGATAGCAAGTCCGCGAAAAGCGAAGACTGGCGAAGGGCGAGGAACGGCTGAAGAAGGGAAGAGCCGGTCGTCAGTCGTCTTCGTAGTCTTTCTTGAGGGCGGCGGGGATGTCGGCGGTGGGGTTGAGGCCTTTCTTCTTCCAGCCCTCGAGTTGGGCAATGATATTGCCGCGACCTTCGGAGAGTTGTTTTTCAGCGTCGTCGTAGGTGGCCGAGAGTTGGCGTATGGTGGTGCCCACCTTGACAAAGTTTTTGGCGAAGAGGGAGAACTTCTTGTAGAGGCGTTCGGCGGAGCGGTATATCTCGCTGACGCTACGGCTCTGCAGTTCGCTCTGCCAGAGGTTGTAGGCCAACTGGAGGGCCATGAGCAGGTTGGTGGGATTGATGAGGATGACGCGGCGGGCGTAGGCTTCGGTGGTGAGCGTGGGGTCGGCCATGACGGCGGCGACATAGGCGGGCTCGCCGGGGATGAACATGAGGACGTAGCCGATGTGGTGGGGCACTACGCGGTCGTAGTTTTTTTCGCTCAGTTCGCGGATATGCTTGCGCACGGAGGCCACGTGTTCGCGCAGCAGGCGCTGCTGCTCGGCAACATCGTCGGTGGCGGCGTAGGCGGTGAAGGCGGTGAGCGACACCTTTGAGTCGATGACCACCTCGCGCTCGCCGGGCAGATGGACGACGACGTCGGGGATGAGGTCGCGTCCTTCGGCATCGGTGGTGCGTGCCTGAAGGGTATAGTCGCGGCCGGCCTCGAGCCCGGAGGCCTGGAGCAGGTTATCCAAAACCATCTCGCCCCAGTTGCCCTGCATCTTGCTGTTGCCACGCAAGGCGTTGGCCAGTTGGTCGGCCTCGCGGCCTACGGCCTGCGTCTGCTCCATGAGGTCGCGGATGTGGCGGCCGATGTCGGCCTGCCCGCGCACGAACTGTTCGCGGAAAGCGGCGATATCGCGACCGAGGGGCGTGAGGAGGCTCTCCAGACTGTTGAGGTGGGCGTGGCGCAGGCCTTCGCTCTGGCTGCTGAGGGTCTCGCCGGCTATCTGCCGGAACTCGCGGCGCAGGGCTTCGGCCTGCTGGGCGAGGGCCTGACTGCTGTGGCGGCATTCGGCTTCGTAGCGGGCCTGCATGACGGCACTCTCCTGACGGGCGGCGGCCAGGTTGGCCTGCAGGGCGTCGATGGTGCGGCTGGCATCAGCGGCGGCCTGCCGCTGACCCAGCAGGCGGCCTATGAAAAAGGCGGCCGCTGCGGCAAGTGCGGCGGCGGCCAGAGTGGGGATAATCATGGAGGAAAGGGATTGGGCAATGGGGAGAGGGGAGGAGGGTCAGAGGCCAATCTCGGCGTAGATGGCATCGGCGGCGCCAGCATTGCTATGAATGTAGTGACCAGCGGCTTTGCCGGCCTCTGCCAGAGCCTCGCGGTCGGTGAGGAAGCGGTCCATGGCGGCGGTAAAGGTGGCGGCGTCGGTCACCTCGATACAACCGCCGGCGGCCATGAGATCCTGGGCTTCGCGAAACTTGCGGTTGTTGGGGCCGATGAGCACGGGGCAGCCATAGACGGCGGCCTCGGGCACATTGTGGATGCCCACGCCGAAGCCTCCGCCGACGTAGGCCACCGTGGCGTAGCGGTAGATGCTGGAGAGCAGGCCGTAGCAGTCGATGATGAGGCAGTCGGCCTCGGCGACGCTCTTGGGCGTAGCCTCACTGTAGCGCACGCTGGGGCGTTCGAGTTTACGCTCTATCTCGGCCAGGTGGTCGGCCGAGACGACGTGGGGCGCGAGGACGAGTTTGAGGCCGGGGTGGCTGTTGAAGTAGGGGATGATGAGGTCTTCGCAGGGAGGCCAACTGCTGCCGGCCACGAGCACGCGGTAGGTGCCGGCGAAGCGTTCGACAAGGGGCAGCGGGCGCGCGGCCTCGCGGATGTCGATGACGCGGTCGAAGCGGGTGTCTCCCACGACGCTGACGTGGCTGATGCCCAGATTGGCGAGCAGCGTGCGCGAGGCTTCGTTCTGGACGAAGAAATGGGTCACGCGGCGCAGACAGCGGGCGTACTTGCGACCGTACCAGCGGAAGAACACCTGGTCGGGGCGGAAGATGCTCGACACGCTATAGACGGGCACGTCGCGGTGGTGGAGGCAGGCGATATAGTTGCGCCAAAACTCGTACTTGATGAGGAACACCATCTTGGGGTGCACCAGGCGAACGAAGCGGCGGGCGTTGAAGGGGGTGTCGAAGGGCAGGTAGCACACCACGTCGGCACCGTCGTAGTTTTTGCGCACCTCATAGCCGGAGGGGGAGAAGAAGGTGAGCAGGATGCGGGCCTCGGGGTGTTGTCGCCGCAGGCGCTCCATGAGGGGGCGCCCCTGCTCAAACTCGCCGAGGGAGGCGGCGTGAAACCAGTAGTATTCGCCCTTGGGCATACTGCGGAGCAGACGCCAGGTGTTGCGGTGTCCGTTCACCATGAGCCGCGCTTTCTTGTGGAAGAGCGCCGCCACCTTTACGCAGAGGAGATAGAGGTATATGGCCAGGGTGTACATGACGTTGGAGACGGAGGGGAGGGGGTGGAAAATGATGGGTGATGTAGGGGAGTATGCGTGCGTGTCGTTCCGTTCCGTCTCGTCACACCTGCGGGAGGGCGTCGAGGGCGGCCTGCATGCGGCGCAGGGTTTCGTCCTTGCCGAGGAAGGCGGCCAGTTCGTACATGTCGGGGCCCTTGCCGGTGCCTACCAGGCATACGCGCCAGGCGTTCCAGGGCTTCACGCCGTCGGCGGCGGCCCAGGCATCGACGGCCTGACGCTGGTGCTCGACGTCAAAGGTCTCCAAACCGGTCAGGATGTCGGCCAACCGGCGCATCTGGGCGGCAGCGCCCTCTTTCCAGTTTTTGCGCACAAACTTGTCGTCCATGCTGTAGGTGGGGGCGATGAAGAAGAAGTCGCAGAGGGGCCAGAGCTCCTTGATGAAGTTGATTTTCTTCATCTTCATCATGCCGACGACGGCCTCGACGCGCTCGATGGGCTGCGCGATGCCCTCGCTGCGCAGGATGGCGTCGAGGGTGGGGGCGAGGAGGGCGTCGGGCGTGCGCTGGATATATTCGCGGTTGAACCACTGGCCTTTGACATAGTCGAACTTAGCGCCGCTCTTGGAGCACTTGGCCAGGTCAAACTTCTCGATGAGTTGGTCCATGGTGAGGAGTTCTTCGTCGGTGCCGGGGTTCCAGCCGAGCAGGGCGAGGAAGTTGATGACGGCCTCGGGCAGGTAGCCACTCTCGCGGTAGCCGCTGCATACGGTGCCGTCCTGTCCGTGCCACTCCAGGGGGAACACGGGGAAGCCCAGGCGGTCGCCGTCGCGCTTGGAGAGTTTGCCCTTGCCGTCGGGCTTGAGCAGGAGGGGCAGGTGGGCGAAGCGGGGCATGGTGTCGACCCAACCGAAGGCGCAGTAGAGCAGGACGTGAAGCGGGGCGCTGGGCAGCCACTCCTCGCCGCGAATGACGTGGGTCACTTCCATGAGGTGGTCATCGACGATGTTGGCCAGGTGGTAGGTGGGCAACTGGTCGGCGCTCTTATAGAGCACCTTGTCGTCCAGAATGTCACTCATCACCTTGACGTCGCCGCGGATGAGGTCATCGACGTGGACTTCCTCGCCGGGTTCTACCAAAAAGCGTACCACATACTGCTGGCCTTCGGCAATGAGGCGCTGCGTCTCGTCGGGGCCGAGGGTGAGGGAGTTGCGCATCTGCATACGGGTGCGGGCGTCATACTGGAAGTTGGGCACGGCCTCGCGCTTGGCGTTGAGTTCGTCGGGGGTGTCGAAGGCGATATAGGCGCGGCCGGCGTCGAGAAGTTGGCGCACATATTCCTTATATATATCGCGGCGTTCCGACTGACGGTAGGGGCCGTGGTCGCCACCGAAGCTGACGCCTTCGTCAAACTCGATGCCGAGCCAGCGGAACGACTCGAGGATATACTCCTCGGCACCGGGCACGAAGCGGGTGCTGTCGGTGTCTTCGATACGGAAGATGAGGCTGCCGCCGTGCTGGCGGGCAAAGAGGTAGTTGTAGAGGGCGGTACGCACGCCGCCGATATGCAGGGGGCCCGTCGGACTGGGGGCAAAGCGCACACGCACTTTTCTTTCTGTAGGTGTGGACATCGGTTATGGGGTTGCTGTGACAGGGTTGGGCGGGCTGGCTTCGCGTGCGGACCATCGGGGAGCTGCGCGTCAGGAAACCCGCTTTTTATGATTTGTTTGCAAAGGTAGCACAACGCGCCCGATTATACAACCTGCCGCCGCATTTTTTCTCCTGCGCCGATGGGTGGGGCACAGGGTGGCGGGCATTGGCCCGTTCCGGGGTTCACCCTATTAGCCTTCGTGTGGAAGGGGCCGGAGGCGGCGTTCTCGCCCGCTCTACAGGAAACGCGCGCTGGCGGATGGAGAATTTTCGGGGAAAGTAGCGAAAAAGGGCGATTTGCATTTCGGCTGTTTCCGTTGTATCTTTGCTTAGCAAAGTGTGAAGAGCTCCTGCGGGGGCCCTTTTTTCGTGGGCAAAAGGGGGTTTTACGACTTGGGCGACTGAAAAAACGGTCGCCCAAGTCGTTTTTTCAGTCGCCCAGCTTGTGTTTCGAGTCGCCCAAGCCGTGTTGACAGTCGCCCGAAGGTCCTTCCGAAAACCGTAACTACTCAGCTATAATAAGGGCACACTGACGAGGTTGGTCTGTCAGACC
>CAMGHE010000029.1 GCA_946055775.1 uncultured Bacteroidales bacterium
TGGACAAGAGCTACATGAAGTTCCTCCTCCACTACAACTTCCCGCCCTTCTCCACCGGCGAAGCCAAGGCACAGCGCGGCGTAGGCCGTCGCGAGATTGGCCACGGCCATCTGGCATGGCGCGCCCTCAAGGGTCAGATTCCTGCCGACTTCCCCTACACCGTGCGCGTCGTGAGCGACATCCTCGAGAGCAACGGCTCGAGTTCCATGGCCACCGTATGCGCCGGCACACTGGCCCTCATGGACGCCGGCGTGCCCATCAACGCCCCCGTCAGCGGCATCGCCATGGGCCTCATCAAGAACCCCGGCGAAGACAAGTATGCTGTCCTCTCTGACATCCTCGGCGACGAGGACCACCTGGGCGACATGGACTTCAAGACCACAGGTACGCTCAAGGGTCTCACCGCCACCCAGATGGACATCAAGTGCGACGGCCTCTCCTACGAAATCCTCGAGAAGGCCCTCATGCAGGCCAAGGAAGGCCGCGAGCACATCCTCAGCAAGATGGTCGAGACCATGGCCGAGCCTCGTGCCGACTTCAAGCCCCACGTACCCCGCATCGTCGCCTTCGAGATTCCCAAAGAGTTCATCGGCGCCGTCATTGGCCCGGGCGGAAAGATTATTCAGGGCATGCAGGAAGAGACCGGCGCCACCATCACCATCGACGAAGAGGATGGTGTGGGCAAGGTGCAGGTCAGCGGTCCCGACAAGTCCAGCATCGACGCCGCTGTGGCCAAGATTCGTGCCATCGTGGCTATCCCCGAGGTGGGCGAGGTCTATGAAGCCCGCGTCGTGAGCATCATGCCCTACGGCTGCTTCGTCGAGTTCATGCCGGGCAAGGAAGGCCTGCTCCACATCAGCGAGATTGCCTGGAAGCGCCTCGAAACGGTTGAAGAGGCTGGCATCAAGGAGGGCGACACCATCAGCGTCAAACTCCTCGAGGTAGATGAGAAGACGGGCAAGTTCCGCCTCTCTCACCGCGTCCTCGAAGAGAAGCCCGAAGGCTGGGAAGACCGCCCCGCACGCCGTCCCCGTCGCGAAGGTGGCGAAGGACGTCCCGCACGCCGCGAGCGCCGCGACTAACTAACGCCGCACCGCCCGCAAGGGCAACACCCATATCGCATACAAACAAAAGGCTGCAGCGCCCCCTTGGCGCCGCAGCCTTCTTGCGTTATGGCGCCCTCGGCACCGAGTAGGCACAAAAAAAGGAGGCCGTGCACGCGGTGTGCATTGGCCTCCGTTTTTATTGTTGGTGCAGATTACAATGTGCACTGTCTTGAACTTGCCGAAAAATCCAGTTGGAAAGTATTGTAATTGATAAAATAGGTGTATATTTGTCGAGCCTACCCACGCTGATGCCCTTTTGGGCGAGGTAAGGGTGGGTCATACATAATAAAAGCGTTTCTGACGCTTTGGTTTTGACTCTGTAGAACTTCGCAAACTCTCCAAGTTAATCAAAAACCAAGCAACGGGATACGCTCCATGGGTGTATTGTGTACAGCCCGCATTGTCTTCTTGGCTTCCCAAGAAGGCTTGTTGGCGTATATCTATACTACATCAGCGTGGGGCTTTCGGCGTTGCTCGTTTCGATTAACTGGGCAATGCGAAGGCCTTACAGGGTGGAACGAGTGGCAGACCGGCTCCACGTTTTTATATATATATGCGTGCATTCCTTAAATCCAATATCTTTCTACGTCAGTGTGGCAGCCGGCTGGCAGATTCCTTCAAGCTGATGTATGGATCTAATCTCTCATAATCCGTATCGTTATTTAGGGGTATATTCAAATTCGCCAACCAAGGAGCGTGTGGCCAATAAGGGAAAGATGAAAGCCTTTCTCAAGGTGGGAAGACCTGTGTCCTTCCCGCTTGACTTACCTGTGCTCTTTTCTGCCATCGACCGTTCTGTTGAGGCTGTTGAGAAAGCGGAGGCCCAGTTAGCTTTGCCTATTGACCAAATTCGTTATGCGCAGTTTTGGTGGATGAAAGTCAGCGCGCTTGATACCATGGCTTTCAATCATCTCCAGCAGGGCAACACCGATATGGCTGAGGCTATTTGGAAAAAGAAAAACACGGTGTCCTCGTTACAAAACCGTTTCGTTCTGTCCGCACATAAGCAAAACTGGGCAGAGGCCGTTGCCTGTGCAGAAGAATTGTATAGCAATCATGCAGACGATTTTGTGTCACAGGTGGCAGGTGAAGGAATGACCATGGATATTCCTTTATGGAAAATGCTGCTCGACTCCCTCGTGGATGCAGGAGTGGATATGCTGTCACTGGTTGATAGTTTCACCTTGCAAGAATGGCGTGACTATGTGGAAGGGAAGACGGTTACGCCGCTTATTGAACTCCTTTCACAGGCAGTGGAAACGGCCAAATCTGCCCGGAAAGGCACGCCGGAAGAATGCTATCAGGCAGGGAAAAAACTGATAACAGAAACAAGGGAACCTCTCCAGAAGTTAGCCAACGCCTTGACTAATTCAGACCTTCGCTATCAGACGATTGCTGATAAAATAGGTCTGGCTATCCTGCAATGTGGCATCGACTACTACAATGGTTCTCCCGGAACGAGCGCGGCGCGTCCCGCTATGGAACTTCAGCGTTATGCCTTGCAGATAGTCAAAGGTAAGATGGCCAAGGACCGCTGTCAGGAAAATGTGGATATTCTTCAAAAAATCATCAACGAACTGCCGCCTGAGGTAGTACAGAAAGACAGCGATGCTGTGCAAGAAGCATTGCGGCTGTTTTGTACCCAACCCGACAAGATTTGCTATGCCAAGACCTTACTGGAAACTGCGCGTCCTCATTTGCAAGCCATCCGCAGCAAACTCGGCGCGACCAATGCTTTTTACTTGAAACTCTCTACGCGGGTGGTGGGCAATGCACTGCATAATGTGATAGAGGAGGTGAATGCTGTGCAAAAAGACGATCCGTTGGAGCGTCCTTTAAATCGAACCAACCAAATCCTAAAATTATTAGCGGTGCAGAACGTAATTGAAAAGGCATGGGAAGTTACGCTCATTATGGATACCTTCGACATGGAGCAAGGCTTCAAACGGCAGCGATACGATGCCAACCGTTCCATTCTCAAAAATCTCTGCGAACAGTTGGGGGTTAATACAGGTACGCGTGCGGCGTCTATTCCGCAACGAAAGAATGCACCGCAGTTGTCTGTACAGCCTGATACAAACAAACTCCCCCAGAAGAAAGAAAATAATGGTTGTCTAATTTTGATTCTTTGTTGGCTCCTTTTGGGATGTGTGATTGGAGCTATGTTGCATATGTGTGGAAAAGTATTTGGTATTGGTTTTGTTATATCGGCTTTTATCGTATTGGTTTTTCAAGATAGTATAATAGAAAATACATAATCACATGTTACGAAGTCTCTTATTCTACATTTTTGCGTTTGTTCCGCTCGTTGTATGGGGACAGCCTCATGGTCAGAGCGAAGTCTCCGTGGATCAACGCATCGAAGCCTTGCAAAAGCAGCAGGAAGGACTCAAACAGCAGGTGCGACAACTCTGTGGAAGCAGCCAGTCGATGGCTGCCAAACTTCATGCAGCCCAGCAAGAGCAGGCTGCTATGTTCCAAACGCTGGATAGTCTGCGTCGGGTCAGTGCAGCCTTACAGGCGAAGCAGGAAAACGATTGCGGCCAACTTGACCGTCAGTTGCAAGGCGTAAATGCCACCGTGGCTACCAACCAAGCCGTGCTGGACAATCGTACATTAGGTGTATCGGTTGCTGTGGCTGTTATCCTCCTTGTGCTGTGCGTGTCCATATATTGCACCCTTCGTCGTTTCAAGCGCGGATCTACCTCCATAGATGAACTGCGCCGCGCGCAGGAATCCTTGGAGGCAGCCCACGCCAAGATGCAGGAAGAAACCGTGAAACTCGACAACAAGATGGTGGAACTCATCGAAAAACAACTGTCCGCTGCTCCCGCTCCTACAGAAGAAGCGCAGCCCGACCACAGTTTGGCCCTGAAAGTGGCGGACGAAATTGTGCGTATAGAGCTGAACCTATCACGTATGGATTCGGCCGTAAAGGGCTACAAACAATTATCCAAGGCCGTGCAGCGCATCAAAGATAATTTTAGTGCCAATGGCTACGAAATCATAGATATGCTGGGCAAGCCCTACGTCCAGGGCATGAAAGTAGTTGCTTCTTTTGTGACGGATGAAAACTTAGAGCCCGGGCAGCAAATCATTACCAAGATTATCAAGCCGCAAATCAACTACCGGCAAATAATGATACAGGCAGCACAAATCGAAGTCTCCCAATCAGAATAATACCTATACTATCATGACAAGACTAAAAATTGACTATGGCATAGACCTCGGAACGACCAACTCGGCCATTTGCCGCATGGAAAAAGGTGTCCCCGTAGTGATAAAGACGGATGTATTGAAGGATGTTATGCCCTCGTGCGTCTCATTTACAAAACGCAAAAGTTGTAAAGCAGGCGAAGCTGCTTATAACGACTTAAAGTCCGACAAACTCCGCGCGTTCAAATATCGTAGAACAGGAGAATCGAACGCTGTTGTAGAGTTCAAGCGTACTATGGCCACCAATACCCGTTACCACAGTTCTTATATGGAACGGGACTACTCTTCGGAAGAACTCTCCGGCGAGGTGCTGAAAACGCTCAAGTCTTTCGTGACCGACGAAAATGTTTCCTCTGCGGTTATCACTGTGCCTGCAAAGTTCGACGTAAACCAAAAGACAGCTACCTTGGAGGCTGCCAAGCTTGCTGGATTTAAGCGGTGCGAATTGCTCCAAGAGCCCATTGCCGCCGCCATGGCTTACGGTCTGACTGCGGAGAGCAAGAATGGCATCTGGATGGTCTTCGACTTTGGTGGCGGTACCTTCGATGCTGCCTTTATCAAGGTGGAAGACGGCATCATGCAGGTGTTCGACACAGCAGGCGACAACTATCTGGGTGGCAAGAATCTCGACTTGGCTATCGCAGACAAAATCATCATCCCCTATCTGTTAGACAATTACTGCCTCTCGGAAACCATGGCCGACCCCGACAAAAGGAAGCTCCTCTGCGAGGCCATGAAAACATACGCTGAGCCCCTGAAAAACCAACTGTCCTTCAAGGAAAAAGAAGACGTAATAAGCAATCTTGGCGACTTGGGTGAAGATGAGGACGGCGAAGAGATTGAACTCGACCTCTCTGTCACGCAGGAAGAGGTCTTTGAAGTGATGCGGCCATATTTCCAGCGCGCCGTGGATATATGCAAAGACCTTTTGAAGCGCAACCATCTGACCGGCGAGCAGATCGACAAACTCATTCTCGTGGGCGGTCCCACCCATAGTCCCCTTGTGCGGCAGATGCTGCGTGAGCAGGTTACGCCCAACGTTGACACCAGTATCGACCCCATGACCGCAGTGTCTACGGGTGCCGCGCTCTACGCCTCCACCCTTGATGCGGAAATAGAAGAGGCCGATATCGCCGTTAATACCGTGAAGTTAGATATTTCTTACGAGGCAACCTCGGTTGAAACCGAGGAGTGGGTCAGCGTGGCGCTGGCTTCCGATGTGCCCATGGATAAAGTGTGGGTGGAATTCCGACGTTCCGACAATGCCTGGGCCAGCGGCAAAGTGGAGATTGACAAAACCGGCAACGTAGTGGAGGCACAGTTGCTTGAGTCTAAGCCCAATTCGTTTACTATCCTCTGTTACGATGACCGAGGCAATCAAATCCCTTGCTTCCCTTCCGAGATTACAATTATTCAAGGTACTAAGGTAGGTTCTGCGACCTTGCCTTATAATATAGGTATCGCTCGTTGGGACTCCGTGAAGAAACGCGGTGTATTCCAAATGGCCAAAGGATTGGAAAAAAATAAACCAATTCCCGCTGTGGGCGTGGTGAATGGTCTGAAGACTTCGCAACCTCTCCGGCCTGGCCTGACAGAAGACACACTCTCCATACCCGTTTACCAAACCGAATTGTTTGAAGGGGCAGAGGGCAAGACCGCATCACTGAATATCCATGTGGCCGATGTGGTCATCACTGGCGACGAAGTGGAAGAACTCATCCCCGCAGACAGCCCCGTGGACGTGACGCTGAAGGTAGGCAGCTCTGAACAGATGACTCTCGAAGTCCATTTCCTCGCCTCCGATACCACGGTGGAGAAGGCTCTCTTTACGGGAAAGAAGCATTCCGTGGAAGATGCAGCACTGGAGATAGAAAATCTCCTCTCGGAAGCCCAGCATAGTATCGGGAATCTGGAGGCCGATGGCATAGACACGGCTAAACTGGAAGCCCATCTCCAGCAAGTCAAGGACGATGCCGAAAACAACACGGAGAAGATTGCCGTGCTTGACCACCTGAAAGGGTTGCTTCGAGAGATAGAAGAAATCGAAGATTCCACCGAATGGGACCGCTTGGAGAAAGATTTACGTGAGGAGTTTGAGCGGCTGGAAAAAGCACAGAGTGACTTGGGAAACGAAAAATCGGCGCGTTTGGTCGAGCAACTCCGTTCGCAAACCGATCAAGTGATTCGAGCCAAGAACATCAATCTGGCGCGTGAAGTTCGCGAACAGATAACGTCCCTCTTTGTCCAACTTACGATGGTTTACCAGTGTATGGGCGTCATTAAGTACTGCTACAACCAGTTTGACGAAATCTGCTGGAAGAATCCTGCACGCGCCCGTCAACTTGCCGAACGTGGAATGGAAGCAATTAACAATCAGCCCACAGTGGAGAGCCTTCGTCCAATAACCATTGGCCTTATCGAACTGATGCCCGATAAGGAAGCTGCAAAGGCTGGTGGTATGTTGAAAAAAGAATGCAGTTGATATGCGCTTCAACAAGAACGACAAGATTGGAGCATACACCGTCACGTTTCCGCACAAGCAGGGTACTTGTGCGGAAACCTATCGTGTGAAGGATGCCTCAGGGCATACCCGCTTCTTGAAACTCATTCCATATTCCAAACTCCGTCGGAATCAGCTTGATGATCAGGGCAGGGTGATGGAGGTGGAAATCAGCAGGCAGCTGGACCATCCCAATCTCTGCCACATGGTGGATGATGGGATGTTGATGCTCAACGGCGGCCAGTATGCCTATCTCGTCACTGAGTTCGTGAGTGGCGAGACTCTCTCTCAGCACCTCACGCGAGAGGAAAAACTGAGCGTATATGAAATCAAGGAAATTTCCAAAGCCGTTTTGTCAGCTTTGGACTACCTTCACAACAGACCTGTGTCTATCGTTCATGGAGGAGTGAACCTCCAGAATATCCTCCTCAGTCTCGTTGGCGAATTGGGAGACTTGAAACTGATAGACTTTAGTCACGCTTCCCTGCTCAATCAAAAACCCGCGAAACCCGACCTGCGCCAAGTTAACCCCTTCAGCCTCGCGCCGGAATGTTTTGCTGGTGTGAACCAAGTGCAGTCCGACCTCTATGCTGTCGGTGCTATGATGTACAGGCTGATTTACGAAGAGTGGCCGTGGTTTGTCGATTTGTCCCGTGTAGCCGAGGCCGACCGTGTGGACTTCCTGCTCGCTGAGCGCGAAAAGCCACTTGCGATGCCCAAGTTGGACTTGTTTGAGTTTGATGAGCAACTTGCCAACACTATCGCCAAGGCCCTGAACTACGATGTGGAAGAGCGCTTCCAAACGGCCGATGACTTTATCCAGGCCATTTGCGGCGAAGTGAAGATTGCTCCGCCCAAATGTCGCCGAAAGGTACAGTCGGATGGAAGTGACCCTTCTGAATCCAAGCGAAAATCACCGCGTCGCTGTATCAAGGGCGAAGGCTTTGCGGCAGTGGCCGGCATGGAAGAACTGAAAACCCAGTTGCGCGAGGAGGTGATAGAGCCACTTACGCATCCCGAGGAATATGCACGTTATGGTGTGACTATTCCGAATGGCATGTTGCTCTATGGTCCACCGGGGTGCGGCAAGACGTTTTTCGCCAAGCATTTTGCTGAGGAAGCGGGCTTCCATTTCCAGTGCATCACGCCGGCCACGCTGAAAAGTCGCTTTGTCAATGCCACGCAGGAAAACATAGCGCAGATGTTTAAGGAGGCAGAGGAAAATGCGCCTACCATGATTTTTATCGACGAAATCAATGAACTAGTGCCAAATCGCCAGTCGGATGTCCACGAGATGTCAAAAAGTGCGGTAAACGAGATGCTGGCTCAAATGGACCGCACGGGAGAACGCGGCATTTTCATTATCGGTGCCACAAATTATCCCCAAATGATAGATCCCGCTATCCTACGTGCCGGCCGAATGGAGAAAAAGTATTACGTGGGACTGCCTGACCTTACTGCCCGCAAGGCTCTCTTCCAACTCTATCTCCAGAATCGCCCCTACGACTTCGGTTTGGACTATGACAAGCTAGCCGAACTCACCCACCACTTTGTATCGGCCGACATTCAACTCATTGTCAATAAGGCCGCTCTCGCTGCGCTCAAGAGCCGGTCTAAAATTACCATGGACCACCTCTGCAAGGCAATAGCAGCGGTAAAACCTTCGCTCGATGAGAAGGAAATACAGCGCTATGAGGCGATGAAGACGCAAATTGAGCGACGCGGAGAAGATAAGCCCAAGTCCAAACCTCATATTGGTTTTAGATAAAAACAAACGTCCTATGAAAATCAATCAAATCTATTTGAAAACCATCTTTTGCTGCATGGCGTGCGATGGTGACATTGCTCCTGAAGAAATCGAGTTGGTGTTGAACCTGACAGCCCAACAGCCTATTTTTCATGATATAGATGTGAAGCGGACTATCAATGAATACGTGGATGCCATCAATAATGGTGGTGTGCACTTCTTGAAAACGTATCTCAAAGAATTGACCGAACAAACGTTCTCTGACGAAGAACAACTGCAACTGATAGATTTTGCCTTGCAAACTATCTATGCAGACAATAAGATAGAGTATGCTGAGGTGAAATTTTTCAAGAAAATTCGAGCACGACTATCGCTTTCAGATGAGATTATCATGGCACAGCATCCTGATGCAGAAGATTTCTTGTTGCCTGACATTTATGTGACGGAAGATCCAGAATGGAGCAATACAATCTTTGAGAAAATCGATTTTTCTCAAATTGTGCAACATTGAGAGAGTCAAAGTTTCAATGCTTATACGAATCCCACTTTTCGAAAGTTGCGGGGTACACAAAAAAGGAGGCCGTGCACGCGGTGTGCATTGGCCTCCATTTTTATTGTTGGTAGGTTATCCCGCTGGATAATGGGTGGTGAGAGAACTGAAACCTGACGCGGCGGGCCGCTGGGTTGGGGCGGTGCCGTGCTGTGTTCAGCGTGTGGGGTGTTTTAAGAAAGGGAGCGACGTTTCACTCTTGGGGCGGCCGCGTTTCGGCCGCGGGGTATGTGGATATTCTGGTATTCTTGGCGTGAGGCGGCGCGTGGCCTATCGGCTGAGGCGCTGCAGGAAGTCGTCGCCGAGGCGGCCAGTGAAGTCGGTCAGGACGAAGGTGCCGTTGGGCTTGAGGCTGAGGATGACGATCTCGAGCGTGTTTTTGCCGCGGCGTCGGCGGTAGATGGCGTTGTCCTGCCTCTCGAGCACCGGGGCGTAGCGCTTGTTGTTGCGGTGGGCCAGGTCTTGTGCCAGAGCGAAGAGCGCTGGGCCGCTGCTGTCGTGCTGGGGGGTGCTGACGATGCGCAGTGTGCGTATCTCGCTGAGAAGTTGGCGACGCTCAGTGTCGTTGTCGCATGCCGGCAGTTGGAGTACGCGTTCCATCATGGATGGGCTCACCGTCTTGCACGTCAGGTTGTATTGGTCCTGATGGAGCATGAAGAAGCGCGAGGCGAAGTCCTGTTGCTGCTGTGCGCTGGCTGTGGTGGCGAGGCTTGCGACGAGGAGGACGATGATGAGCAGGCGTGTTTTCATTCGGCGCTGTCTGTTGTGGCCGTTCGGCTGCTGTCGGCCGGCGTGTTGGCGGCTGTGCTGTCGGCCTCGGTGGCGTCGGCAGTAGCCTCTCGGTAGGTGTGGCGTACATCCTGCAGGACGTTGTCGATGACCTCGAAGGCTTCTTCGGGCGAGGTGTAGGTGTCTTGATAGGCTGCGGCGTTGTAGTCCCACAGCGGTTTCTCGGGTGTGCCCTGTGCGATGTGGTTGACTACGGAGCCTATGGTCACCGCCACGCCGATGACGGCGGCGGCGTGCATGAGCGGGCGCAGACGCATCATGATGGGGCGCCGGCCGTGGTGGTGTTCGTCCTTCATGCCGATGCGGGCCATGATGCGCTCGTCGAAGCGGGCATCCAGATGGTCCTGTGCCTCCTCCTGCATGGTCTGGAAGAGCGGGCGGTAGGGTGCGAACGCTTCCGGCAGGTCGCGCTGGGCGAAGAAGGCGCGGAGCACCGCTTCCTCTTCGGGGCTTGTCTCGGCGGCCCAGTAGCGTTCAAGGAGCTGTTCGATGTATTTATAATCCATGGCGAATGTGCTTGGTGAGGTAATCTTTCAGGGCTTGGCGTGCGCGGTAGGTGAGCACCTTGACGTTGTCTTCGCTCAGCCCTGTGATGGCGGCGGTCTCGGCCACGCTGTGGCCTTCTATGTCGCGCAACTGCAGGACGGTGCGCTGCGGGGTTGGCAGACTGTTGATGCACTGCCGGAGCCGGTGGCTTCGCTCTTCGTCTTCTATCTGCTGCTGGACATCGGGCGTGCTGTCGGGGCGGTCGTCGCGACGGTCGTCGAGGCTTTCGTTCTGCCTTTCGCGCTGCCGCAGGTGGTCGATGGCCAGTCGCTGTGTGGCGGTGAGCACCCATGCTTCGATGGAGCGCACGCCAGCGAGGGTCTGCCGCTGTTCCCATGCGCGGACGAGGATGTCCTGCGTGATGTCTTCGGCTTCTTCGCGATTCAGACACACACGCAGGGCCAGACGGAAGATTTTGTCTTTGAGTGGCAACAGGTCTTGTCTGAAATCTATCGTTCTCATGGGCTTCTATAGGTAAGACGAACGTGGGGCACGAAAGGTTA
Source organism: uncultured Bacteroidales bacterium (assembly GCA_946055775.1). GTDB lineage: Bacteria > Bacteroidota > Bacteroidia > Bacteroidales > Bacteroidaceae > Alloprevotella. Next base: position 10,958 of record CAMGHE010000029.1, read on the forward strand.
CACTTTTTCTCTGATTTTTCTTTGTTTATTCTTAGCGGGGCGCGGCGGCCTACGACGAAGGGCCTTCCAGCTTCTGACTTATGCAGAGGCGGAAGGCCCTTTCGCTATACCTTAAATATAATGTATGCCTGCCGGTGGCATCACTTCCTGTGTGCCTCGGCCCAGCGGCGTGCGTTGACGAAGGGTTCTATCCAGGGCGTCACCTCGTCGGCGAGGCGCTCGGTGGGATAGACGCCACACTGCCAGGGGAAGAAGGCGCGCTCGAGGTGGGGCATCATGGCCAGGTGGCGGCCGTCGGCTGAGCAGATGCCGGCCACGCTGTAGGACGAGCCGTTGGGGTTGCCGGGATATTCGTCGTAGGCGTACTTGAGCACCACGTTGTAGTCGTCTTCGGGCAGCGGCAGGTCAAACTTGCCCTCGCCGTGGGCCACCCAGATGCCGAGGCTGTCGCCGGAGAGGCTGCCGAACATCACGCTGCGGTTGGTGGGGACGATGACGCCGACGAAGGCGCTCTCAAACTTGTGGCTGTCGTTGTGGAGCATGCGTGCGCGCTGGGTGTGGTCGGGGTTGATGAGACCCAGTTCGACCATCAGCTGGCAGCCGTTGCAGACGCCCAGCGAGAGGGTGTCGGGACGGGCGTAGAAGCGGTCGAGGGCTTCCTTGGCCTTGGGGTTGTAGAGGAAGGCGCCGGCCCAGCCCTTGGCGGAGCCCAGCACGTCGGAGTTGGAGAAGCCGCCGCAGAAGACAATCATCTGCACGTCGTCGAGCGTCTCGCGGCCGCTGACCAGGTCGGTCATCATGACGTCCTTGACGTCGAAGCCGGCCAGGTAGAGGGCGTAGGCCATCTCACGCTCGCCGTTGGTACCCTTCTCGCGGATGATGGCGGCACGCACGCCGCTCTCGCTGCGGCGGTCGGCGCTGATGCCATACTGGGCCAGGGTGCCGTCGAAGGGCTTTTCGCCGCCGTCGGCCGTGGGTACGGTGTGGAAGATATGGTATTCGAGAGGCTGCTGCTTGTAGTTCTCGTAGCGCTTGCGGGCGCAGCCGTTGAAGCTCTGCTTGGTGTCGAGGAGGTAGGACGTCTCGTACCAGATGTCGCGCAGGTGGTCGATGCCAAACTGGTAGGTGGCGCCGTCGTGCTCTACCAGGATGTGGCGCTCGTCGGTGGGCTTGCCAATCTTGACGGCCTTGACGCCGGCTTCCTTGAGGATGGCCTTGAAGGCGTCCTTGTTCTTCTTGCTCACCTGTACGACGACGGCGGGGTTCTCGGCGAAGAGCAGGCGCACGAGGTCGGCCTTGGGCAGACGGTCGAGGTTGATTTCCATACCGCCCTCGGTGTTGGCGAAGCACATTTCGAGGAGGCAGGTGATGAGGCCGCCGGCCGATACGTCGTGGCCGGCCATGATGAGGCCTTCGTGCACGAGGCGCTGCACGGCGTTGAAGGCGCGGCGGAAGTAGGCGGCGTCACGGACGTGGGGCACGTCGGAGCCCACATGGCCCTGGCTTTGGGCGAAGGCCGAACCGCCAAGGCGGAGCTCGTCGGACGAGAAGTCGATGAGGTAGAGGCGCGACTTGTCGCAGGGGCGCAGCACGGGCTGCACCGTGGCGCGGATGTTATCTACCTCGCCGCCGGCCGAGACGATGACCGTTCCCGGGGAGATGATTTTCTCGCCGCCGGGGTACTGCTGGGAGAGGGAGAGGGAGTCCTTGCCGGTGGGCACGTTGATGCCCAGGGCGCAGCAGAAGTCGGAGAGGGCCTGCACAGCCTGATAGAGGCGGGCGTCCTCGCCCTTCTGCGAGCGGCAGGGCCACATCCAGTTGGCCGAGAGCGACACGCTGTCGAGTCCGTCGGCCAGCGATGCCCATACCAGATTGGTCAGCGCCTCGCTCACGGCGAGCTGGCTGCCGGCGGCGGGGTCGGCCAGTCCGGCCTGCGGGGCGTGGCCGATGGCGGTGGCGATACCGGCGCGTCCGCGGTAGTCGAGGGCAACGACGCCGCAGTCGGCCAGCGGCAACTGCAGTTCGCCGGCGCACTGTTGGCGGGCCACCTTACCGGTGACGGAGCGGTCCACCTTGTTGGTGAGCCAGTCTTTGCAGGCCACAGCCTCGAGCTGGAGCACGCGGGTGATATAGTCGTCGATGTGTGCGGCGTCGTAGGGCACGTCGGTGTAGCGGCGCTCCACCGTTTCGTCCACCATGACGGTCTTGGGCGAGTGGCCGAACATCTGCGCCACGTCCAGGTCGAAGGGGCGCACGCCGTCGGCCTGCTCGAAGGCGAAGTGGGCATCGCCCGTGGTTTCGCCCACGACATAGAGCGGGGCGCGCTCGCGCTCGGCGATCTGGCGCACATGGTCGATGTGCTTCTCGTCGATGAGCAGGCCCATGCGCTCCTGGCTCTCGTTGGCAATGATTTCCTTGGCCGAGAGCGTGGGGTCGCCGATGGGCAGCCGGTCCATGTGGATGAGGCCGCCGCACTCTTCAACCAGTTCGGAGAGGCAGTTGACGTGGCCTGCCGAGCCGTGGTCGTGGATGCTGACAACGGGGTTGACGTCCTCTTCGCAGAGGGCGCGCACCAGGTTGTTGGCGCGTTTCTGCATCTCGGGGTTGGCGCGCTGCACGGCGTTGAGTTCGATGCCGCTGGAGTAGCGGCCCGTATCGACGCTCGACACCGAACCGCCGCCAAGGCCGATGCGGTAGTTGTCGCCACCGACGACGACGACCTTGTTGCCCGGCGTGGGCTGTCCCTTGAGGCAGTCGCGCTTGGTGCCGTAGCCTACGCCGCCGGCGAGCATGATGACCTTGTCGTAGCCGTACTTCTCGCCGTTCTCCTGGTGTTCGAAGGTGAGCACCGAGCCGGTGATGAGGGGCTGGCCAAACTTGTTGCCGAAGTCGGAGGCGCCGTTCGAGGCTTTGATGAGAATCTGCTCGGGCGTCTGGTAGAGCCACTGGCGCACGGGCAGGATGTCCTCCCATTCGCGGCCGCCGTCCAGACGGGGGTAGGCCGTCATATATACGGCGGTACCGGCGATGGGCCATGAGCCGACGCCGCCGCCCATACGGTCGCGAATCTCGCCGCCGGTGCCCGTCGAGGCGCCGTTGAAGGGTTCGACGGTGGTGGGGAAGTTGTGCGTCTCGGCCTTGAGCGAGATGACGCTCTCGATGTCCTTGATGCGGAAGAAGTCGCTGGTGGAGTGGTCGGCCGGGGCAAACTGCTCGACGACGGGACCCTGGGCGAAGGCGACATTGTCCTTGTAGGCCGAGATAATCTTGTGCGGATTTTCCTTCGTGGTCTTCTTGATGAGGGCGAAGAGCGACGAGGGCATCTCCTTGCCGTCGATGATGAACGAGCCGCCGAAGATTTTGTGGCGGCAGTGCTCGGAGTTGATTTGGGCGAAGCCGAACACTTCAGAGTCGGTCAGCGTGCGACCAAGCTGCTTCTCCACGCCGTGGAGGTATTCTATCTCGGCGGGCGAGAGGGCCAGACCCTCCTGCTCGTTATAGGTTTCGAGGTCGGTGATGTGCTGTATGGCTGCGGGCTGGATGTGGATGGTAAAGATGTCCTGGTCCAGACCGTTGTACATGCGCTGGAGCATGGGGTCGTGCTCGGCGTCGGCGCCGGAGACGGGGAAATACTCCTCGATGCGCTGTATGCCGTGCAGACTCATGTTCTGCGTGATTTCCACGGCATTGGTGCTCCAGGGCGTAATCATCTCGCGTCGCGGGCCTACAAACCATCCCTCGATGGTGGTATCGGCCAGTGCGGTGGCCTCTCCGTAGAGCCAGCTCAGGGCTGCGGTTTCCTGGGCGTCCAGGGCGTGGTCGGTTTGCGTGGCGATGACGCTTTGTTGCGGTGTCCTAAAGAATATAATCATGGGGATAGGATTGTGGTTTCTATATTTCCCTGCAAATTTACGAAATGCTTTTCACGCGGGTGCGGCTGCGCGGCGGTTTTTTGCGGGAGCATGAGCAGGGGGCACCGCCCCTGTGCGGACGGTGCCCCCTGCGTGCGTTTTGTCTGTTGTGTTGTCTGCCGGGCGCGCCTTTACTGTGCGGCCTGCTGCCATCCGGCGGCCTCGGCGATGCGGAGGGGAATCTGCGTGTTGTCTATCTGTCCGCCGAAGCGCTCGGCGCCGACGCCGATGGCGAAGACGGGCACGTAGCCGTTGCTGTGTCCGCCGCTCTGCCATCCTACGAGGGCAATCTCGGCCAGCGTGCGGCGTGCGGCGTCGGCGATGCCGCCGAGGTTGGCGTACATGTTGCTGGCGCCCTTGTCCTTGCCGCCGATGAAGGCCTTGAAGGCGTTCTCGAGGCGCTCGCTCTGGTGCTGGTTGAGGCTGACGCCTTTCCAGAAGCCCCAATACTCGGTCAGGTCTTGCTTCATGCGCTCCCAGGTGAGTTTGTCGCCGAGCTGCGTGTGGAGCTGGCGCAGGTGCTTGGTGTAGGCCTCGGCGCTGAGTTTCTGGTATTTGAGCACGTCCAGGTGCAGTTCGTACGGACCGCGGCCCAGGCCGATGCCGCCCGTCTCGTGGTCGGCGGTGACGACGATGAGGGTCTCGTCGGGGTGCTGCATGTAAAACTCGTAGGCTACGCGGACGGCCTCGTCCATGTCGATGGTCTCGTGGAAGACGGTGGCGGCGTCGTTGGCGTGGCAGGCGTAGTCTATCTTACCCCCTTCTACCATGAGGAAGAAGCCCTTCTTCTCGCCCTGCTTGCTCATGAGGAAGGAGAGGCCGGCGCGGGTGATGTCGGTGAGCGTCAGGTCGCCCTGCTGGCGGTCGATGGCGTAGGGCAGGCAGGTGCGGTCGCCATGGCTGGGCTTCTCGGGCTGGAGCAGCACCATGCGCTGCGCCTTCTTGGCGGCCTTGGCATAGGCTTTGTAGCCGCGGACCACGGTGTAGCCGGCCTCGCGGCAGCGCTCGTAGGTGTCGGGCTCGCCCTCGGCACCGGCGGGCTTGCGGAAGTCGCTGCCGGCATAGAAGTCGAAGCCGGCGTCGGGCAGTTGGTTGCCAATCTGGTGGTAGGCGTTGCGGTCGGCCACATGGGCATAGAAGGCGGCCGGCGTGGCGTGATCCACCGAGACGCTGGTCGATACGCCCACGGCGGCACCGGCCTCATGGGCCCACTGGGCCACACTCGTCACGGGCGTCTCCTCGTCGGCCAGCAGACCCAGCACGTGGTTGCCGGTCTTGCGGCCCGTGGCCAGGGCGGTGCCGGCGGCGGCAGAGTCGGTCACGCCATTGGTGGCCGAGAAGGTGGTCACCAGCCCGCAGACGGGAAACTGGGTGAAGCAGAGGGGCGTGATGCCGATGCGGCCTTCGAGAGCGGCCAAATAGGTCTGCGTGCCGTTGACCTGGTTGACGCCCATACCGTCGCCGATGAAGTAGAAGACGTACTTGGCTTGGCCTTGGGCCCACAGACTCACGGCCAGGACAAAGGCCGAGAGCGTAAGGAGAAAGCGGTGTTTCATGGAGTGGAGGAGAAAGTGTGGATAGTTAAGATGAAGCGTTGCCCTGACCATGGCCAGAGCATACTGCAAATGTACGGCTTTTCCGGACACGGGTGCGCGGGCGGGCGGCAGTTTTTTGGTTTTTCTTGATGGTAGCGGCGAAAAACCGGACAGGCGGGGAGCGTATGTGGCGGGCTTTCCTTAACTTTGCCCATCTCTGCGGCGACGTTCTGCCCGTCCGGCACGGCCGTCCTGCCGCCAATTGCCCTAACCGCTTATTCTTACGACGATGGCCAAGCATACCTGTCTTGTCTGCGGCACGGTCTATGACACCGCTGCCGATTGCTGCCCGACGTGCGGCAACCCCCTCGCGCTGGACAACTGCCCGGAGGTACCGGAGGCTCCGGCACTCCCGGAGGTTCCAGAGGTTCCTGAAATTCCAGCCGGCCCGACGGCCCCGGCCGGCCCGACGTCCCCAGCCGGCCCGGCCGACGGCCCTAAGCCGCGCCGGGGCCGCACCTGGCTGTGGGTGCTGCTGGTGGCGCTGGTGTTGCTGGCTGGTGGCGGCGTGGCGGCATGGTTCCTGCTGCGCCCGGCGGGTGGCAGCGGCGCCGGGTCTGGCATGCCCTGCGACAGCGACTCGCTGGTCGTGGAGACCGACGACGACGTGGCGGCCGAACCTGTCGAGGACCCGCTGCCCGACTCGGTCGCCGCTGCCGACTCGGCCGAATACGCCTGGGACGACCCGGCCGAGGCGCCTGCACCTGAGCCCGGAAACCAGGACAAGGGCAAGGACGAACCTAAGGCTAAGCCTGAGCAGAAGCCCAAGGACAATGCGCGCCACCTGAGCGGCACGGTGACGCTGCCCGACGGCAGCGTGCACAGTCTGTCGATGACGCTGCGTATCAATGCCGACAACGACCTGACGGGCTCCGTCACCATCAGCGGCATGGGTACGTCGGAGGTGACGGGCTCCTACTTCCCCGGCCAACAGCGCATGATGGTCTATGACGTCTGGGGCGGCATCTTCAACGGCCAGTATGCGGGCTCGCTCTACATGGGCTCCTACACGCGCAACGACCAGCGCGGGGCCTTCGAGTGCCGCAGCCACTAAGGCTGTCCCCGTCCGCCCTACCCTTTCCGCCGTCTATCCTTCTCTCTTCGCCTATGCCTTTCAGCCATGATGCTGCCCGCCGCGAGCGGGCCATCTACCGTATCACCCTGGTGGGCAGCGTGTGCAACCTGCTGCTCACCGCTTTCAAGTTTGTCGCCGGCATCGCGGGCCACAGCGCCGCCATGCTGGCCGACGCCGTCCACTCGCTGACCGACCTGGTGTCCGACTTCATCGTGCTGGTGATGGTGCATATCGCGGGCCTGCCGCAAGACTGCAACCACGAGTATGGCCACGGCAAGTTTGAGAGTCTGGCCACCGTGGCCATCGGTCTGCTGCTGATGGTGGCGGGACTGGGCATAGGGTGGCAAGGCACGGTGGCCGTATGGCAGTATGCCCACGGCCAAGCCCTCAGCACGCCCGAGCCGGTGGCACTGTGGGCCGCCCTGGTGTCGATAGCGGTGAAGGAGGCCCTCTACTGGTACACCATCGCCGGCGGCCGCCGCTACCGCTCACATGCCGTCGAGGCCAACGCCTGGCACCACCGCAGCGACGCCCTCTCGTCGGTCGGCACGGCGCTGGGCGTGGGCGGCGCCCTGCTGCTGGGCCCCGCATGGGCCGTCCTCGACCCGCTGGCGGCCCTCGTGGTCTGCATCTTCATCGTCCGCGCCGCCATCGCGCTGATGATTCCCGCGTTCAACGAACTGCTGGACCGCTCACTGCCAGAGGATGAGGAGCAGTTTATCCGCCAGACCATCCTGGCCGAGCCCGGCGTCTCCGACCCCCACCACCTGCGCACACGCTCCATCGGCCCCTACTGCGCCATCGAGGTGCACCTGCGCATGGAGGGCTCGACCACCATCGACGAGGCACACCGCGCCGTGTCGCGTATCGAGGCACGCCTGCGCCTGCACTTCGGCCCCACCACCATCATCAACACGCACATCGAACCGGTCAAGCACCCGCAGGCGGACCTGCAGGTGGAATGACGCCAACCCTACCCTCACGTCTTCTCTCACCACAGAACCCTCCCTCTCCACGCCGTGAAACTACGCCTTCTCTTCCTCTTCCTGACCCTTGCGACGGCGACCACACGCTTGGCCGCCCAGGAGCGCACCGTCCAGCACCGCCCCTACATCGACGAGCGCCGTTTCCACTACGGCTTCCTCTTCGGGCTCCACGACCAGGGCCTGGGCATCACCAACAACGGCCTCATCGACGGCGCCACGGGCGCACAGTGGGTGGCCGCGAACGACCGCCACAACTACGGCTTCACCGTCGGCGTACTGGGAGAATGGCGCCTGACACGCCACCTCTCGCTACGCGCCATACCGCAGATGCACTTCGGCAGCCGCCACATCGCCTACCGCAACCTGGCCGACGGCTCGCGCGAAAGCCAGGACATGAAATCGACCTACATCGGCGTGGCCTTCCACCTCAAGGCTGCCGCACCGCGCTTCAATAACTTCCGACCCTATGTGGTGGCGGGCGTGGCGCCCATGTTCGACCTCACGGCCAACAAGCACACGCTGCTGCGCACGAAGCAGTCGCAGATGATGCTCGAGGCGGGCATGGGCTGTGACCTCTACCTGCCGTTCTTCAAGTTGATTCCTGAACTGAAGTTCTCCTTCTGCCCCTCTAACGTACTGCAGAAGAACCGCCCCGACCTGACCGACGCCACACAGCAGGTGTTCACCCAGAGCGTGGACAAACTGACCACGTCGATGGTGACGCTCACGTTCTACTTTGAGTGAACCCCGCCGAGTAAGCCCCTGTTGAGCAAACTCCTTTGCCCCCTCCCCCCTTTGAAGAACTGTTGAAGAAGTCCACCCTTGCTCTTCTTCCCCTAAACCTCATAGCTTGCCATGACGATACTTGCCTTTACCCTCATCCTCCTTCTCGGTGCCTACTGCGCCGGTTTGCTCGGCTCGCTCACGGGCCTTGGCGGCGGTGTGGTGGTCATCCCTCTGCTCACGCTGGTGCTCGGCGTCGATTTCCACTATGCCGTCGGCGCGGCCCTCGTGGCGTCGATAGCCACGTCGAGCGGCTCGGGCAGCGCCTATGTCAAGGAGGGCATCACCAACATCCGCCTGGGCATGTTCCTCGAGATTGCCACCGCCATCGGCGCCGTATGCGGCGCCGCCGTGGCCATCTATCTCAACAACAACTTCATCGCCATCCTCTTCGGCTGCGTTCTGGTGCTCACCGCCGTCATGCAGCAGCGCCGCAAGAGCGACCACGACGGCGTCGTCGGCTCGGAGGCCGCACGCCGCCTGCGGCTCTACGGTACCTGGCCACAGAAAGACGGCAGCCTCAAGGCTTACCAACTGCGCCACGTGGGCGGCGGCTTCGGCGTGATGTACATCGCGGGCGTGCTCTCGGGCATCCTGGGCATCGGCTCGGGCGTGCTCAAGGTCATCGCCATGGACGGCATCATGAAGGTGCCGTTCAAGGTGAGCACCACCACAAGCAACTTCATGATGGGCGTGACGGCCTGCGCCTCGGCCGTGGTGTATGTGCAGCGCGGCCAGATAGAGCCGGGCATTGCCTGCCCCGTGATGATCGGCGTGCTCTGCGGCGCGCTGACGGGGGCGCGTCTGCTCAAGACGCTCGACGTGCGCCTGCTTCGCCGCATCTTCTGCGTGGCCATCCTGCTGGTGGCGCTCAATATGATCTGGCAGGGCGCACACGGCCAGTTCTGACCACCGCTCTCCCCTCGCGTTCTCCCATTCCTCCCCATAAAAGCCCTCTCCCCATGACCGACCATAAACCCTCACGCCGCCCGGCGCACGACATACAGCAACTCATCGGCAACACCCTGCGCATCGGCGTCACCCTGGCCTGCGCCATCGCCCTGGTGGGCGGCCTGCTCTACCTCTTGCAGCACGGCGGCGAACCGGCCAAAGACTATTCCCACTTCCTCTGCACGGCCTCTGACGCCGAACGCGCGGCCTACACCACGCTCGGCGGCATCTGGCACAGCCTCTGCGCCATGACGGCCGTGGGCTGGATACAGACGGGCGTCATCGTCCTGATCCTCACGCCCATCATGCGCGTGGCCCTCTCGCTGGCCGACTTTGTCCAAGAGCGCGACTGGCTCTACGCCGCTATCTCGGCCGTCGTCCTGGCTATCATCATCTCCAACTCCGTAGGTGGGGTGTAGGGAAAGGACCTGCGGCCAGCCTTCAGTCTGCCCCGTCCCCCATCCTCGCCACCCAAACGATAAAGCACGGCGTTCTTCCGCCGCACCACCATCTCTCACAAGAGAAAGGCCCGCCGCCCTGACATCATGCCAGGGTGGACGGGCCTTTTCTTTTGGGAAACAAAAAGGGAGTGTAAGGGGCGCTTACTTCTTGAAGTAGCGGTTGTACAGACCCTGGAAGCCGCAGCCGTGACGGGCTTCGTCGCGAGCCATCTCGTGTACGGTGTCGTGGATAGCATCGAGGTTGAGCTGCTTGGCACGCTTGGCGATGCGGGTCTTGTCCTCACAGGCACCGGCCTCAGCGTTCATACGCTTCTCCAGGTTGGTCTTGGTGTCCCAAACCACGTCGCCGAGGAGTTCGGCGAACTTGCTGGCGTGCTCAGCCTCTTCCCAAGCGTAGCGCTTGAAGGCCTCGGCAATTTCGGGATAGCCCTCGCGGTCGGCCTGACGGCTCATGGCCAGGTACATACCTACCTCGGTGCACTCGCCCATGAAGTGGTTGTTGAGGTCTTTGATCATCTCCTCGTCGCAGCCCTTGGCTACGCCAATCTCGTGCTCGGATACGAACGACAGGCCGGCGCTCTCGTCGAGTTCCTTAAACTTGGAAGCGGGAACACCGCACATGGGGCACTTTTCGGGTGCGCTATCGCCTTCGTG
>CAMGHE010000030.1 GCA_946055775.1 uncultured Bacteroidales bacterium
CCGATTGGGTCAGCCTCGTCCTCGATTTGCACGATTGGGGAGCGTAACCCAACTTCAACGCCTATCGTCCGATATTATATTACACGCATGTAGTTACGTTTTGACGATTTTCGCGTGGGTACTACAGATTTCTTTGTTGTGTAGTTGATACATGCCGTCCAGCGAAGACGGCTACAACGAGGTTGGGGGATAGAGGGTGTTTCAAAATGAAGATGTATGAGCGACGGCACCTCCTAGCGGTGCCGCCCCGCAAATTCCCCGCTTGTGAGCGTTTTGACACACTCTTCCGCCCCGCAGAACTTTGCCCGACAGCAGTATTTGCGTGTTCAAAATTGCCACGGCCCTTGGCAATACGATTGCCAGCCCTTGGCAATACGATTGCCAGCCGCAGGTAATGCGATTACCGGCCGCGGGCACTCAATGTGCCAGCCGCGGGCAAAACTTCTATCGCGCATGATAGCGGTAGGCGCGGTAGCGATGGACGATGTCCTCGACGTAGCGGGCCGTCTCGCTGCCAATCATGTAGCCGTACTTCACGGCGGGGTCGCGGTAGTATTCCGGCTGGCTGAGGCGTCGGACGTAGATGCTGACGTCGGCCCAGCGGTAGGGGTTGCCGCCGTATTTGCGCGTCAGCGCCATGGCGTCGCGGATGTGGCCCGGTCCGCCGTTGTAGGCCGCCAGGACGAAGCGCACGCGCTCTGATGCCGAGGGGACGTCGGCAAACTGACGGGTGAGGTGCACGAGATAGCGTGCCGCCGTGGTGCAGTTTGTCGTGGGGTTGAAGAGGTCTTCGGGACGCGTGCCCATGCGTTCGGCCGTGGCGGGCATAATCTGCATCAAACCCTTGGCGCCGGCGCGCGACACGGCCTGCGGGTCGAAGCCCGACTCCTGATAACACTGCGCCGCGATGAGGCGCCAGTCCATCCGCGTGGCAGCAGCCATGCGGTGGAACAGACTGTCGTACTCGGAGATGATACCGCGTTCTTTCGATTGCCAGGGTGCCCGTACACGGCGCTGCACACGGCGTTCCGTCTGCCGCTCGTCGGCTTCCTGCTGCAGAATGGCCGCGATGTCGGCCTGCGCCGCCCAGTCGTCAAGCGCCTTGGCCAGTTCGCCGGCCCCGGTGCGCACGCCCCATGCCGTCTGCAGACTGTCGCGCGGGCCCGCCGCCAGCAACCGGCCGCCGGTCCGTTGGCCGTCGTTAAGGGCGATGGCGCAGATGTCGGCCTCGCCCGTGGCTACCATCTGCATGGCCTGCGCGGTGTCTTTCGCCACCTCGACGCGCAGCCGCAGACCGTTGTCGCCGGCAAAGGCGGAGGCAATGGCGTAGGCTTTGCCCATGGGCGTCTCGCCCTGCTCGAAGTAGGTTTCCGGCCCATTGATGGTGGTCACGATCAGTTCGCCGGACTGCTGGATGTCCTCCCAGTCGTAAGCAGTTTCGGCCGCCTGTTGCGCCTTCGGCTCGTTGGCGGCAGATGACGATGGAGCCGGCGACGTACAGGCGGTGAGGCCCATGAAGGTCATGAGGCAGGCTGTGATGCCGATCATGAGGTATGGGACGGAGGACTTGTTGGTAGGCCGATAGCGGCATGGCCTTATTTTCTGTCGGCTTGTACGTCCGGGAAGCCGATATTTTGCTAACTTCGCCGCAGTATTTCCACTCAAAAAATCAAGCATTATGGTCAAGCACATTGTGATGTTCGCATTGAAGGACGACCTCGACGCCGCTAAGCGTCAGGAGGTGATGGAGGCTTTTCGTCAGGGCATAGAGGCTCTGCCGTCAGTCATCCCGTTTATCCGTGAGATTCGTGTAGATTTCAATATCAACCCTGCCGAGACGACGCATATCTGCCTCACCTCGCTCTTCGACAGCCTTGACGACGTGAAGGCCTATGCCGTGCACCCCTCGCATGTGGCGGTTGCCGGCGCATTGAAGCCCTATGTGAAGCATCGCGCCTGTGTCGATTACGCCTGCTGACGGCGGCCGCCTATGGCGCAAATGACGAGCGCACCGCTCTCTCCCCTGTTGATGTCGGGTGGAGAGAGCGGTGCGCTTATGTGGTGCCACCTTTGATGTGTGGGGCTCAGAGATGCTGCTGTCGGAAAGCCGGAACAGACGTGGCTTATTCTTCCTCCTCGACCACCACCTCTTTGACGACGGTGCGGATGGCACCCGTGGCACGGGCTGCGCCGCGGAAGATGGCGTCTTTGCGGTCGATGGTGAAGCGGCGGAACTTGCCCGGCAGGCGGAGCAGTTTGGTCTTGCTCTTGTTGAGCGCCTCGCTGTCCGTAATCCAGTCTTCGGCGCGATAGACCTCGGCGTTGGGGATGTCGTCGTAGAGGTAGCGCAGGTTGCGCATCTGCACTTTGAAGCCACCGTCCTTGGCCGTGAAAATCAGTTGATAGTAGAAGTGGACGCGGTGGTTGACCAGTGCCGTGCGCTTGAAGTAGAGGTATTCCTCCATGCCGGCTACGACGAGACCTTGGGCGCTGTCGGCGTCTTGAATGCGGGCCTGCGGCAGATGGTCGGGACCTTCCACCAACTGTTCCTGCGTGTATTTCTTGAGCAGACTGTATATCTCGCCCTGCGTCTTGCCCTCGACACGGTATTCCTTGACAAACTCCACGTAGCCGTTCTCATTGACGGTGACGGCGCCAGCCAGGTACTTTGCGTCGTCGTTCGTTTGGGCTGCCATGGGGAGGCTGAGGCAGGCCAACAGCAGCGAAAAGACAATTTTCTTCATGGTTTTCAGTTGAGAGTTAAGTGGTTCAACAATGTGCTTTCAGCCATTCGGCGATGCCAGCGGCTGTTTTCTCGCTGGCGGGCACCAGCGGCAGGCGCAGCACGTTGGCGATGGTTCCCAGCTGGGCCAGCAACGTCTTGACGCCAGCCGGATTGCCGTCCACGCCGAGCAGCGGGTAGAGGTCGTTGAGGCTGTGGTGGATGGCCAGGGCATCGGCCGTCCGGCCCTCGCGTATGGCGTGCGTCATGTCGGCAAAGACTGCCGGCAGGGCGTTGCCCACCACCGAGATGACGCCTGCGGCACCGAGGAGCAGCAGTTCGTAGGTGATGGCGTCGTCGCCGCTGAGTACTTCGAAGCCTTCGGGTGCGCCGGCCAGAATCTTCTCAATCTGTGCCAGGTTGCCCGACGCCTCTTTCACGGCCACTACGTTGGGGCAGTCGTGTGCGATGCGCAGCGTCGTTTCGGCCGTCATGTTGACGCCCGTTCGGCCCGGCACATTGTAGAGGATAACCGGCAGGTTTGTGGCCGCAGCAACGGCTTTATAATGCTGGAACAGACCTTCTTGCGTCGGCTTGTTGTAGTAAGGAGTAACGATGAGCACACCATCGATGCCGGTGAGGTCGGCATGGGTCAGGTAGTCGATGACCGTAGCGGTGCAGTTGCCACCTGCACCCACGAGCAGGGGTACGCGGCCATTGACCTGCTTGACGAAGAAGCGCACCACCTCGGCCTTTTCGTCGGCCGTGAGGCAGGGCGTTTCGGCCGTGGTGCCGAGCAGGCAGAGGAAGTCGGCGCCGCCCGCCAGTTGGTTTTCTATGAGTTGGCCAAGGGCGGAGAAGTCGATGCCGCCTTCGGCGTTGAAGGGCGTGACAACGGCAACGCCCATGCCTTTGAAAGGATTGAATCTTTCCATGGTGAAGAAGATGTGCTTATGCGTTCTGTGGAGTGTCGGTAGGAGGATAGAAACCGTGTGCCGCGTCTGCTTAGAGGTCGGCCTCTCTGAGGCGTTCGGCATTCTCGGCCACCATGAGGCGGTCGATACATTCCTGGATGTCGCCGTCCATGAAGGCCGCCAGGTTATAGACCGTGTAGTTGATACGGTGGTCGGTGATGCGTCCCTGCGGGTAGTTATAGGTGCGTATTTTGGCCGAGCGGTCGCCCGTCGAGACGAGCGATTTGCGGCGTGAGGCGATGTCGTCGGTATATTTCTGGTGCTCGCGGTCGTAGATGAAGGTGCGCAGGCGTGCCAGGGCGCGCTCTTTGTTCTTCGGCTGGTCGCGCGTTTCGGTACACTCGATGAGAATTTCCTCTACGCTGCCCGTGACGGGATTTTTCCAGTTGTAGCGCAGGCGCACGCCGCTCTCCACCTTGTTGACGTTCTGGCCGCCGGCACCGCTGGAGCGGAAGGTGTCCCATTTTATCTCGCCCTCGTTGATGACCACGTCAAAGGCTTCGGCCTCGGGCAGTACGGCCACTGTGGCGGCCGAGGTGTGGACGCGGCCCTGCGTCTCGGTGGCCGGCACGCGCTGTACGCGGTGCACGCCGCTCTCATATTTCAGCGTGCCATAGACGTCGGCGCCCGTCACGGAGCATACAATCTCCTTAAAGCCGCCCGCTGCGCCCTCGCTGGCGCTCGACACCTCCATTTTCCATCCCTTGCTCTCGCAGTACTTGGCGTACATGCGGAACAGGTCGCCGGCGAAGAGGGCTGCCTCGTCGCCGCCCGTACCGCCGCGTATCTCAAGGATGGCGTTCTTGGCATCCTCGGGGTCTTTGGGGACGAGCATGAGTTTGACCTGCTCTTCTATCTCCGGTAAGCGGCGCTCACATTCGGCCACCTCTTCGCGGGCCATCTCCTTGAGGTCGGGGTCGCTCTCGTTGAGAAGAATCTCCTTGCTGTCGTCGCGGTTTTTCAGCAGGGCAGCATAGGTCTTGCGGACGGCCATGAGGGCCTCAAGGTCCTTGTATTCACGGGTGAGGCGCACGTATCGTGCCTGATCGGCGATGACGTCGGGGTCGGTGATGAGCGTGCCCACTTCTTCGAAGCGGGGTGCCAGCGAGTTGAGTTTTTCAAGCAGGGTATTTTCGGCCACGGTGGGTTGAAGATGCGTTGTCGGGGTTGGGGAATGGGGTGAAACTTGTAGGGGCGGGGGCGTGGCAAGGTTTATTTGCCGGGGTAATGAAATTCGCCAAACTCGCTCTTGATGGTCAGCGAGCGTTCGCCCTCTTCGATGCGGCCCACTATCCGGGCATCGATGTTGAAACTCTTGGAGATGGCGATGACCTCGTCGGCCACTTCGGGGCGTACATAGATTTCCATGCGGTGGCCCATGTTGAACACCTTATACATCTCGGCCCAGTCGGTACCGCTCTGCTCGGCGATGGCGCGGAAGAGCGGGGGGACGGGGAACATGTTGTCCTTGATGACGCGGCAGTTCTCGCCGACGAAGTGGAGCACCTTGGTCTGTGCGCCGCCTGTGCAGTGCACCATGCCGTGTATCTCGGGGCGCATTTGGTCCAGCAGTCGGCGGATGACGGGGGCGTAGGTGCGGGTGGGCGAGAGCACCAGTTTGCCGGCGCATACGGGTGCGCCCTCGACGCTGTCCGTCAGGCGGTAGCCGCCGCTATATACCAGTTCGTCGGGCACGGCGCTGTCGAAACTTTCGGGATATTTCTCGGCCAGATATTTGGCGAAGACGTCGTGGCGTGCCGAGGTCAGGCCGTTGCTGCCCATACCGCCGTTATACTCCGTTTCATACGTGGCCTGTCCGCACGACGAGAGACCCACGATGACGTCGCCCGGGCGGATGTTGGCATTGTCGATCACATCCTTGCGCTTCATGCGGCATGTTACGGTGCTGTCCACGATGATGGTGCGCACCAGGTCGCCCACGTCGGCTGTCTCGCCGCCCGTGGCGTAGATGCCGATGCCCATGTCGCGGAGCGAAGCCAGCAGTTCGTCGGTGCCGTTGATGATGGCCGAGATGACCTCGCCGGGAATCAGCATCTTGTTGCGGCCGATGGTCGAGCTGACCAGGATGTTATCTACGGCGCCGACGCAGAGCAGGTCGTCCGTGTTCATGATGAGCGCATCCTGCGCGATACCCTTCCATACGGAGAGGTCGCCCGTTTCCTTCCAGTAGATGTAGGCCAGGCTCGACTTTGTGCCGGCGCCGTCGGCGTGCATGATGTTGCAGTATTCGGGGTCTCCGCCGAGAATGTCGGGGATGATTTTGCAGAAAGCCTGGGGGTACAGGCCTTTGTCGATATTCTTGATGGCGTTGTGCACATCCTCCTTCATCGCGGATACGCCGCGCATCATGTATCTCTGTTTGCTGTCCATTGTATATAGGAAATGGGTGTATGGCATTAAGGATTCTTCGCCTGCAAAGTTACACAAAAACCCTTTAACCGCATGTATCGCGTGTTATATTCTTCCGCCTGCCGTCCGCTGTAGTCCATGCTGCCACCTTTGTCTGTGACGGGAATCGCGGCTGGCGCAAAGGGATGCAGCGGATGGCTGTTGCCGGGGCCTCTAAGCCTCTCCTTGCAGGCGCTGGAGAAACTCGTCCTCGCTGACGATGGCCACGCCGAGCTTCTGCGCCTTGGCCAGTTTGGCGGGGCCCATGTTGTCGCCCGCCAGGATGAACGACGTCTTGCTCGAAATGGAGGAGACGTTGCGGCCGCCATGGGCCTCGATCATCGTCTTATATTCCTCGCGGGAGTGGTGGGTGAAGGTGCCGCTGACCACGATAGACAGTCCGTCGAGGGCGTGTCCCAGGGTCTCGGTTTTCTCGTTTTCCATGCGTACGCCGCAGGCCGTCAGACGGTCCACGAAGGTCTGGTGACGCTCGTCAGCCATCCATGCGCGGACGCTCGTGGCGATGACCTGACCGATGCCGTCGATGCCCGTCAGTTCCTCTTCCGTGGCATGGCGCAGGGCCTCCATACTGCCGAAGTGGGCAGCCAGGGCCTTGGCGGCCACCTTGCCCACGAAGCGGATGCCGAGGGCATAGACCACGCGGTCGAACGTGGCTTGGCGGCTGTCGGCGATGGCCTGTATGACCTTGCGCGCCGAGCGCTCGCGGGTGCCGTCGGCACCGCAAAGTTGGCTGACCTCCAGACTGTAAAGGTCGGCTGCATCGCGTATGAGGCCGCTGGCGTACCATGCCTCGACCGTCTCGGGACCGAGCGCCATGATGTTCATGGCGTCGCGCGAGATGAAGTGGACAATGCGCCCCGTCTGCTGCGGCGGGCACTGTGTGTCGTTGGGGCAGTAGGTGGCAGCCTCGCCCTCGTAGCGCACCAACGGCGCGCCGCAGATGGGACAGTGGGTGATGAACTGCAACTCGGGGGCTGTGGTCTGCGGACTGTGGGCGCGGTCAACGCCGGTAATCTGCGGGATAATCTCGCCCGCCTTTTCCACATAGACGTGGTCGCCGATGTGCAGGTGCAAGCCGGCCAGAATGTCGGCGTTGTGGAGCGAGGCACGGCGCACGACGGTGCCGGCCAGTTGCACGGGTTCCATGACGGCAACGGGGGTGACAGCGCCGGTGCGTCCCACCTGATAGGTCACGTCGATGAGCGGCGTGCAGGCCCGCTCGGGCTGAAACTTGTAAGCGATGGCCCAGCGCGGACTCTTCGCCGTATAGCCAAGGTCCTGCTGCTGCCGCAGCGAATCGACCTTGAGCACGATGCCGTCGGTGGCCACGGGCAGGGCGTGGCGCGCCTCGTCCCAATGGTCGATGAAGGCATAGACCTCGTCGAGCGTCTGGAGGCGCGTCATCGATGACGATACCTTAAAACCCCACTCGCGGGCTCGCGTCAGACTGGCGAAATGGCTGTCGGCATCGGTGCCTGCTCCGGGGATGTAGTAGAGACGCACGTCCAGGCCGCGGTGGGCCACGGTGGCCGAACTCTTGCTCTTGAGCGTGCCCGAAGCGGCGTTGCGCGGGTTGGCGAAGAGCGGTTCCTCGCGCGCTTCGCGCTCGGCATTGAGGGCGTTGAAGCGCTCCCACGGCATGAGAATTTCACCACGAATCTCAAACGTGTCGGGCCATCCGCCACCCTCGGGCAGGCGCAGGGGCACGCTGCGGATGGTGCGCACGTTGGCCGTCACGTCGTCGCCGCGGACGCCATCGCCGCGGGTCACGGCGCGGACCAGGCAGCCGTGCTCGTAGATGAGGGAGATGCCGAGACCGTCAAACTTCAGTTCGCCGCAGAGGCAGAAAGGTTCGCCGCCCAGACCGTCGGCCACGCGTTGCCAGAAAGCGGCCACCTCCTCGCGGTTGTAGGTGTTGCCCAGCGACAGCATGGGGTAGCGGTGCTCCACCTGCACAAAGTCGGTGCTCAGGTCGCTGCCCACGCGCATGGTGGGCGAGTTGGGGTCGGCCATCTCGGGGTGGGCCTTCTCCAGCGCGATGAGTTCGGCCATCAGGGCGTCAAACTCCCGGTCGCTTATCTCGGGAGCGTTGAGAATGTAGTAGTTGCGGTTGTGGCGTTCCAGTTCTTCACGGAGAAAAAGGATGCGTTCGGTATCGGTCATAATATAAAGGAGAGTGCGGGGGTTGAAGATAATGGCACAGGCCGTGGCATACGCCTTGGCAGCGTCTGTGAAGGCTTTATTGGCCTGTACCATCGCCGTTGTCAGAGCAAAAATACCGATTCTCGGGGAAATTGCGTAACTTTGTCCCACAAAAATAGACACACCTATGCGTATAGATATTATCACCGTTCTGCCCGAGATGCTCGAGGGCTTCGTCAATACGTCCATTCTGGCCCGCGCGCAGAAGAAGGGGCTGGTGGAGATACACCTGCACAACCTGCGCGACTACACCACCGACAAGCACCGCCGCGTCGATGACTATCCCTTCGGTGGCTTCGCCGGCATGGTGATGCAGTGCCAGCCCATCGACGCCTGCATCTCCAAACTGACGGCAGAGCGCCACTACGACGAAATCATCTTCACCACGCCCGACGGCGAGCAGTTTGACCAGCCCATGGCCAACCGCTTCTCGATGATGGAGAACATCATCATCCTGTGCGGCCACTACAAAGGCATCGACTATCGCATCCGCGAGCACCTCATCACCAAGGAGGTATCGGTGGGCGACTATGTGCTGACGGGCGGTGAACTGGCGGCCGCCATCATGGCCGACGCCACGGTGCGTCTGGTGCCCGGCGTCATCGGCGACGAGCAGAGCGCCCTGTCCGACAGTTTCCAGGACAACCTGCTGGCGGCGCCTGTCTATACGCGACCGGCCGACTATAAAGGTTGGCGTGTACCCGACATCCTGCTGTCGGGACATGATGCCAAAATCAAGGAATGGGAATTGCAGCAAAGCCTGGAGCGTACGCGCCGGCTGCGCCCCGATTTGCTGGGGGAGTGAAGGTTGGGATGAGGGTGTGTCAAAATGAAGATGTTTGACACACCCTCATCCTGCATCGCCGCACTCATACATCTTTAT
Source organism: uncultured Bacteroidales bacterium (assembly GCA_946055775.1). GTDB lineage: Bacteria > Bacteroidota > Bacteroidia > Bacteroidales > Bacteroidaceae > Alloprevotella. The sequence continues at coordinate 9,212 of CAMGHE010000030.1, forward strand.
CGCTCCCACTCGAATACACGCTTCGGACGACGAGGCTGGCCAAGGTCAGGCCGAAGATGCCCGTGGCGTGCATCAGTGAGCCGTTAAAGGTGGCGTCGGCCTCGTCTGTGGGTATGTTGCGTAGCAGTTCGTCGCTATAGACGCACTTGAATTTCTTTGCAGGAAAGGTGCCGGCCTTCTTGAACCGCCGCCGCAACGACGCGGCCAGCGGGCAGCCCTTGACCTTCCAAAACTCGGTGACGGCAATCCGCGACGGGTCCATCTTGAGGGCTGCGCCCATGGAGGAGAGTAGGGTGGCACGGGTGCGGCAGGTGAGCAGAATGAGGGCGGCCTTGTCGGCCATGCTGTCGATGGCATCAATAATGAAATCGTAACTATTCAGGGCGAAGCGCTCGGCATCGTCGGCGGTGAAACGCTCGGCCATCGCCACGATGTTGGCCTGCGGGTTGATGTCGAGCAGACGCTCACGCATGACCTCCACTTTGTGGCGCCCCACGGTGGACGTGCTGGCGGGGCACTGCCGGTTGATGTTACTGTAGACCACGATGTCGGGATCGACCATGGTGAGGTGGCCGACGCCCGTGCGGACGAGGGCTTCGGCGCACCAACTGCCCACGCCGCCCACGCCGAAGAGGATGACGCGCGTCTGCCGCAGGCGTTCCATGCCGTCGGCGCCGAAGAGCCGCTGCGTGCGGCTGAAGGTCTCGGCGGGCTCTGTGGGCTCTGTGGTGGAAAGATGGCGTTGTAAATCAGACATAAGGACTGCTCTTGTAAAAGGAATTTATAGAACAAGCCCAGAGAACGTTACGAACTCTGGGCTTGCGGAGATATAGTTGAAAGTTGGTGTCGGTGGATTACTCGGCACGGAGCGTGAAGCGCTTGAAGGCGGTCACGGTGCACTCCTTGTCGGCCTGCTTCAGGTAGTCAGCCACGGAAACCTTGCTGTCCTGGATGAACTCCTGGTTCAGGAGGCAAGCCTCCTTGTAGAACTTCTGCATACGGCCGTTGGCGATGCGCTCGATCATGTTCTCGGGCTTGCCCTCCTGACGAGCCTTGTCGGCAGCGATTTCATACTCTTCCTTGCGGATCTTCTCGGGAACGTCCTGCTCGCAGAGCGATACGGGGTTCATGGCAGCAACCTGCATGGCTACGGCGTGGCCGTAAGCAGGGTCAACAGCCTTGTTGAGGGCTACCATGGTGCAAAGCATGTTCTTGTTCTGGTGGTTGTAGCAAGAGATGTTGTCGCCTTCGATGGTGAGGTAGCCATCGAGTTCCATCTTTTCGCCCGTGATACCGCTGCGGTCCGTAACGGCCTCGGCAACGGTGCCGTTGCCCATGGGCAGAGCCTTTACGTCGTCGAGGGTAGCGCACTTGTTGGCTACGGCGGCGTCGAGGATGTCCTGAGCGAGCTTGATGAAGTCGGCGTTCTTGGCTACGAAGTCGGTTTCGCACTTGAGGGCGATGATGGCACCGAAGCCATTCTCAGCCTTGCAGAGCACAGCGCCTTCAGAAGCTTCGCGGTCCGAGCGCTTGGCGGCTACGGCCTGACCCTTCTTGCGGATGATTTCTACAGCGGCTTCGATGTTGCCGTCAGCTTCGGCGAGGGCCTTCTTGCAGTCGCCCAGACCGGCGCCCGTGAGGGTACGCAGTTTTTTGATATCGTCTAATCCTACTGCCATTGTTGTAAGTGGTTAGGTCCGATGGGGCAGGGTCGGTATGTGGCGGCATAAGTCCACCTGCCGTATTCTGCCATTCGGTGATGATTGATGTGTTTAGGAAAAAAGAGAAATGCGGGCGGCGGAAGTGCCGCCCGCATATTTGGATGAGGTTGTGGTGCAGATTATTATTCAGCCTTTGCCTCTTCAGCGGCAGGAGCCTCTTCAGCGGCGGGAGCCTCCTCTACGCGGGCTTTGGCAGCATGGCGGGGAGCCTTTTCGCCTTCGCCGGCAGCTTCGGCATCAACCTTTTCAGCCTTGCGCTCCTGAATGCCCTCGGCGATGGCACCGCAGCAGGCGTCGAGGATAACCTCAATGCTGCTCTTGGCATCGTCATTGGCGGGGATAACGTAATCGATGCTCTTGGGGTCAGAGTTGGTATCTACGATGCCGAATACGGGAATACCCAGACGGCGAGCCTCCTTCACGGCGATGTGCTCCTTGCATACGTCGATGACGAAGAGAGCAGCCGGCAGCTTGTTCAGGTCTGCGATGGAGCCGAGGTTCTTCTCAAGCTTGGCACGCTGACGAGAAATCTGGAGGATTTCGCGCTTGCTGAGGTTAGAGTAGGTACCATCGTTCATGAGCTTGTCAATATTGGCCATTTTCTTGACAGCCTTGCGGATGGTGGGGAAGTTGGTGAGCATACCGCCCGGCCAGCGTTCCGTAACGTAGGGCATGGCTACCGAGGTGGCCTTGTCGGCTACGATTTCTTTGGCTTGTTTCTTAGTAGCTACGAAGAGGATCTTGCGACCCGACTTGGCCACCTGCTTCAGGGCTTCGGCAGCCTCGTCGATTTTAGCGACCGTCTTGTGGAGGTCGATGATGTGAATGCCATTGCGCTCCATGAAGATGTAGGGAGCCATGACGGGGTTCCACTTACGCTTGAGGTGACCGAAGTGGCAGCCGGCCTCGAGCAGGGTTTCAAAATTCGTTCTAGACATTGTGTCGATGAATTGTTTTGTGCGTTTACGTTCTTTTTGTTTTGCGGGCAGCGGGATGATGGCAGCCTTCTGTAGGGATAGGTTGTGGGGTGTTGTCCCTCTCTGCCATCTTGTCCGCCCCACCTTACTGCCCATTGTGCAGGTGGGTCAGCTGCGGGGTAGTTCCTAAGCCACTCGGGCCGGAAGTCCCGGCAGTTTAGATGCTAAACGACTTTCAGCAGCAAACAGCCACGGGGGCGATAGATTAACGTTTGCTGAACTGGAAGCGACGACGTGCTTTGGGACGACCGGGCTTTTTGCGTTCCACAGCGCGCGAGTCGCGGGTTACAAAGCCTTCAGCGCGGAGAGCCTTCTTGTCGTCGGCGTTAACCTTGACCAGGGCGCGGGCGATGGCGAGGCGGAGAGCCTGGCTCTGGCCCGTGAAGCCACCACCTTCGAGGTTGACCTTGATGTCGTACTTCTCGGCAACGTCCAGGAGGGCGAGGGGCTGCTTAACCACATACTGAAGGATGGGCGAGGGGAAATATTCCGTAAGGTCGCGCTTGTTGATGGTGATTTTGCCCGTACCTTCGGTCATATAAATGCGGGCCACAGAGCTTTTGCGGCGGCCCAGTGCGTTGATTACTTCCATATCTGCGTATTATTTGTACAAGTTAATGTCAATCACCTTGGGGCTCTGGGCTTCGTGCTTGTGCTCGCTACCCTCGTAAACGTAGAGGTTGCTGAGCTGCTGTGCGCCAAGACGGTTCTTGGGGAGCATACCCTTGACTACACGATGGAGAAGGCGGTCTGCGCCGTTCTTCTTGGCCATGATGCTGGCGGGCGTGTGTTCGCGCTGGCCGCCGGGATAGCCGGTGTAGGTGAGGTAAACGCGGTCCGTCCACTTGTTGCCGGTGAGGCGCACCTTGTCGGCGTTGATGATGATGACGTTGTCGCCGCAGTCCACGTGGGGGGTGTAGTTGGGCTTGTACTTGCCACGGAGCAACTTGGCGACCTTGGTGCAGAGGCGACCGAGAACCTGATCGGTGGCGTCAACGACAACCCACTCTTTCTTGGCAGTCTCCTTGTTGGCAGAAATGGTCTTGTAACTTAAAGTGTCCACTCTTGATTTGTTTTAATAAATGTGTAACTACTAATGATTTATTCTCTCGTGTGGCGCTATCCCGACCACCTGCTCCGGCCAATGAAGACAGGCTATCGACGCCGCACGTCGCAGGCCTCTTGGGCCCGCTTGATAATAATCGGCGTGCAAAAGTACGCATTTCCCTTGGAATGAGCAAAGTTTATTCAATTTTCTTTCTCAGTTCTCAGCGCGTAGGCCCTGTTTTCCAGCATTTCTATGGCATCTGGTAGGTTACGCCCAGGGCCGGGGCGTAGGCTTCGGCCTTCTTCTCTACGCTCATGGGATAGGCGCGCGAACTGCTGGGCATGCGGTAGAGGCGGAGGGTGCGGTCGTCAAGGGCGACCTCGGTATATTGTCCGACTTTGGGCTCGGCGGCCCCGAACTGCCGGCAGAGGGTGGTGGTGGCCAGTTGGCCGGCGGTGATGATGGTGTGGCAGTGGGGCAACCGGCGGAGCAGGGCGGCGACATCGGTGGGCTCTACGATGAGCAGGTCCTTGTCTGACGCGGTATTCTTCGTGCGGACAATGCGTGTGGCGGTGTCGTACATGGCGATGCCTTCTTTTCTGAGGAAGGCTTCGATGCGCGGCTGGTCAAACTGCTTGGCGGCGCCTGTCAGGATGAAGTGGTCCTTGTTGCCGAAGAAGAGCAGGCCCATGATGCGCCACATGTCGTTCTGGAAGTTGGGGTAATAGAAAGGCATGCTCCAGCGGTGGGGCGCAGGCGGGAAGGTGCCGAGCATGAGGATGCGCGCGCCGTCGGGAAGGAACGGAGCGAAAGGATGGCTTTCTTCGGGATTCATGGTAGGGGTATGTGAGTGGCAGATGGCTGGTGGGGCGGGTCAGTCCATGCGGTCGCGGTAGTCTTCGTAGGTATAGGTGCGCAGGGTTTCGACGGTGCCGTCGCTGTGGAGCATGGCCAAAGCGGGGTGGGGGATGCCGTTGAACATGTTGGTCTTGACCGTCGTATAGTGTATCATATCCTCGAAGATGATGGTGTCGCCGGGGACCAGCGGGGCGTCAAACTGCCAGTAGCCCATGAAGTCGCCAGAGAGGCACGAGTTGCCGCCGAGGCGATAGACGCAGGCTTCGGTTTCGTGGCCCGCGGCATCGTCGTCGGCCAGGGTGCGTGCCCCGCGCACGGCGGGATGGTAGGGCATTTCCAGGCAGTCGGGCATGTGGCAGGTGAAACTGACGTTGAGCAGGGCCGTTTTGATGCCACTGTTTTCTACAATATCTACGACCGAAGCCACCAGAGGCCCTGTCTGCCAGGCGAAGGCGGAGCCGGGCTCCAGGAGGATGCGCAGGTGGGGATAGCGTCGGTGCAGGCCGCGCATCGTGTCGATGAGCAGGGAGACGTTATAGTCTTTGCGGGTGACCAGGTGGCCGCCGCCCAAGTTGAGCCATTCTATCTGACTGAACCAGCGGCCAAACTGCGCCTCGAGGTGCTCGAGCGAGCGCACCAGGGCTTCGGCGCTGCTCTCGCAGTGGTTGTGGCAGTGGAAGCCGCGGATGCCTTCGGGCAGGCTGTCGCCGAGTTGGTCGGGTGTGACGCCGAAGCGCGAGCCGGGGGCACAGGGGTTGTAGAGCAGGGTCTCAATCTCGCTGTAGCCGGGGTTGACGCGCAGGCCGCAGGAAATACCGCCGTGGACCTTCGTTTGGGGATAGAAGCGGACGTACTGGCTCAGACTGTTGAAGGTGATGTGGCTGCTGCAGGCCAGGATAGTGTCAAAACTGCCCTCTTCGTAGGCAGGGCTATAGGTGTGGGCTTTCGAGCCGAACTCCTCGTAAGCCAACCGGGCTTCGTAGGGCGACGAGGCAGTGGTGTGGGCGATGTATTCGCGGAAGATGGGGAAGGTCTTCCACAGGGCGAAGGCCTTGAAGGCGAGGATGAACTCTACGTCGGCCTCGCGGGCAATGTGCCGGATGAGTGCGAGGTTCTTCCGCAGTCTGTCTTCTTCTATGAGGTAGTAGGGGGTGGCTAACATGCTGTGGGGAGAGAGGTTACAATGACGGATGGAGCAGGTGAACACGAGCCATCTGTCCCATCCGTCCAATAGTGTTGTCTTTATTGCTTTGTGGTGAGGGGGTGCTTTTTACGGAGGAGTTGTTTTCAACTACAATCCATGTGTGCAGTCCTTACGACAGTTTGTGAATCACCAGTCCGCTGCGCAGTTTGGGTTCAAACCATGTGGCCTTGGGCGGCATGATGTTGCCGCTGTCAGCGATGTCCATGATTTGCTGCATGCTGACGGGATAGAGCGCCAGGGCCATCTTCATCTCGCCGCTATCTACGCGGCGCTTCAGTTCTTCAAGGCCGCGCAGGCCGCCGACGAAGTCGATGCGCTTGTCGCTGCGCAGGTCCTTGATGCCCAGGATGGTGTCGAGGATGAGGCGCGAGGAGATGTCCACGTCAAGCACGCCAATGGGGTCGCTCTCGTCATAGGTGCCGGGCTTGGCTTTGAGGCTGTACCATACGCCCTCGAGATAGAGGGAAAATTCGTGGAGTTCGGCGGGGTGGTAGGGGGCATCGCTGCCTTTGGCTTCGACGATGAAGTTTTCAGCCAACTTCTCCAGGAAGGCCTCGGGCGACAAGCCGTTCAGGTCTTTGACCACGCGGTTGTAGTCGAGGATGGTCAGTTGGTCGGCGGGGAAGCAGACGGCCATGTAGTAGTCGTGCTCTCCATGCCCTTCGGCCGCAATCTTTTCGGCGCCGACGCGTGCGGCGGCAGCCGAGCGGTGGTGGCCGTCGGCGATGTAGAGGGCGTCCATCTTGGCAAATTCCTCGGTGATGGTGGCCTTGTCTGCAGCGTCAGAGATGACCCAGAACTTGTGGCCGAAGCCGTCGATGGGCGCGATGAAATCGTAAAGAGGCTTCGTGGCCGCATAGCGAGCGATGAGCGACTGGAGCACGTCGTTGCCCTTGTAGGCCAGGAAGACCGGCTCAATATTGGCGTTGGTCACGCTGACGTGGCGCATGCGGTCGTCCTCCTTGTCGCGGCGGGTCAGTTCGTGCTTCTTGATGACGCCGTTCATGTAGTCTTCGACGTGGGCGCAGACCACCAGACCGTACTGCGTACGGCCGTTCATCGTTTGGGCGTAGAGGTAGTAGTTCTCCTCCTCATCCTGCACCAGCCAGCCCTCCTTTTGGAATTTGGCAAACTGCTCGGCGGCGCTGTCGTACACGCGCGGGTCGTATTCGCTGGTGCCTTCGGGGAAGTTGATTTCCGGCTTGATGATGTGGTAGAGCGACTTCTCGTTGCTGCCGGCTTCGGCGCGAGCCTCTTCCGAGTCGAGCACGTCATAAGGGCGGCTTTCTACGGCTTCGACCAGGTCCACTGGCGGGCGTACGCCTTTGAATGGTTTTATGCGGGGCATGGTGTGTTTTCCTTTTGAGGCGGGTAGGGCAGTGATGCCCTCCCCACCGTGGTGTAAGTATTAAGATTAGGCCGTTCCGTGATTAGTGGTTAACCTGGCATTTCTTGACGCCGTCTTCGATGAAATCTACGATTTCCTGGGCAGCGGCCAGGCCGGCGTTGATGTTGGCTTCGGCTGTCTGTGCGCCCATCTTCTTGGGTGTGAAGACGTAGCGGTCGCCCAGTTTCTCTACGGCCTCGTCGTGGCGCTTCATCTTGATGTCGGTGATGTAGCGCAGGTCCTGGCGTTCCTCCATGGCCTTGAGCAGTCCTTCCTCGTCGATGACCTCGGCGCGGGCCGTGTTGACCAGGATGGCGTTGGGCTTCATGCACATCAGTTGGTCGTAGCCGATGCTGCCGATAGTCTGCGGCGTGGCGGGGCAGTGGAGGCTGACGATGTCGTTGTAGTGGAAGAGGGCCTCGAGCGATTCGTGCACGTGGAAGCCGGCGTCGATGATTTTCTGCGGGCGGTTGAGCGGCGAGTAACTCGATACGTCCATGCCCATGCCCTTGGCGATGCGGGCCACGTTCTGGGCTACGGCGCCGAAGGCCATGAGGCCCATCTTCTTGCCCATCAGTTCGCTGCCCGATTTGCCATTGAAGCGCTGGCGCATGGTATAGATGAGCAGACCGATGACCAGTTCGGCCACGGCGTTGGCGTTCTGACCCGGCGTATTCATTACCACGATTTTGCGGGCTGTGGCGGCAGCCAGATCGATGTTGTCGTAGCCAGCACCGGCGCGGACGATGATTTTCAGTTCGGGGGCAGCGTCCATCACCTCGGCGTCGATGATGTCGGAGCGTACGATGAGGCCCTGGCAGTCGGCCACGGCAGCCAAAAGTTGTGCCTTATCGGTGTACTTTTCCAGTGTTTCGCAGGCATAACCTGCCATATCGAATGTCTCCTTAATGCCCTTGACGGCTACGGGAGCGAAGGGCTTTTCGGTGGCTATTAATACTTTCATGGGGTTGGTGTTGAAATGTAGGGCAGGGCGTTGTGACGGCTGCGTTGGTCGTTGCGCCCTCCCTTGGGTATATACATTATATATAATAAGGAATAGGGAACAGGCTGCTCGGGGCATTCTGTTCTCTATTCCTATGGTTGTTTCTTGGATTAGTGGGCGGCTTCAAATTCCTTCATGCAATCTACCAGCGCCTGCACGCCTTCGAGCGGCATGGCGTTGTAGCACGAGGCGCGGAATCCGCCGACGGAGCGGTGGCCCTTGATGCCGCTCATGCCGCGCTCGGTGGCAAACTTCATGAAGTCGGCTTCGAGATCCTTGTATTCGTCGGCCATGACGAAGCAGATGTTCATGTACGAGCGGTCTTCTACGGCTGTCACCGTGGCGCGGAACAGTTTGTTGCGGTCAATCTCGCCGTAGAGCAGGTCGGCGCGCTCCTTGGCACGGCGCGCCATTTCGGCTACGCCGCCGCACTTCTTGATCCACTTCAGCGTCTGCAGGGCGCAGTAGATAGGCACTACGGGCGGCGTGTTGAACATCGAGCCCTTATCGACGTGCGTGCGGTAGTCGAGCATCGTGGGAATGGCGCGGCTCACCTTGCCGAGCAGTTCTTCCTTGACAATGACGAAGGTTACGCCGGCCATGGAGAGGTTCTTCTGTGCACCGCCGTAAATCAGGCCGTACTTGCTCACGTCGATGGGGCGCGAGAAGATGTCGGACGACATGTCGGCCACCAGAGGTACGGGGCTGTCCAGATCTTCGTGCAGTTCGGTGCCGTAGATGGTGTTGTTCGTCGTGATATGGAAATAGTCTGCATCCGCAGGGATGACGTAGTCTTTGGGAATGAAGGTGTAGTTGGCGTCGGCCGACGAAGCCACTTCTACCACTTCACCGAAGAGTTTGGCTTCCTTGAGTGCCTTCTTAGCCCATACGCCGGTGTTCAGATAGGCGGCCTTCTTTTCTAGAAGGTTGAAGGGCACCATGCAGAACTGTGTGCTGGCGCCGCCGCCAACGAAGAGCACCGAGTAGCCTTCGGGGATGTTCAGCAGTTCTTTGAACAGGGCCTGAGCCTCATCCATGACGGCCTGAAATTCTTTCGTGCGGTGGCTGATTTCCATCAGCGAGAGTCCCATACCTTGAAATTCCACCTGTGCTTCAGCCGTGGCTTTCATCACTTCCTGCGGGAGAATGGAAGGTCCCGCGCCAAAATTGTATTTCTTCATGGCGATAGATTTGGGGGTGGCTGACCAAACGCCGTGCTCTGAGCCGTCCATGCTTCGGAGAGGCCATACTGCTGCCCATTAAGGGCGCGGGCGCTGCGGCTTTTGTCCTTACACCTTTGGTTTAGATAAACTGTGCGGCCGTGGCTCATGTTGCCTGAGGCCGCGTGTGCGTTGCATAGGGTTTTACTCCGCGAATGTATGGAAAACTTTTCAGAGCACAAAATTTCTCCTCATAATTTTGTGCCGACCCTCAAAAAAGAGAAAAACACTGCCCGAAGCCCGTTTTGTAGAAAAATCATCTTTTTTGGCCCTCCTGCTGACAACGGTATTTTTTAGAAATGTTTAACGGTCTGGGGGCCTCAAGTAACTACTCAGCTATAATAAGGGCACACTGACGAGGTTGGTCTGTCAGACCA
>CAMGHE010000031.1 GCA_946055775.1 uncultured Bacteroidales bacterium
GTGTCGGCCTTGATTTGTGCCTCTGTCTCTTCCGTGCCGTCCCAGGGGCAGAGGAAGAAGCCGCCGTCCTTGATGCGCTCCTTAAACTCGTCGTAGTTGTCGCACGGATAGATATGGGCGTCGAGGTAGGTCTTGGCCTTGTTGTAGATGTTCTGCTGAATCTCCTCGAGCAGGTTGATTACATACTCCTCAATGCCCTCTACGCTGATGGTCTGCTTCTCCAGTGTGTCGCGGCGCATCACCTCGATGGTGCCGTTCTCCAGGTCGCGGCCGCCCATCACGAGACGGACGGGCACACCTTTGAGTTCGTAGTCGGCAAACTTGAAGCCCGGGCGCTTGTTGTCGGCGTTGTCGTACTTCACGCGGATGCCCTTGGCTCTGAGGTTGTCGGCAATGCTACCCATCTTTTCGTTGAACGCTGCCAGTTCGGCGTCGCCTTTATATATAGGTACGAGCACCACCTGAATGGGGGCGAGGTGCGGCGGCAGTACCAAACCGTTGTCGTCCGAGTGGGTCATGATGAGCGCGCCCATCAGACGTGTGCTCACGCCCCAGCTGGTGGCCCAGGCGTAGTCCAGTTTGTTTTCCTTATCGACGAACTGCACGTTGAAGGCGCGGCCGAAGTTCTGGCCCAGGAAGTGGCTCGTACCGCTCTGCAGCGCCTTGCCGTCCTGCATCATGGCCTCGATGGTGTAGGTGTCGAGGGCGCCGGCGAAGCGCTCGGTGGCGCTCTTCACGCCGCGCACTACGGGGATGGCCAGAATGTCGCGGGCGAAGTCGGCATAGACGTCCAGCATCTGGCGGGCGCGTGCCTCAGCCTCTTCGCGTGTGGCGTGGGCAGTGTGGCCCTCCTGCCAAAGGAACTCGCTCGTGCGGAGGAACAGGCGGGTACGCATTTCCCAGCGCATGACGTTGCACCACTGGTTGCAGCACAGCGGCAGGTCGCGCCACGAGTGTATCCACTTGCGGTAGGTGTTCCATATCGTCGTCTCCGACGTGGGGCGGATAATCAGTTCCTCCTCCAGGCGGGCGGCGGGGTCCACCACCACGCCGTCGCCGTCGGGGTTGGCTTTCAGACGGTAGTGCGTCACCACGGCACACTCCTTGGCGAAGCCTTCCACGTGTTCAGCCTCCTTCGAGAGGAAACTCTTGGGGATGAGCATGGGAAAATAGACGTTCTGTACGCCCGTGGCCTTGAAGCGCTCGTCAAGCGACTGCTGTATGCGTTCCCAGATGGCGTAGCCGTAGGGCTTGATGACCATGCAGCCGCGCACGTCGGCTTGCTCGGCCAGATCGGCCTTTACCACCAGTTCGTTATACCATTTTGAGTAGTCAACACTACGTTTTGTAAGGTCTTTCAGTTCTTTTGCCATATTGTTTGCAGAATTTCCCTGCAAAGTTAGTGCAAGCCAGGGGAAGAGCAAAGTGTAGCGGCTTATTTTGCATAGAGGGTGTATCAAAATGCTCACAAGCGGGGAATTTGCGGGGCGACGCCGCTAGGATGTACCGTCCATTGACGGCACCATGGGACAATCTTGAACGATGAAATCAGCGCAATAGCGTTGAAACTGCGGCGGGGAAGGTGTATCAAAATAGACATAGTCATGCACATCTGCACGCTTGCGTCGCGTAGGATGGCTGAAAGCCATCTCTCCACCTCCGCAGGAGGGAGAGTCCCTAGCCCAGGGCGACCGAAGGGAGCGACACCCTGGGCTAGGGAGGACCTTGGGCTTTCAGCCCGCCACGGGCACAAGTGGGCCTTCGGATTTGACCGCATGGGCAATGCGAAGTTGTCCAGCCCACACGGGGCATCTTGGAAACGAGGGGATAACTCTCTTCCATTCTCTCTCCCTCCTCCAAATGAGGAACACAAGCATGTTTGCCGCACCTCCCTAATTTTGATACACCCTCCTCCTAGCGGGCCCCGTCGCTCAACCATCTTCATTTTGATACACCCTCTGCCCCCCCCTAACCGTGATTTGGCAAGCATGATTACCAAGACACACTGCCACGTTGGCACAGTACTCCCTGAGAGTACTCTACTGTCCTGCCGCGATCCTTGCCGCTACTTCCTCACGTCGAAGAGGTAGGTCAGTTTGAGGGTGATGGTGCTGTGGTTCGAGCGCGAGAAGACGTCCTTCTTGCCGTTGCTGAAGAGGTCGGCCAGGCCGTAGGTATAGCGGCCGTCCAACGAGAAGCGGCCTATGCCGGTGGCCACCTCGAGCGAGAGGCCGCCAGTGATACCGTAGTCGAAACGGTGCTCAACGGACATGTCATACTGTGCCGACATGCCGTTCGGACGGTCGGGTTGACCTTGGGCATCGAGGGTCCACTCGGCGCTGCGTTCGCTCTTTTCGCCCAGCAGGTAGCCAAACTCGGGACCGGCGATGAAGGCGGCCGAGAAGCCACGGCGCTCATAGCCCCACGACAGGCGCGCCAGCAACGGAATGCGCAGGTAGTCCATGTGACGGCTATAGGTGTCGGGCAGCGGTTCGTCGGCACTGCTGCGTATATCCTCGGTCCAGCCCAGACGGGCATAGTTGACCTCCATCTGCAAGGCACACAGGGTCTTGAAGTATTTCTCCGAGACAAAGCGGAGAGTGACGCCCATCGTGGGGCCCGTGTGCGACTTCTGCTTGATGGTGGGGTCGAAGGTGACATTGTTCATCACATAGCCGCCGCTGAAGCCCAGCGAGATGGTGCGGCGTGCTTCGCCCACCTGTGCCGCAGCGGGCAGAGCAGCGCAGAAGGTCACGGCTGCACAGACGATGGTCATCAGGCGGCGTAGGCTCCGCCAGCGATGGCAGGTGTGCCGCTGGAACAGGCGGCTTTTACGGTGGAATAACATGGGCAATCAGTTTGTCAGAGAAATCTGCTGTATGGTGCCCTGCGGCGTAAACTGTAGCAGGACGAAGGTGCTGTTCACGCGGCCGCCGCCCTCGGCTATGCGACTGAAGACGGGTAGCGTGCCGATGTCGTGGCGCTGCGTCTGTCCGTAGAGGGCCAGCATGGCGTCATGCCCCATGGCGGCATATTGCCCGCCTTCGGCAGCCGACTGGCGGAACCAGCCGAAATAGTCGGTGGTGAAGCGTGAGCCACGGGGCGAGCCGGCATCATGGAAATAGGGCATGCACAGATAGACGTCGCTGGCAGGGCGGGTCAGGCGCTGGCGCACGCCATGGTCGGCGTCATACCAACTTGCATAGCCCGCCAAGGCGACACGTCCCTTACCATCGGCGACACCGACCTGCGCGATGTGGTCGAGCACCTTATTGGCCACGGCCGTCGACGAGGCATCGGGCACGAAGAGCGTCAGGCCCTTGGCGGCCACAGCCTTCTGCATGTCGGCCAGAGTGTAGCCCACGGGCAGGTCCAACACCTCCATGCCAGCAGCCACTAAGTAGTTGCGTAGGCCCGAGGTGAAGAGCACCTCGTCGCCGCCCTGCTCGTGAAGGAGGACGAAACGGGCGCGGTGGAAATGCTGCACGAAGAGTTCGGCGGCCTTCTGTCCCTTATATTCGTCAGGAGCATTGAGCAGGATAGTCTGGGGCTGGCTGACCACGCTGGGATATTTCGAGGAGAAGGGGATGAACCATTCGGTCTTGTCGTTGGTGGCCACCCATCCGCGCATGGTCTCGAAGTGGCTGGGATAGAGGGGACCCACCACCACGTCGGGCGCTGACTGCTCCACCTGCTCTTTGAGATGGGCCATAGATGCTGCCGAGGCTGGCTCGTTGAGGGTGGTGATGATAAATTCGCCTTTCATCTCGTCGCGCATCTGGTCGATGGCCATGAGCATGCCGCGGTAGAACTCGATGCAGCGCCGGCCGGCCGTGGTCTGCTCCAGTAGGGGCAGCACGACGGTCATGCGCCGCACCTTGGCGGCTGCGTGCGCGAGTTTACGCGGCTCGGGAATATTGAGTTCGGTGCCTTTCTTCAGTTTGGTCTTCGTGGTGTCGAGCGACGGATTGGCCGCCACCAATTCGTCCAGCGTCAGACCATACTGGCGGGCTATGCCATAGAGAGTCTCCTTGCGTTTCACCACATGCGTGCGGGGCGAAGGCTTGCGCTGCACGTCGGGTGTCGTCTGCTGCCGGCCTGCAGCGGACGCCGCAGCGGGAATGTTGACCTGCATGCCGGCCTTGAGGTTTTCGGCGGTCAGACCCGGATTGGCCGCTCTGATGCGGTCCATGCTGACGCCGTACCTGCGCGACAGGCTGTAGAGGGTTTCGCCGGGCGCTACCTGATGGCTGCTCTGGCCATGGGCGGGCAGCGCCAGAGTGGCCAGAGCGAAGGATAGGGGGATAAGGGGATTGAGGAGGTTACGGAAACAACTTTTCATCATTTATATAAGGAAAGGGCCTCAGGAGGAGGGGTTACAGCCTATGCCGCCCATGCTCCTACGGGGCCTCAAATGGGGATGGTATGACTTTCTACCGACAAAAATACATAAAAGTTGCGGCACTTCTGGCAGCACCTCAAATAAAATGCGTACTTTTGGCTTCAAACCTACTGTTCACATACGCTATGAGACTTCTTTATCCCGTGCTGGCCCTGACGCTGGCAGCCTGCATCAATATCCCAGGCCAAGCCCAGCGACGTCGTATTCGCCCGGTCAAGCCGACGGTCACCGTGTCGCCCGACAGCCTGATGAACGAATACCGCTTCGACGAGGCCATCAGCGTCCTGACCAAACAGATTGACGCCGAGAAACGCAAGAAAAACAGCACCGTCGCCCTCGAAGCCCAACTGCATCAGGCACGCATGGGCGCCGAGATGCTGAGCGGCACCGAACGCATCACCATCATAGACAGTTTGGTGGTGGATGCCGACACGTTTCTGGATGCCTATCGTCTGAGCGCTGGCAGCGGCACACTGGCACCGCTGGCGCGCATCGCCCCCACTCTGGTGCGCAACCGCACGCAGGGGGCTATGCCGGCCTTCCTCAACGACTTCGGCGACCGCATGGTCTTTGCCGACACTGACACAGCCGGACTGACCAAACTATACGAGTGCTTCACCTCGGCTACGGGCATCGAGCGCCCGGTACGCCTTGAGGGCATGGGCAGCGACGACGACGCGCAGGCCTACCCCTATGTGCTCTCGGACGGCGTTACGCTCTACTTTGCTGCCCAAGGCGAGGAGAGTCTGGGTGGCTACGACATCTTTGTCACACGGCGTACATCGGCCACGGGCTCCTTTGTCAAGGCTGAGAACGTCGGCATGCCGTTCAATTCGCCGGCCAACGACTATATGATGGTCATTGACGAGCAGGCCCGCATCGGATGGTTCGCCACTGACCGCCGCCAGCCTGCCGGCAAGGTGTGCATCTACCGCTTCGTACCGAACGACGTGCGCCAGACGCTGACGCCCGACGCCGACAATGCCGACAACATCCGCCACCAGGCCCGCATCAGCAGCATCGCGGCATGCTGTGCCGACACCACGGAGCGCAGCGAGGCCCTGACTCGCCTGAAGGCCATCAACGACGAAGAGGGCGCAACGGGCAAGGGACGAAGCCAGGGCGTACAGCCCTTAGTGCTCCCGGGCGACGTGCTGTGTTACAGTCCCAACCAGTTGACCAACAGTCAGGCGCGGGTCATCGCCGAACGCCTCTTTGTCATCCAGACGCAACTCCAACAGAAGAACGACCGCCTCGAAGCGCTCAGACAGGAGTACAGCGCCCGCCAGACGAACATCATCCGCAACAACATCCTCAACCTGGAGCAGGAAGTGGCCGCCCTCTATGCCGATCAGAAAAGCCAGCGGGCGGCACTGCGCCAAGTGCTGGAAAAGAAATAGGGCCCTTCTGAGCCATTATTAACCCTCTATGCCATGAAAGACTATTTCGCCCCCTCCGAACTCATCATCAACGATGACGGCAGCGTGTTTCACCTGCATCTGAAACCCGAACAACTGGCCCGAAAGGTCATCCTCGTGGGCGACCCGGGCCGCGTACAGACCGTGGCGGCACACCTGGACCATATAGAATGTGACGTGGCGAGCCGCGAGTTCCACTCGGTCACCGGCACGATGAACGGTACCCGCCTGACCATCATCTCGACGGGTATCGGCTGCGACAACATCGACATCGTCCTCAACGAGATTGACGCCCTGGCCAACATCGACTTCGCCACGCGCCGCCTCCGTCCCACCCTCCGCTCGCTCCAGATTGTGCGCATCGGCACCTGCGGCGGTCTGCAGCCCGACACGCCGGTAGGGACCTTCATCGCCAGTGAGAAGAGTATCGGCTTCGACGGCCTGCTCAACTTCTACGCCGGTCGCGACGCCGTCTGCGACACCGCTCTCGAGCAGGCCTTCCTCCGCCACATGCAGTGGCAGGGCCACCAGTGCATCGCTCATCCCTATGTGGCCTCGGCCGACCGCCGTCTGCTCGATGCCATCGCGGCCGACGACATGGTACGCGGCATCACCGTGGCCTGCGGCGGATTCTTCGGACCACAGGGCCGCGAACTGCGCCTGCCGCTGGCCGACCCCATGCAGAACGAAAAGATTGAAGCCTTCTCCTACAACGGACTGCGCATCACCAACTTCGAGATGGAGAGCAGCGCCGTGGCGGGACTCAGCGCCCTCATGGGCCATCAGGCCCTGACCTGCTGCATGGTCATCGCCAACCGCCGCGCCCTCAACGCCGATGCCAACTACAAGCAGCGCATCGACACTCTTATCCGCATTGTGCTGGAGCGCCTGACAGCCCTGGCATAGCGCGTTTTCCATTGACGACGCCCCCGTCCTGAAGTTCGCAGGTGACAGCATCCGTAGATAAATGGGGGCAATCATGCTGCTAATGGCATCAATGCGACCCTTCTCCACATGTTCGCAGCCGTTGCTTAGCAGCAGGCCCACCTCGGGAACAAGAGGGTGGGTCAAAATGTAAATTATCACGCGCACTCGAAGGTGCGTCAGAATGGTCAAGATGCAATACGCTGAGGCTGAGGGCGCAGGGAGTGTATGAAGTACATGACCATGCCCGAATGCCGATAGCCACGCAGCAGATTGGCTATTATGACACACCGCCCTCCTCACAGCCCCTTGTACACTGCTTCATTGAGCCTCTGTTAAGGGTATCGGCCTTGAGCGTTGAAGTACGGCTTGTACTCAACCAAAAACGGCCCTCACACTTGCGGCTAAGTTTGGAAATGCGTGCCTTTGCTGCGTATTTTCCATGAAAATCCTCAGTAACGCTGCGGATTTTCATGAAAAATACGCAGTAGAAACAACTTATGCTATAGGTATGATAGAGCGCAGATTAAAGATTAACAGCGAATTAGAGGAAAGTATATTCCTGTTTGGTGCACGACAGACAGGAAAAAGCACGTTTCTTAGGAACAATTTTCCTGATGCGATATACATCGACTTGCTTGATACGTCTTTGGCAGCCCGCTACAAACGCAAGCCATCGCTGCTGTACGACAAGCTCATCGACAAGCCGAAAGGCACGCTGGTAATCATTGATAAGATACCCGAAGTGCCCGAAATGCTCAATGAGGTTCACCGTCTGATGTCTGAATAAGGGCTCGTATTTATCCTTTGCGGCTCAAGTGCAAGAAAATTGAAACGCAAAGGATACGCCTTGAAGTAGATGCCATAGTAGGTGACGCACGTCTGGCTATTGAAATCAAGTCTGTCGAGGAAGTTCTTCCCCGACATTTGAAGGGTCTGAAGTCATTCGCTGAAGACTATCCCGCTGCACGTCTGATAATCGTCAGTCTTGACCCCTTCAATCGTCGTATGGGCAATGTGGAGTGCATTCATGTCCTTGACTTCTTCAGGCAATTGTGGAAAGGGTTCTATTCCTATCAATAAGAACACGATTATTGGCTGCATCATTGCCGGTTTTCGGGAAATCTGGCGTTTTGAAAAATTTTGTGTGGGTACTACAGATTTTCGGGGAGGTGGATTGGAGAATTGAATGTGATAGCGCGGAAGGCCCAAGATTGCATCATTATGCAGTTTCCCCTCAAGCCAAATCCTCTCTGATGACGCTCCATTCGGGTACAAATTGGAGGGCATGCAGGAACAAATCAGTCCTGACACGCCCTCCTCTTACCAAACCATTATGTTATGAGAATGCCTGTTCAAGGTCGTCGATGATGTCGTCGATGTGCTCCGTGCCGATGCTCAGACGGATGGTTGAAGGCGTGATGTGCTGCTCGGCCAGTTCCTGCGGCGACATCTGCGAGTGGGTGGTGGTGGCCGGGTGGATGACCAGGCTCTTGACGTCGGCTACGTTGGCCAGCAGCGAGAAGATCTGCAGACGGTCGATGAAGCGCCAAGCGTCCTCCTGTCCGCCCTTAATCTCGAAGGTGAAGATGCTGCCGCCGTCGTTGGGGAAGTACTTCTTATACAGCGCGTGTGAGGGATGCGAGGGCAGCGAGGGGTGGTTGACGCGCTCCACCTGCGGATGGCGGCTGAGATATTCCACGACCTTGAGCGTGTTCTCCACATGGCGCTCCACGCGGAGCGACAGCGTCTCCAGGCCTTGCAGCAGGATGAAGGCGTTGAAGGGCGAGAGCGTGGCACCCGTGTCACGCAGCAGGACGGCACGGATGCGGGTGACGAAGGCGGCAGCGCCGGCCACGTCGGCAAAGACGGCACCATGGTAGGAGGGGTCGGGACCGGCCAGGGTGGTGAACTTTTCGGCGTAGTTTTTCCAGGGGAAAGTGCCGCCGTCAACGATGACGCCGCCAAGGCTCGTGCCGTGGCCGCCGATGAACTTGGTGGCCGAGTGGACCACGATGTCGGCGCCGTGCTCGATGGGGCGGATGAGGTATGGCGTGCCGAAGGTGTTGTCCACGATGAGAGGTACGCCATGCCGGTGGGCCGCCTCGGCCACGGCGTCGAGGTCGGTCACGTCGCAGTTGGGGTTGCCGAAGGTCTCGACGAAGACGGCGCGCGTCTCGGGGCGGAAGGCGGCTTCGAGTGCCGCGGCGTCGTTGACGTTGATGATGGTGTTCGTCACGCCGCGGTCGGCCAGCGTGTGCGTGATGAGGTTGAACGAGCCGCCGTAGAGATTGTCGGCCGCGATGAGGTGCGTGCCGGGCAGCAGGATGTTCTCCAGGGCGTAGGTGATGGCGGCAGCACCGCTGGCTACGGCCAGGCCGGCCACGCCGCCCTCGAGGGCAGCCACGCGGTCCTCAAAGACGCCCTGCGTGCTGTTGGTCAGACGGCCGTAAATGTTGCCGGCGTCGCGCAGGCCGAAGCGGTCGGCAGCGTGCTGCGAATTGCGGAATACATACGACGTGGTTTGGTAGATGGGCACCGCGCGGGCGTCGGTGGCGGGGTCGGGCTGCTCTTGGCCAACATGAAGTTGGAGGGTCTCGAAGTGGAGTTTCTTTGTGCTCATGGTCTATGGATTTATGTGTGTGTTGTTGTAGTGGTTTCGTCTGCAAAGTTACGGGTTTGTAGATATTCCTTCCAAGCCTTTCTAAAAACTCAGAAGATTTCACTAAATTTGCGGCGTTTTGCAGAATAATCTTCTGTTTTGCCCTTCTCAACGGCTCTCGCGCAGAATAATCTTCTGCGGCGCTCTTGGCCGACAGTATGGTTAGACAGCCCGCACGTTCTGCCACATTCCAAAATCTCTGTACCGTATGAATACAGAAGGCCTTGATTCTACCGACATAGCCATCCTCCGCACCTTGCAGGAGAATGCGCGCTTGAGCAACAAAGAGATTGCCGGCATTGTCCATCTATCTTCTACCCCCGTCTATGAGCGCATCCGCCGCTTGGAGCAGAAAGGCTATATCAACAAATATATGGCCGTGCTCGATGCCGAGCGGCTGGGTTGCGGCTTTGTGGTGTTCTGCAGTGTCAAACTGAATTGCCTGACCAAGAAGACCGCCGACGAGTTTGCCCAGTTGGTCCGTGAGATGCCCGAGGTGACCGAGTGTTACAACATCTCCGGCAGTTTCGATTTCCTGCTGAAAATACATGCCCGCGATATGGCCTCCTACCGCGAGTTTGTGCTGTGGCGGCTGACGCAGATACCCCATATCGGTTCTTTGGAGAGCACCTTCGTCATGGAGGAAATCAAGCACGACCACGGCATTATCCTTTAGACAGGATGAATGCGGTGGCAACAGATAGCAACAGAACTTATAGAATCCCTCTCTTATATGATTACGTCTATGAATCTTTGTGAGAAACGCGCGTGCATCTTCGACCTCGACGGCACGCTGCTCGATACCCTTGACGATTTGGCCGACGCCGTCAACTATGCCCTCGCCGCCTGTCGTCTGCCGCTGCGTTCGCGACAGGACATCCGCCGCTTTCTGGGCAATGGCGTGCGCTCGCTGGTGACTCTGAGCGCCGCGCCCATGGCCGATGCCGACATGACGGAGCACGCGCTGACGCTGTTTCGTGCCCATTACCTTGAGCACAGCATGGATAAGACGAAACCCTATGGCGGCATCCTGCCACTGCTCGATGCGCTCAAGGCCCATGGTGTGCGGACGGCCATCGTCTCTAACAAACTGCAGGAGGCGGTCACCGGCTTGGCGGACCATTTCTTTGCCGGCCGTATTGACGTGGCCATCGGTGAGCGCGAGGGCATACGCCGCAAGCCGGCGCCCGACATGCTGCTCGAGGGCCTGCGTCTGCTGGACGCCACACCGGAAGAGACGCTCTACGTGGGCGATTCGGAAGTGGATTACGCCTGCGCACAGGCGGCGGGCATCGACTGCGCCTCCGTGCTGTGGGGCTTCCGCGACGAAGACTTCATGCGCCGTCACTGCCCCGGAGCCACCTTCTTCTTTCATCCACAAGACTTGCAGCAGGCGCTCACCGCTTGCCGCTGAAGGCTGAGAGCGACCAAAGGCCATAAAGACCATAAAGAATAGCCGGAAACGCAAATTTAGTCCTTCGCAGTAGGGGGCAATCCTTAAGATTGTTGTACTTTTGCCAAAGCAAACACAACATACAATATATATATAAGTATATGTACAGAACTACTACCTGCGGCGAACTTCGCCTGAGCGATGCGGGACGCACCGTGACGCTGGCCGGCTGGGTGCAGCGCAGCCGTAAGATGGGCGGCATGACCTTCATCGACCTGCGCGACCGCTACGGCATCACCCAACTGGTGTTCAACGAAGAAACCGACGCCGACCTCTGCCATAAGGCCAACAAGCTGGGCCGCGAATACGTCATCCAAGTGACGGGCGAGGTGAACGAACGCTATGCCAAGAACAGCAACATGCCTACGGGCGACATCGAGATTGTGGTGCGCGAACTGAACGTGCTCAACGCCTCGGACGTTCCCCCCTTCACCATCGAGGACAATACCGACGGCGGCGACGACCTGCGCATGAAATACCGCTATCTCGACTTGCGCCGCAACCCCGTGCGTGCCAACCTCGAACTGCGTCACAAATTCTGCTTGGCCGTGCGCCACTTCCTCGACAGCAAGGGCTTCCTGGAGATTGAAACCCCCGTCCTCGTCGGCTCCACACCCGAAGGTGCCCGCGACTTCATCGTGCCTTCGCGCATGAATCAGGGCCAGTTTTACGCCCTGCCGCAGAGCCCACAGACGCTCAAGCAACTGCTCATGGTGGCCGGCATGGACCGCTACTTCCAGATTGTGAAGTGCTTCCGCGACGAAGACCTGCGCGCCGACCGCCAGCCGGAGTTTACGCAGATCGACTGCGAGATGTCCTTCGTTGAGCAGGACGACATCATCCGCGTCTTTGAGGAGATGACCAAGTACCTCTTCCGCGAGGTGCGCGGCGTTGATTTGGGCGAGACGCCCTTCCTGCGTCTGCCCTGGAGCGAGGCTATGCGCCGCTTCGGTTCAGACAAGCCCGACATGCGCTTCGGCATGGAGTTTGTCGAACTCATGGACGTGCTCAAGGACACGGGCTCGTTTGCCGTCTTCAACGACGCGGCCTACATCGGCGGTATCTGCGCCACGGGCTGCGCCCACTATACGCGCAAGATGCTCGACGAACTGACCAACTTCGTCAAGTCGCCGCAGATTGGTGCCAAGGGCTTGGTCTATGCCCGCGTCGAAGCCGACGGCCACGTCAAGAGCAGCGTGGACAAATTCTACACCCCCGAGGTGCTCAACGCCATGAAGGAGGCCATGGGTGCACAGCCCGGCGACCTCATCCTCATCATCAGCGGCGACGATGCGATGCGTGCCCGCAAGCAACTGTGCGAACTGCGTCTGGAGATGGGCTCGCGCCTCGGCCTGCGCGACAAGAACAAGTTTGCCCTGCTGTGGGTGGTGGACTTCCCCATGTTCGAGTGGAGCGACGAGGAGCAGCGCCTCATGGCCATGCACCATCCGTTTACCTCGCCCAAGCCCTCGGACGTTGCCAAGCTCGACACCGACCCCGCCTCCGTGCTGGCCGATGCCTACGACATGGTGTGCAACGGCGTAGAAGTGGGCGGTGGCAGCATCCGTATTCACGATGCCGTGCTTCAGGCCAAAATCTTCGAAGTGCTGGGCTTCACCCCCGAGCGCGCCAAGGAGCAGTTTGGCTTCCTGATGAACGCCTTCAAGTATGGCGCACCGCCTCACGGCGGTCTGGCCTACGGTCTGGACCGTTTCGTGTCGCTCTTCGCCGGACTGGACAGCATCCGCGACTGCATCGCCTTCCCGAAGAACAACTCCGGACGCGACGTGATGCTCGACGCCCCGTCGGTCGTTGACCAGAAGCAGCTCGACGAACTCGGCATCTGCCTTGCGCCGAAAGAATAATCAGAAATAACAAATAGCCAAGACCATGTCCTCCCCGTGCGAGAGGGCATGGTCTTGCCCATTTCAACCGGTACTTATGAAAGATGGAATGATAAAGGTGGCTGCCGCCGTCTGCCAGACGGTCGTGGCCGACGTGCGCCACAACACCGAAGAGATAGAGTCGCTCATGGCCCGCGCCGACGGCATGGGCATCGACATCGTGTGCTTCCCCGAACTGGCTGTCACGGGCTATACCTGTCAGGACCTGTTTGGCCAGCAGTTGCTCCTCGAGAGGGTGGAGGCCGCCCTGCTGCGCCTGATGGAGTTCAGTCGCAACGTCGAGGTGGTGAGCATCGTCGGCGTCCCCGTCGCCTATCGCGGTATGCTTTTCAACTGTGCCGCTGTCCTCCACCGCGGCGTCCTCCACGGTTTTGTGCCCAAGACCTTCGTGCCCGAGTATAACGAGTTTTACGAGCGCCGCTGGTTCACCTCGGCCAGCGCCCTCGAGCCCCACGCCAAGGTCAGCTTCTGCGGGCAGAATGTGCCCCTGTCCTCCCACCTGCTGTTCAGCGTCGGCGGCATCCTCTTCGGCATAGAAATATGCGAGGACCTGTGGGCCCCCATCCCGCCCTCGAGCGCATTGGCGCTGGCCGGTGCCGAAGTCATCTTCAATCTCAGCGCGAGCAACGAACTGGTGGGCAAGGCGCAGTATCTCCGTCAGATTGTGACGGCGCAGAGCGCCCGCAGTCTGGCCGGCTACGTCTATACCAGCAGCGGCCCGGGCGAGAGCACGCAGGACGTGGTCTTCGGTGGCCGTGGCTTCATTGCTGAGTCGGGTCGTATGCTGGCCGAGCGCGACGCCTTCCCCAAGGGCGGCGAACTGACCGTGGCGGAGATTGACGTGGACAGTCTGCGCAGCGACCGCCGCAAGAATACCACCTTTGCCGCTGCCACAGCCCTCGTGCCCCGCACGTCCGACTTTCCCATCGTCGAAGTGGGCGAGGGGCGTATGACGGACACGTTCACCCTGACGCGAGAGATAGATCCGCTGCCCTTCGTGCCCAAGGGCGACGAACTGCTCCGCCGCTCGGACCGCATCCTCACCATTCAGGCCGAGGGACTGATGAAGCGTCTGGTGCACACCCATGCCAAGACCGCCGTCATCGGCATCAGCGGCGGTCTCGACTCCACGCTGGCCCTGCTGGTCACCGTCTGCGCTTTCGACCGTCTGGGGCTCGACCGCAAGGGCATCGTCGGCGTCACCATGCCCGGCTTCGGTACCACCAACCGCACCTATACCAACGCCGTCGGGCTGATAGAAGCGCTCGGCGTCACCTTCCGCGAAATCAGCATCCGCAAAGCCTGCGAACAGCACTTTGCCGACATCGGTCATGACAGCGACGTGCACGACGTGACGTATGAGAATAGCCAGGCCCGCGAGCGCACACAGATCCTGATGGACGTGGCCAACCAGGTGGGAGGCATGGTGGTCGGTACGGGCGACCTGAGCGAACTGGCCCTGGGCTGGGCAACCTACAACGGCGACCACATGAGCATGTATGGCGTCAATGCCTCCGTGCCCAAAACGCTCGTCAAGCATCTGGTCAACTACGTGGCAAACCATCTGGCTGACGAGCGGAGCGCGGCCTACCTCAAGGATATCGTTGACACCCCCATCAGTCCAGAACTGATACCAGCCTTGAGCGACGGTACCATCCGCCAGAAGACGGAAGATTTAGTGGGCCCCTATGACCTGCACGACTTCTTCCTATACCACACCCTGCGCCATGGACGCCGTCCGGCCAAGGTGTTCCGTCTGGCACAGCGAGCCTTTGATGGCCATGACGACCGTGTGGCACAGTACAGCGATGAGACCATCAAACAGTGGCTGACCACCTTCTATCGCCGCTTCTTCGCCCAGCAGTTCAAACGCAGCTGTCTGCCCGACGGCCCGAAGATTGGCAGTTGCTCGCTCAGTCCCCGTGGCGACTGGCGCATGCCCACCGATGCCTCGTCCGCCGAATGGCTGGCCGAGTGCAGTACGCTGTGACCTCATCCGTGTAAACGTAAGAAACGGGAATCTCCTGACCTGTCAGATGGACATGTCGGGAGATTCCCGTTCTTATGTGTCTATGAAAAATCTTATTCCAGTTTCCGCCAACGGATGACGTCGCACATGATGCGTATGTCCTCCTCGCTGATGCCGTGTCGGCATAGCCATGCGCGGTCCTCCTCGAAGAGGTGCGCCGGGTCGTGGTCTTTCTCTTGCGTGGCCATGTAGCGCAGGTAGAGTCCGAGGGCTTCTCCCGCACTGTCAGCCAGCCAGGCGGCATGGCCTGCGTTTTGTAAGTCTTCGGCCTGCGGGTCGTGTTCTAGGAGTTTGGCGTAATAGGTCCGCGCCTCGTCGATGTGCTCCGTCATCAGCGAGCACCACGCTAGTGCGCGCCAGATGGCCGGCGCGTCCGACTTCAGATAATAGGCCTTGAAGAGGGGCTTACGTGCCTCGTCATACCGTTCCTGTTGCAGCAGGCATTCGCCCATGTGCAAGGCAATTTCGGCATCATCCGGGCAAAGCGTGTCCAGTCGGCGATAGACGTCCAGAGCCGCGGGATAGTCGCCTTTCAGTCGTAGGCAAGCCGCCAGATGCCGTAGTGTCCATACCGAATCGCCATCCATCAGTTCGGCACGCTCATAAGCCTGTAGAGCCAGTTCATATTCGTGTGCCACCTGATGGCAGTAGCCCACTTTCTGTAGCAGCGACAGCGTGGGCTGTGCCAGTCCGTAGTAGGTCACCGCCTGGTTGTACAGTCCCAGGTCGAAGGCTAGGTCGCCCAGTTCGTGGGCACGTTTCGCCGTATGAAAATGGGCGGCGATGTCTGGGTAGGCATTGAGTACCAGATGGCAGGCGAAAGGATTGACCTGAGCCTCACGCCGACGGAAGAGCGTGAAGTAGCGGTAGATGTCGGCCACATAACTGCGTATCAACGTCTTGCTGTCGTTCTCCGTCATCTCGGGCGGCAGTTCGCCCTGCTGCTCCATGAGCGCCTTGAGTTGGTCGTGACCCATGCCGTGCTGTCCCTGTGCGGCGAAGGCCGCGAGGGTGCACACCAGGGTGTAGCGGTCGCTGTTGCACATCATGCCCATCCGGCTGAAGAGTCTGGCCAGGCGCTCCGTCTGTGCGTCGTGCGGCAGGTCGGGGTGTTTGGTGGTGAAGGGAGCGAACCAGTTGGCGGCCGTCGAGAAAAAGGGAAACTGCTGCTTAAGCATCTTGAACGAGCCCAAGAATATGTCCACGCCCTGTTTGCGCATGCGGTCCATCTGCATCATCTTCTGGCTTAGGGCGCGTTCTTCTTTCTCCCATTCGGGGTTCGTGTCCATCCGCGACAGTTCGTCGCGCAGCGAATCAATGCTCATGCCCTTGTTGCCCTTGCGCAGGCGTTGGGCCTTTTTATAGAAGGGCATGAGAAACTCGTCCTTGATTTTATGTTCAATCTTCTGGCTCTCGGTGCTCAGCATCAGGGCCGCCTGTAGGGCAAATAGTTCGTCGCTGGTTCCGTGGTCGGCAGGCAGGGCGTTCCATGCCTGTGCTATTTCAGGGAACAGCGTGTACCATTCGTAATGGCTTATCGTTGTGAGGACAGCCCCTGTCAACGCTCGTATGCGCACCTCGTCGTTGGCGTGTTGCGACTGTCGGATGAGCCATACCACCTTCACCGCATCAAAGTGGTGAAGCGCCCCCAGCATTGTGGCACTGACGAGCAGGCACTTGTCGAATGTGCTACGCGATGGCTCGTTCAGCCATGCATCGGCGGCGTCGCTCTCGGCTTGTGTCCAAAGGGGTGAGGTCCAAACCATGTCAAAAAGATCGCGAGAGGCTGGCGTGGCGGTGTCCATCCACGACGTTCCTCCCGCCAGGTCCTTGCGCAGGCTCAATGCCCGACATGTGGTGGCGTACAGGCTCAGCCCTTCGTCGATGGCAAACTGCCGTTCGGCCTTGACCCCCTCGATGGCTGTCTGTCGGAGAAAATCAGCGTAGAGCGTGGCGCGGCTCTCGTCGTGGAAGCCGCGGACCAAATAGTCAGCCATCATGTGGTAATTATCCTCAAGGCGTTCACAGCGTTCCAGACTTTCGTTCATCTTGAGCCCTGTGGCTAAGGCGCGGAGAGCAGACAGGGCATCGCCAAGGGCGTGCCGCAAGATAGCCTGGCGCAGAGCCTGGCTCAATGGCGTAAAGGTGTCGCGCTTCATCATTGTCGTGTCGGGGGGTAGGCAGGCAGTTTCAGACTGTCTGCGGTGGCGGGTTGTAGGTGCAGCGTGCTGGTCAGGATGTCGCGGACCGCCGCTGTGCCATATTTGTTGATGCTGTCGGCTGCAGCCTGGTAGGTGGCGGTCAGAACCTGGCACAGTCGGGAATAGTCTTTCCGTGCCGTGGCACGTCGTGAGGCAACGATGCGTCCGCTGTGTGTGTCGGTCACTGTGCCCGTCATGAGGCGATGCCCGGCGTTGTGCGCCGCCGTGACAAAAGGCTCTGGCAGGACGGCTACGTCTATTTGATTTTCGTTGAGCATGGCGGTGCGTACCTCCAGGTCACCAATCTGCGGGCACAGTCCGTCTTCCTCGCTGATGCCCGCTTTGTGCATCACGTCCAGACGCAGGCGTGCCGAAGGCGACTGGCGCAAGGCCGCGATGGTGCGCAATTTCAAGTCGGCCAACTTACGCAGGCGCAGTTTACCGCAGGTTACCAGCGCCATGCGTCCGCTTGTGTGTAGTACAGGCATCATGAGACTGTCGGATGCCAGCGTGGCTACACGAGCACTGTCCGTGAACCCGAAGTGGGTGGATGCATTGACGATGGCCGTGTCGGCATCGGTCAGCGAGGTCAGCGTGCGCACAACCACATGCACGCCTTGTCGCTCGAAGAGTCCGTGTGCCTGCGCATAATAAAGTGGTAGGCAGTCGGTCACGGGCATGAGGGTCAAGACAATCACTGTATCGGCAACTGTCTGCGTGCTGTCGGCTGTCTGCGTGCTGTCGGCCGCCTGTTGGCTGCCGGCCTCACTCTGACCGCCGCAGGCCATGGTGCTTAGCGTGGTGATGGCGAGAAGGAGTAGGGAAACGATGGTCTTATTCACGTCGGGAGAGCGTAACGCCTTGTTGGGCAGAAAGGAAAAAACGCCCACTCTCCTTGCGGGGGAGTGGGCGGTAAGGGTAGATGGGGATATTATTCCGTCACAGCGGCAATGCCGGGGAGCACCTTGCCCTCGATGGCTTCCAGCAGAGCGCCGCCGCCCGTCGAGATGTAAGATACCTGATCGGCCATGCCGAACTTGTTGATGCAGGCTACGGAGTCGCCGCCGCCGATGAGCGAGAAGGCGCCTTCGGCCGTGGCCTTGGCGATGGCTTCGGCGATGGCACGCGAGCCGCCGGTGAAGTTGTCAAACTCGAATACGCCGGCAGGACCGTTCCAGAGGATGGTCTTGGCGCCTTCGATGGCCTCAGCAAAGAGTTTGCGGGTTTCGGGACCGGCATCCAGACCTTCCCAGCCTTCGGGGATGGCGTTGACGGGAACGACCTGAGTGTTGGCGTCGTTCGAGAACGAGTCGGCTGCCACGCAGTCGGTGCCGAGCACCAGGTTGACGCCCTTAGCCTTAGCCTTGGCCATGATGTCGAGGGCCAGCTGCAGTTTGTCTTCCTCGCAGATGGATACGCCTACTTCGCCGCCCATGGCCTTGGCGAAGGTGTAGGTCATACCGCCGCAGAGAATCAGGTTGTCCACCTTGTCCATCAGGTTTTCGATGATGCCAATCTTCGTGGAGACCTTCGAACCGCCCATGATTGCCGTGAAGGGGTGCTTGATGTTGCCCAGCACGTTGTCCACAGCCTGAATTTCCTTCTGCATCAGGAAGCCGGGCATCTTGTGGTCAGCGTCGAAGTAGTCGGCGATGACAGCCGTCGAAGCGTGCTTGCGGTGAGCCGTACCGAAGGCGTCGTTGACATAGACGTCGGCGTAACTGGCCAGCGTCTTGGCAAATTCCTTCTGGCTGCTCTTCATGGCCTTCTT